>CAYNKL010000145.1:0-11049 GCA_964397775.1 uncultured Rhodobacterales bacterium | reverse complement strand
CTGACACAAACGTGTCCTCTGGCCCTAGGGATTTGTTTACCACGCAGGGCCAGTATCGGCGCGGGCCTTTGAAGGACGTGACGCCGTGCAACCCATCGTCATCACCAACCGAAGCCAGACTTTTCCGGCCACAACCGATGCAAGCGTCTATCTCGTCCCAAAGCATGAGGTCCTTTCGGCCACGAATGACGGCTTCCAGTTCCAGGACACCATCGGCAGCGTTCTGTTCGTAAACGGGACCATCCTCGCCGGGGGGGCCGGGATCACCGATATCGTCACGACGGACGCCGCCGCAAACGCGGTCACGCTGGGATATGGCGCCTCCGTCTACGCGTCCCTCGATGGCGTCGTTCTCGATGCGCCGCGCGGGCGTATTGAAAACTACGGTCTCATCTCGGCCCAGGGCCCTGCCGGCATCGCGCTGAGCGGCAACCGGTCGACGGCGACGAACGACGGCGCTGTCAGCGCAGTGCGTACCGGCGTCGCCCTCGGGGGAAACAAGCAGGTCCTGCAGACAACCGGATCCATCCAGGCGCAGCATGCGGTCGAGATATCCGGCGCAGGCGCCATCGTGGTCAACGAAGGTGTGCTGCGCAGCACCGGAAGGTCCGATGTCACAACGGGGAGCCAGACCGTCTCGGCCGCGCTCTACGTCACGGGCAGCGGTCACGTGATCAATACCGGCACTCTCAACGCGCGGGACAATGCCGTGCATGCGGTCGGCGCCAGCGGGACCGTGACGATACGCAACGCAGGCCAGATGTTCGGCGAGGTTGCGTTCGGCGGGTACGGTGATGCGCTGACGAACCTCGGCGTGATCGACGGGCCGGTCCAGCTTGGCGCCGGGAACGACACCTACCGGGCGCTGCTGAACGGGGTCAGTACTGGGCGCGTCTCAGGCGGGACTGGCGCGGACACGATCATCGGGGCCGCCGGGACTGACCTGATCGAAGGCGGCGAGGATGCGGATGTGCTGCGCGGCTTCGGCGGCGCGGACGAGATCGGCGGCGGCGAGGGCGCGGATTCGATACTGGGCGACGCGGGGGACGATCACCTGAGCGGCGGCGCGGGCGACGATACCCTGCGCGGCGGAGACGGGGACGACCAGGTGGCCGGGGATGCGGGCGGTGACCTTCTGATCGGCAACGACGGGCAGGACCTGATCGACGGGGGCGACGGCAACGACATTCTCTTCGGCAGTGGCGGCGAGGACAGCCTGATCGGCGGCAACGGGGCGGACACGCTTTACGGAGGCATCGGGCGCGACGACCTGTTGGGGGGCGACGGCAACGACATGCTGCGCGGCGGCGGCGATGATGACGACCTGGCGGGCCAAGGCGGCGACGACATCCTGCTCGCGGGTTCGGGCAACGACACGCTCGATGGTGGAAGCGGGCGTGACATCCTGAACGGCGGGCTTGGCGTGGACGAGTTCCGCTTTGCCTCGACCGCGGACTCGGCCGTGGGGGCGAGGCGCGACGTGATCCAGGATTTCGAGCCGGGTATCGACGTGATCAACCTCGCCCCCCTGCCCGGCGTGCTGCGCTACGTGGGCGACGCGGCCTTCCCCGGCATCCCGGCCCTGAGGGCCGTCGAGCTGGGCGGGATCAACACCCTGCTCCAGATCGACACGGACGGAGACAGGCGGATCGACAGCGAGATCCTGCTGTCATTCTCGACCGGATTGAGCGAGGGGGATTTCATTCTTTGAAGACCGGGCGCGAGCGCGGGACACTCGCGTGTCCCGGGCCGGGACATCCTTGCGATCTATATGAATCAATGGGTTAGTGAGCTGGCGTTAACCAACTGTCAGGAGTGTCCCGCGGCGTCCGCGAGCACTGGCGGCATGCCGGTCCCGCCGCGCGGCTCGATCCATTGCCCCGGGAGGCAGCATCGGCGCGCCCCGACTGAAAGCACCACAAGGTTCTGTTCTGTCTGCCAGGAACCCTGCCTCTGACCTGGCGGGCCCTTCGCTGCGATCGCCGCGAGCATCCGCCGGGCGGGCCTTGTGTCGATCCCGTCGCGCCAGTGGCGGCCTTAGGCCCGAAAATTCGCATACCTTCTCTTGAGCAAAGCCGCCCAGACCGCGAAGCCCAGACCAAGTGTTGATGCCGATAGCATCAGGACAAGAAGCCTCTGGGCACCGTTGTTATCCGTCACAAGGTTGCCCGTCGCTGCTGTAAGGATGGCACCGACCGCAACGACGAGTGCACCGCTCAGCCCGGCGGCGCTTCCCGCAAGATCAGGCCGTACCGACATGGCCCCGGCATTGCTTCCGGGTACGGTAATCCCGTTCCCGAGCCCGACAAAGACAGTGCTGGCAAAGAAGAGTTCCTCTGACGTGCTGCCCGAGGCAAGGAGCACCAAACCACCCACCAATCCGGAGCATGCCAACACCCGGCCGGCAATCATCATCGTTGTCGGCTCGAAGCGCCTTCCCAAGCGTCCAGCCAAGAAGCCTCCGATCATGAAGCCAACGGTGATCGTCCCGATGTAGACCCCAAGCTCGGCGGTTGTGACATCAAATGCGGACTGGGCGACGAGCGGGGCGCCCGTGAGAAAGATGTAGAACGCTCCGACAGAAAGCGTGCCGCAGAACGAATAGGCCCAGAAAAGCGGTTCGCGGATAAGCGCCCTAACTCCGTGCACCGTTGCCCTGGCATCCGCAACTCTTTGCGGCGCGGTCTCGCCAAGATCCGAAAGGCAAAGCAACAGCAGACCGAGGCCCGCGACAGCGTAGAAGACAAATACCGACCGCCATCCAAATAGAGTGTCCAGCACACCACCCAGCATGGGACCGATCATAGGCGCGACAGCCATAGCCATCCCGATATACCCGATCAGGCTCACGGCCTCCCGTTCCGACCGTCTATCTCGGACAATGGCCAAGGAAAGCGCATATCCCCCAATTATGCCACCCTGGAGCATCCGGCAGAACAGAAATGCCTTGATGCTCGGCGCGACTGCGCAGCCGAGCGAGGAAACCGCAAATACCGCGAGAGCCACAAGAAGCACCGGTCGACGGCCAACCCGGTCCGACAGGGGGCCTATGACGAGCTGGATGACAGCGGTGAGTGCCAGATATCCGGAAACGGCCCAGCTCATAGTGCCGTAGTCTGTCTCAAGGTCGACTGCGATGTTTGCCAGCGACGGCAGGAACATGTTCAGCGACATGGGTGAGAGCCCGGTCAACAGGATTAGTGTGATCAAGTGCGGAGGTGTCGCTGGTTGAGTCATTTAGGTGATCTGAGTTGATGAAATAAAAAAGCCCCCGAGCATGTCGGGGGCGCGTGGAAACGGATATGGAATTCCCTATCGGACCACGCACCTGTTGATTGCTACGACGACAGAATTGCGGGTCATGGTACTCACTCCTATGAGACTGAGCGTAGTCAGCGAGGCTGGCGGTGGCAACATGCAAGGCTATCGTTCGTACAAGCGGTAGCCTCAGCAACTCGAAGCAGGCGTCTGCCCTCTTGGCGACACTGGCGCCGTCGTTCCGAGAGTATCAGCCTGCGCGAGCAACGCGCCCGCTTGCCCATCTTTACATCAAAACGCGACGTCTTTTGCGCCTTTTGCCCCGCGGCTGACGGCGGGCTCAGAGATTTATTGACTAAATGGTCAAAAACGTCGGTGCTGGTTTCCACAGCAGCAGGAGGGATGCGCCATGACGATCGATTTGACGACACAGTTCACCGGACTCGACTTTGTTAACCCCTTCGTCCTGGCCTCCGCGCCGCCGACGGAGAGCAAGCGCAAGATCCTCAAGGCCTTCGAGGCCGGATGGGGCGGCGTGGTGACCAAGACCATCGGCCTGCACCCGGTGGAGAATGTCGCTGGGCCCAAGACCATCTATCAGCGTACCAGCGAGACGAAGCCCTACGTCTCGCGCGAAAAGCGGCCTGATACCGTCTCGCATTCCTCGTGGAACTGGGAGCTGATCTCGGACCAGCCGCTGGAGCAGTGGCTGCCCGACCTGCAGGAGATCAAGGCGACCTACCCCGACCGCATGGTCATCGCCTCGATCATGGCGGGGGCGGGCAGCGAGGAGGAGATGCAGAACTGGCAGAAGCTGGCCCGGGCCTGCGTCGGCGTCGGCTGCGACGCGCTGGAGCTGAACATGTCCTGCCCGCACATGGACCGGAAGGACATGGGCGCGCATATCGCCAATGACGAGGAGATCATCCAGTCGGTCCTGAAGGCTGTGAAGGCCGCGGTGGACGTGCCGATCTGGGTCAAGCTCACGCCGTCGTCCTCGTCGCTGATCGACGGCGCCGGTGCGGCCTATGCGGCGGGGGCGTCTTCGATCTCGCTCTGCAATACCTTCCCGTCGCTTCCCCTGATGGACCCCGAGACGATGAAGTTCGAGGTCGAGGTGGACGGGCTCGTCACCTCGGGCGGACAGGGCGGCCTTGCCATCCTGCATCAGGCGCTGGACAGGGTGTCGTCGCTGTCGCGCGCCTATCCCGACAAGTCGATCTCGGGGATTGGCGGGATCAAGGGCTTCCGCGAGGCCTTCAATTTCATCGTGCACGGCGCGGGGAACCTGCAGGTCTGCACCGCGGCGATGGAGGAAAAGGGCAGCGGCGGCGTGGGTGTGAAGCTCATCCAGGAGCTGACCGGCGACCTTGCCGACTACCTCGAACGCAAGGGCTATGCCTCGATCGAGGAGTTCCGGGGCGTCGCGCGCGAGCGGATCGTGGAGCATTCCCAGATCCGCCGGAAGAGCGAAGCCTACAACGGCGGCTACGCGCAGTCGGCCTGAGGCAACGGGGGCGCGGGCTTGCCCGCACCCTTTGCAACGCGCTCCGGACGCTCTCAGCCCTTTCCGGGAAGGTTTGCCAAAGACCGTCACTCACGGGCTGGCGCCGCGTATCGGCGGCGCTGTCTCACGATTTCTTGCGCCACATTCCTTTGCGCATCGGGCACTCTAGGTCATCAGCTTACTTGGGCCATTCGAAGCGAAGGAGACCCGACATGACAGGTATCGCCTCCCGCCGCATGATGATCGCAGGCGCCGCAGCCGCAGGTGCAGGGCTTTTCGCGCCCGCCATATTCCGCCCGGCGCGGGCGCAAGGACTGGCCCCCACCCCGACGATGCGGGGCGGGGCCAACAATTATCGCCCCGGTGCGCCGATCGTGGAGCGGATCGGCAGCGGCGGCTTCAGGATGACCGGCACCGTGCGCCGTGCGGGAGACGGCGCGCCGATCGAAGGCGCACGCATCCAGATCTGGGCCCATACGACCGAGGGCTACGAGAGCGACCCCGAGAGCCACGGCGCCACGCTGACAGACGCCACCGGGGCGTTCCAGATGGACATGCCACAGATCGTGCCGGCCTTCGGGCAGCCACACGGGCACCTGGCCTATGACGCCGAGTTTTCCGGCGGCGGCTTCAGGACCGTGTTCCTGCGGCCGGTGATGTCGTCCGCCCGCGACACGCGCCTCGAGGCCCACTTCGTGCTTGCCGAGGCTTGACCCTTAGCCGGGCGATCCTTGCCTGGGGCGCGCTGGCGTTGTTCGTCGCGGTTCCGGTCCTCGTCGCGGCCCTGAGCCCGCTTCACGCCTATCGCCCGCCCTCCTATGTGGCGGCAAGCCTTGCGGGGGTGCTGGCGCTCGGGGTGCTTCTGATCCAGCCGCTGCTGATGACGCGGCTGCTGCCGGGCGTGGCGCCTGCACGGTTGCGCCGCTGGCACCGGGGCACGGGCTTCGTGCTGGTCGTGCTGGTCGCGATCCACGTTGGTGGGCTTCTGATCGCGAGCCCCCCGGATGCCATCGACGCCCTGCTTTTGCGCTCGCCCACGCCTTTCTCGGTCTGGGGGGTGACCGCCATGTGGGCCGTGGTGCTGAGCGCGGTTCTTGTGGCGCTGCGGCGCAAGATGCAGCTGAGACCCGCGACATGGGCCGCGATCCACAACCTGCTTGCGCTGGTGGTGGTCCTGGGGACCGTGATCCACGCGGTGCAGATCGAAGGCACGATGGGTACGGTCAGCAAGTGGGCGCTTTGCCTTGCCGCCCTGACCGCCGCACTCGCCGCCGTGGCGCGGGCCCGGTTTCCGAGGCTTTCTCGCCGAGGGGCCTAAGCGGCACGTGTGTGCGTTTGTTTCCGCGCATTCGCCTCGCCTGCCCCGCCCGCTTGCGGTAGGCAGCCCCCCGAGTCCCCGGGCGCACCGGGGCGAGGTGGTCGCAAGGGGGTTCGGCGCGATGGTCCGGCAGGTATCTTTTTCAGCGATCTACATGGGTCTTCTGGCGGCCTTCGTGGGCTATGCGGCGTCCTTTGCCATCGTGCTGTCGGGGCTTTCGGCCGTGGGCGCGAGCGAGGCGCAGGTGGCGACAGGGCTGTTCTTTGCCACGCTCGGTATGGGGCTGTGCAGCATCTGGTTGCCGGCACTGTCGCGCATTCCGGCGGCGGTCGCGTGGTCGACGCCCGGTGCCGCCTTCCTTGCCTCGGCTCACGTCCTGCCCGGCGGCTTTGCCGAGGCGGTCGGGGCGCTGGTCGTCTGCGCGGGGCTGATCGTGGTGACGGGCTTCGTGCCCGCGCTGGGGCGGCTGGTGGCGGCGATCCCCAAACCGTTGGCCAACGCGCTGCTGGCGGGCGTGCTGCTGCGGCTGTGCCTTGCGCCTGCGCAGGCGCTGGGCAGTGCACCGATGCTCATCTTGCCGCTGGTGCTGGCATGGGGTGCGGGGCTCGCCTGGCACCGGATGGCGGCGATGCCGCTGACGATCCTGGCCTTTCTGGTGGTGACTTTTCTTTCTGTGGACGTCACTGGGGGCATGGCAGCGGGCGGTTTCGGCCTGCCCGCGCTGGAGCCGGTGCTGCCGGTCTTCAGCCTACAGGGGGCGATTTCCGTGGGTCTGCCGCTGTACCTTGTCACCATGGCGGGGCAGAACATTCCCGGCTTTGCCGTGCTGGAGCTGAACGGCTATGCCGTCGAGCGGCAGCCGATGATCCGGCGGACGGGGCTCATGAGCCTGCTGATCGCGCCCTTCGGCGCCATCCCGGTGAACATGTCGGCGATCACCGCGGCCATGATGGCGGGCGAGGATGCCGGGCGCGATCCGTCGCGGCGCTACTGGGCGGCGATTACCTCGGGGGTGACCTATGTCGCCATTGCCTTCTGCTCAGAGCCGATCGTGGCGCTGGCGAGCGTGGCGCCGCCCGAGCTGATCACCGCCGTGGCGGGGCTGGCGCTGGTGCCGGCGCTGGTCTCGGCGCTGTCGGGGGCGTTCAGCGTGGCCGATCGGCTGGAAGCGCCGGCGCTGACCTTCCTGTTTGCCGCCAGCGGCATGACCCTGCTGGGGATCAGCGGCGCCTTCTGGGGAACGGTGGCAGGCGTGGTGGTCTGGGTGGTCAAGCGCCGCTGACGCGGACCACGAAGGTGTGGATCGAGAAGACCACCGCGCCGGTTTGCGGCAGGCGCAACACGCACTGGCGTTCGGAGCGCAGGAAGGGGGCGTCGTCAGGGTGGTCGAGCGCCTTGGGCGCGCTCTCGGTGCGCGGGTGGAAGAGCGCCGGGTCGTCGTAGCACAGCGCGTTGAAACGCCAGAGCGGGCGGCCGGGTTTCACCCCGTCGAATAGCCGCTGCACCCGGCGGGCGATGTCGGCGTCGTAGACCGGCACGGGCACGTGGATTGCCGTCAGCGGTTTCAGGAACTTCTCGGAGAGCGTCCAGCTTGCGGGGAAGCAGAGCACCGCGCCGGTCAGCACGTGTTCCTCGCCGCGTTTTTCCAGCAGGCAGAGATCCTCCTGCACGAGGTGTCCGAGCGTGCCGAGCGGATCACTGCGGTCGATGGCCACCTGCACGCCGTCGGGGCGGGTGATCGAGGTGCCGCCTGACGTATAGCCCTCGGGCAGCGCGGCCAGCACCGTGTCGAGCAGCTCCAGCGCCGCGGGCATGGCGGCGGGGTCGAGGAGCAGAACATCGTCGCGGCGGGTGCGCAGCAGATCCTCGCGCAGGGCCATCTGGCCGGCGAAGGCCTCGTCCACCATCAGCCAATCGGCGGGGTCGAGCGGCGCGATGCCCGGCAGCTTGCGGGCGGCGTGGACGTCGTAGGGAAGGCGCGATTGCAGGATCATGCCCCTGCCCTAGCCCGCCGCGCGGCGCTTGGACAGAGGGCTGTTGCGACGCGGCCCGCTACTGTGGCGCGCGATCCAGCCAGGCAAACACCCCGCGGTGATCCGAGCCAAGCCGCGGCATCACCTTGGCTCCACCGTCGAAGCCCTCTGGCGCAACAATGTGGTCGATGGTGACCGGCAGGTGGATGAACGGCAGGACGAAGCTCGCGCCCCCGGGACCGGCGCGGCGGGCGCCGACGGCGCGGGCCATCCGGCGCACCGTGTGCGACCAGGGGACAGCGTTGAAATCGCCCGCCAGAAGCACCGGCCCCTCGAGCGCCTCGAGCACCGGCAGCAGTTCGTCCACCTCGGCCGCCTGACCGCGCGGCCAGGGCCAGTTGAGATGCACCGAGCCAATCCACATGGGGCCGGCCTCGGTCCCGACGCGCAGGAGGGCGAGGCCGCCGTCCGGCAGGCAATCGACGCTGTCCTCCTCGACCGGCAGGCGGGTAAGCACCGCCTCGCCGAACCTGTCGCCCACGGGACAGAATTGCCGGTGGGGATAGAGGTCGGAAAGCGCGTCGATGATCGCGACGTTCTGCTCGGAGACCTCCTGCAGGGTGATGACGTCGGGCGCCTGCCGGCGGATCTCGGCGAGGAAGGCCGCGTGGTCGGTGCGGGAATAGAGCAGGTTCTGCTGGTAGAGGGTCAGCATGGGCTCTGCCGGTTTCTCAGGCGCAGGCCCCGGGAATTGCGACACGAGGACAACCACGGCAATGAGGGCAACCGGCAACGTGGCGGGCCGCGGCCGCCACAGAAGCAGCGCGCCCGCAATCGTGATCACGGCCAGAGGCACGCGGAACACACCGATGGTGTCGCCCGCCGGATGCAGCGGCGCGCCGAATCCCGCCAGCAACAGCAGGAAGGCAATCGCCGTGACGGCCACCAGAACGCGCCGCAGTGCGCCCCCCTCAGGCGGCACGATCTGTCCCGGGATGGCGTGGCATCAGGAGCCCGAAAGCGCCGCGTTCAGGGCCGGGACAAAGCGCTGTTCGTAATCCGTGCCCACGAGCGGCCCGGCAAAGCGGAAGAGCACCTCGCCCTCGCCGTTCACGATGAAGGTCTCGGGCGGAGCGGTCACGCCCCAGTCGATGGCGGTGCGACCGCGCGGATCAAAGGGCACGGCCATGAAGGGATTTTCATATTTTTCAAGGTACTGGCGGGCGTTCCCCTCCTGATCCTTGAAGTTGACGCCGACGATGCGCAGGCCCTCGTCCTCGGCCATCTCCATGAGGCGCGGATGTTCGGCCCGGCAGGGCGGGCACCAGCTGGCCCAGAAGTTCACCAGCGTGAGCTCGCCCGAGCGCAGATCCTCGGCACTCACCCCCGGGTAGCCCGGCAGCGCGGTCTCGGTGATGGGCGGCGCCTCCTGCCCGATGCGGGTCGAGGGCAGACCGTCGGGGTCCTCGCGCATCATGCCGAAGTAGACGAGCGCCGCGAAGCCCGCGAAGATCACCGGCGGCAGCGCCATGAGCGGCGAGATCCTAGCCATGATGATGTTTCCCCTGCCGGTCCTCGACGCGCGCGAGCTGCGCCTTGACCCGGCGCGCGCGCGCCACGCTGAGCGCCACGAGCACCACCAGAAGCCCCAGCGAGACCCCGTAGGCGCTGAGCACGGAAACCGCGTATTTGCCAAGTTCGGGCATCAATAGGCCCCTTCCCTTGCGATGAGCGCCCGCATCCGGCGGGCCCGGATCTCGGTCTGGGTGCGCAGGAAGACGAGCGCGATGAACAGCAGCACGAAGCCCGCCATCGACACCAGCAGCGGGTACCAGAAGACGTCGGCCACGTTTTCCTCGGCATCCATGGAGAGCGACGCGCCCTGATGCAGGCCCTGGTTCCAGAACAGCACCGCATAGCGCGACAGCAGGGCGAAGACCGACCCCACAAGGCAGAGGATCGCGGTCAGGTCGGCGGCGGTGTCGTCGTTCTCGATCGCCTCCCAGAGCGCCATGTAGCCGAGGTAGAAGAGGAACAGGATCAGGAAGGAGGTCAGCCGCGGGTCCCAGGCCCACCAGGTGCCCCACATGGGCTGGCCCCAGATGGCGCCGGTGGCGAGCGCAATGAGCGTCATGACCGCGCCCACGGGGGCCGCCGCGCGGGCGGCAAGCGCGCTCACGTGGTGGCGGCGGACGATCCAGATGAGCGAGGCCACGAGCATCATCAGCCAGGCATTGATCGCCATGAGGGCGGCCGGCACGTGGAGGTAGATGATCTTGACGGTCGAGCCCTGGCGGTAATCCTCGGGCGTGAAGAAAAAGCCCCAGACCAGCCCCACAGCCAGACAGAGCACCGCCGCGCCCGAAAGCCAGGGCAGCAGCCGGTCCGTCGTGCGGATGAACTTCACGGGATTGGCGTATTCCCAGATCGATGCCATGCCTCGGCCCTGTCGTTTGGTTCCCCGGTTACACCTCAAATCGCGGCCCGAGGCAACGGCGGGGGCTGCGACGGAAAGGCCCTCAACGCAAGTTGATGCGCAGCACCGCGGCGCTGGCGAAGGGCAAGAGCGCCAGCGTGCCGAAGCTGATGCCCGCCAGCATCAGGAGCGGGGCCTCGACCTCGAGCCCCGTGGCGCCGCGCCGGGCCAGCTCGGCGCCGAAGATCAGCGTCGGCACGTAGAGCGGCAGCACCAGCAGCGAGAGCAGCAGCCCGCCGCGTTTCAGCCCCACGGTCAGCGCGGCCCCGAAGGTGCCAATCACCGACAGCGCCGGGGTGCCGAGCGCGAGGCTCACCAGCACCCAGAGGTAGGCGCCCTGCGGCAGGCTCAGCAGCACGCCGAGCGCGGGGGCGGCCAGCACCAGCGGCAGCCCGGTGGTCAGCCAGTGCGCGGCAGCCTTGATCGTGACGATGGCCTCGAGCGGCAAGGGGGCGGTCGCCAGCAGGTCGAGCGAGCCGTCCTCCCAGTCGAGCGCGAAGATCCGGTCGAGCGACAG
>CAYNKL010000144.1:0-11200 GCA_964397775.1 uncultured Rhodobacterales bacterium | reverse complement strand
CGAGCGCCGACTCGACCGCGGCGGGCAGCGAGATGTTCTCGATATAGAGCTCGGGCAGCGACAGGCCGTAGTCGGCGATGGTGGACGAAATGCCATCGGCCAGCATCTTGCCAAGCTCTTGCGTGTTGGCCGCCATGTCGAGCACCGGAATGCCCGACCCGGCGATCAGGCGCGAGAATTCCTGGACGATGATGTTGCGGATCTGGAAGCTGATCTCGTCCGAGGTGAACTCGCCATCGGTGCCGACGATCTCGCTGAGGAAGCGGGCGGGGTCGGTGACGCGCACCGAGTAGGTGCCGAAGGCGCGCAGGCGCACCGGGCCGAATTCCGGGTCGCGGCAGATGATCGGGTTCTTGGTGCCCCATTTCAGGCCGTTGAACCGCGTCGTGTTGACGAAATAGATCTCGGATTTGAAGGGCGAGCGGAAGCCGTGATCCCAGTGCTGCAGACTGGTCATGATCGGCATGTTGTTGGTCTCGAGCATGTAGAGACCGGGGGTGAAGGTGTCGGCGAGCTGACCCTCGTGGACGAAGACCGCGGCCTGGCCTTCGCGCACGGTGAGCTTGGCGCCGTACTTGATCTCGTGGCCCTCGCGCTCGAAGCGGTGGACCATGGTGTCGCGGGTGTCGTCCGTCCATTCGATGACGTCGATGAACTGGCCGCTGAGAAAGTCGAGAATGCCCATGCTGCCCTCCTGAGGCTCGGGGCGAAACTGCCCTATTCGGCGGGTGCGGACAAGCGGACCTGGGGCGGGACGGCATCGCCCGGCCGGGAAGCGGTTTTCAGACAGGGTGCCGCAGGTTGCCGGAACCTATGTTCCCGGCGTCTCGGTTGCCTCCGGGACGGGCGTCTGGACATCACGGGCGCCGGTGATCATCAGATCGCTGAGGTAGTTGTAGAGCTCGTACCATGCGGCGCGGTCAGCCTCGGACCAGTCCTCGACGTTCTCGGCAACCGTGTCGATCAGCACGTCGCCCACGACGGGGTACATGTCGTCGGTCACACCGTGCCGGGCGTGCTGACGGCCCAGAGCTTCGACAAAGGTGACGAGCCCGGCAAGCTTGTCGAGCGACTGGACCACGACCATCAGGGTGTCCATCAGCTTGTCAGCTTGCGAGCCGATGTCGTCCTTGAAGAGGGCGCGCGTTTCGGGCGCGCGCTCGAACAGCCTGTCGTAGAAACCGTAGGCAAGGTCCTGCGGATAGCAGGTGAGTCGGGCGATGGTGCCGCGAATCCGCGTCTTGGTCTCTTCGGGGAGCATGGGGCCTCGTCCTTTTGAACGAGGCTATATCCCGGAGATGCTTAACCCCTGCTTACCCTTCGCCGGTCTCGCCCATCAGTTCCCGCGCTTTCTGGGTGTAGATCGGCCGCGCTTCCTCGGGGCTCATGCCCGGCCGCAGGGCGGGGTCGTAGAGCATCTGGAGTAGCAACTCGTCCAGCGAGGTCAGCAGAGCGAACTCGTCGTCGTCGTTGAAGATCGAGGGGCGTGCCTGCGGGCTGTCATCGGCGAGGCCAAGACCCTGGGCGACTTCCTCGTGGATGCACGACAGGCGCAGCAAGTCGGGGTGTTCGGAGCGAATGACAGCGATGGCCTGCCCGTATTCGTAGCCGCCGCGCTGGTCGGCGAAGGCAATCACGAGGCAGTGGATCGACCGGGGCAGGCTGTCGAAGAGCCGCAGCGAGGCGGGATCGGCATCGGGCACGATCTCGCGGATGCGGGGGGCGATGGTGTCGGCGTCGTCCTCGCTCATCACCAGAATGTAGAAGTTGGCCCCGCGCGGAGCCATCGAAACCGGATGCCCGGTGATGCGCCCCAAGCGTTCGGCGTAGTCGCTGACGGCGGCAAGGTCGGTACTGCGCTTGGCCGCGGGCACGTTGTCGCCGAATTCAACGGTCATGCGCACCGGCTTGACCCATTTCTTGACCGGGCCGAGGCCCGCGTCTGCCGAGGCCGGGCGCAGGCCCTGGCCGCGCTCGTATTCCTCCTCGAGGGCGATGCTCTCGAAGTTCCGGATCAGCATGTCCGAGGTGTAGGGCGTGTCGGGTCCGCCGCCGTCCGTGCGCAGCAGCCCGCGGGCGATCTGGTCGCGCTGGAGCCGGGCGTAGTAGCGTTCCAGGTCGCGGCTGCGCTGCGAGGGCACCACGGGGGCCTCGGGCTCGGGCGCGGGGATGCCGAGCGCCACCGGCCGCGGTGCGGGCTTCACCGTGGTGCTGCGCGGCGCCTGCGGGCTGCCGGTGCAGCCCGCGATCAGCGCCAGCGCGGCAAGGCCTGCGAGGGCCAGGAGACGGGCGGGGGCGCGGTGCATGTCAGCTCGGAACGGATGTGCCGGAGGTATCGCCGGTGCCGTCGCCGCGGGCCTTGGCCGAGGCGAGGGTGTTGCGCAGCTCGGTCTCCATCTGGTTGAGGTCCTGTTCGGCCTGCGCGCGGCGGGCCTTGCCCTCGTCCGCGATCTGGAGGCTTTCCTCGATGGTGCCGATCAGGTCGGCGTTGGCCTGCTTGACCGCTTCGATGTCGAAGACGCCCCGCTCCATCTCCTCGCGGATCTGGCGGTTGCTGTCGCGCAGGTTGGCGGCGTTGGAGGTGAGCAGTTCGTTGGTGAGGTCGTTGGCCTCGCGCACGGCGCCGGCGGCCTCTTTCGAACGCTGGATGGTGACGGCCTGCGCCAGCTGGGTTTCCCACAGCGGCACGGTGTTCACGAGGGTCGAGTTGATCTTGGTGACGAGGCTCTTGTCGTTTTCCTGCACGAGGCGGATCGAGGGCAGGGACTGCATGGTGACCTGGCGGGTGAGCTTGAGGTCGTGCACCCGGCGTTCGAGATCGTCGCGCGCGGCGCGCAGGTCGCGCAGTTGCTGGGCCTTCATCACCTGGTCGTTCTCGGACGCGGCCTGCACCTCGGCCTCTTTCGCGGGGATGTCGGTCTCGTCAAGCTCGCGCAGCTTCTCGACCCCGGCGGCGATGTAGAGCGCCAGCTCGTCGTAGAACTGCAGCGTCTTGTCGTAGAGCATGTCGAGCGACTTGATGTCCTTGAGCAGCCGGTGCTCGTGCTTCAGCAACTCGTCGGTGATGCGGTCGATCTGGCCCTGCACCTCTTCGTAGCGGGCGGTGAACTTGGCGAAGGGCGTGGCGCGGCCCATGAGCTTTTCCCACCAGCTGCGGTCGCGGCGGATGTCGAGTTCGGAGACCGAGAAGCCGCGGATGGTGGTGACGATGCCGCGCAGGCTGTCGCCGGCGGGACCCACGTCCTTGTTGCGCACGTCCGAGAGCATGGCCTGGCTGATCTCCTGCAGCTCGGCCTGGGCGGCGGAGCCGAAGGAGATGATGGAATTGCTGTCGCTGATGTCGAGCTCGTCCATGCGGGCCCGGATCTCGGCGCTGATCTCGGGCGAGGCATCGGAGAGCGGCGTGACGCGGTCGGCCTCTTCCGGGGTGGGGAGGACGACGGCGTTCATCTCCTCGACCAGCGGGCCGGCGCCTTGTGCCTGTTGTCTGATGCTGTCGGACATTGGGAAAACCTCGGTGAAATGGCAGAAGCCTCAGCGCCGGTCGAGATGCACGCCTTCGCGCCGGAGCCGGTCGCGAAGGACGTCGATCTCGACGGTGAGGTCGGATGTGTCGTCGATCAGGAGTGTCTCGGTCTTCTTGCCGAAGCTCACCTCCAGGTCGTCAAGGAGGGTGAGAAAATCCGCACGCGCCTGCGCCGAGCCGCTGCGGGCCTGCACGTCTGCAAACTTCTCGGCCGCATCGCGGGCACCCATGAGGTAGACGCCCAGATAGCGCCGTGCGGCGGCGAGATCGCGTGGGTCGGATTCGACGGTGCGGATCAGGGCGCGGGCGGTGGCGATGAAGGCATCGACGCGATCCTGCACGGTGCGGTCGCCGCTGCGGGTGGCGGCGGCCTTTATGGCGGCGAGATAGGCTTCGGCTTCGTCCACGACGCGGAGGACGCGGGCCTGCTGCATGTCGTCGGCCCCCTCCATGCGCTTGTCGCGCAGCGGGTCGATGCCGAAGGCGCCGATGTGCAGCGCCCCTGCGGCGATGCCGTAGATGACGGGCGCCGCGATGGCGGGATCCTTGGACCAGGCGGCCAGCGCCGTGCCGATACCGGCAAGCGCGGCCGCGAAGATCTTGCGCGGGATGGCAGGGCGCTTGGCGACCTTGCGGGCGTCAAACGCGGCTTCGGCCCGGAGACCGTCGCGCAGGAGCCAGGCGCCCGTCACAAGCGCCCCAGCGCCAAGCAGACCCGCGGCGAACCCGATTGCGCCGGCGCCGAGAGAGGTCAGCGCGAGGATAATCGGCGGAACGAACAGGATATTGGACCGCGCGCCCACGGGATCGACCCGCAGCTCGCTGCGTGGGCCCGGGGGGGCGTCGGGTCCCTCCCGGCCGGGGCTGTAGGTCCCGCCAAAGCGCTGGGCCATGTGTTCAGAGCCCTCCGATCGCACCGGTGGTGATGCCGAACATGAAAATGATCAGCAGGACGTAGGACAGCTTTTGGAGGCTCTTGCCAGACATGGTTTCCCGGGCGTTGGATCTATGCCCGAAACTTAGGTGCAAACGCGCCTTTCTGCCAGTGGCAACCAGCGAAAGCCCGCCGAGATAGGGACTTTCCGGGACTGTTATCCCGAGGATTCCCGGCGCATGCGCGCGAAGAGCATGTCGGCGCGCTTGTCGAGCGGACCGCGCCGTCCGACACGGGCCGGATCGTGGGTGGCGCCGGCAACCTTGCGGGTCAGCACGTCGACCTTGGCGGCATAGCGCTGTCGTGCGAAATCCGCCCGCGGACCGGCCTGGTCGGAGATCAGGCGTTCCGTTTCGTCGTTCAGAAGCAGCAGGATCTTGCGGGCACGGGCGGCCATATGCTCGAAGGCCTCGGGCTTGTCGGCCACGGCATCAAGTCGTCCCAGCAGCAGGTCGCGGAGCGTCTCGAGCTGCTGGTAAAGCCGGGCATCCTCGAGCTGCTTCACGTCGGCGATGATCCCGTCGAAGGCGATGCTGAAGATTTCGCGGTCGTCTGGCCGCTTGGAGCCGCTCGCACGTTCCGGCCCGGCCTCTTTGGCTGGCGCGGTGAGGGGCCGCGAGCCCTTGTCCCGGATCGGGTCGATGCCGAAGGCGAGAAGCGAAAGCCCGGTCGCGACCATCCCCAGCAGAATCGGAGGAACAGGGTTTGCGAAATGTCCGCTGGACAGAAGGGTCACGAGGCTGCCGAGGCAAAGCGATCCGAGCAGCTTGAAGGGGATGCGCGGGGCGCGGGCCTCGGGGGTGCGTGCATAACGGAGCGCATAGACATGTCCGCGTGCGAGGAAGCGCAGCGCGATCAGCAGGATGCAGATGGCGATCAGAGCCGCGGCGATGCCGTCGGGGGAATCATCCATGAACCACAGGATCAGCGGCAACGCGGCAAACCCTAGGCCAGTCAGCGGAGGGTCGGCCTGCAAATCCCCGACGGGCGCCTCTTCGAAGGCGGCTTCGGTCATTTCGGAAGGGTTCTCAGGCAATGCTGACGCTGAAAATGAGCAGCCAGAGCGCAACGAAGGCCAGGCGCTTCACCACGATGCCATCCCGCCGGGCGCGCTGCGCACTGTCCGAGAGCGTGTGGTAGGTATCCGCGGCCACCGCACCGGCACCGCTGAACATCAGCAGGCAGGAGACGGACAGCACAAATAGGGCGATAACCGTGGTCATGCGTGCCATTATTCTGACGAAAACAGGCAAAAACGCGGCACGCTTAGGATAAAACCGCGAAAAGTTAATCAACCCTTAATGGAATAAGGCGCATATTTGTCGTCGGGTTGGGACTATCGACGCCGTCTTGTTGCCTTCTTTCGCGGTTTCGCCTCGCCCTCGGGTGATTCGAGGCCAAGCTGATCGCGCAGGATGCGGGGGCGGATCTCCTGCACCTCGCCCGGTTTCAGCTGCCCGAGCTGGAAGGGTCCGTAGGAAATCCGGATCAGCCGGTTCACGGTGAGCCCGAGGTCGGCCATGGCGCGCCGAATCTCGCGGTTCTTGCCCTCGCGCAGGCCGATGGTGAGCCAGGCGTTGGCGCCCTGCTGGCGATCGAGCGTGGCCTGCATAGGCTGGTAGCGGATGCCCTCGACCTCGATCCCCTCGCGCAGGGGGGCGAGCAATGCATCGGTGGGACGGCCCTTCACGCGGACGCGGTACTTGCGCACCCAGCCCGTCGAGGGCAGTTCGAGCCGCCGCTTGAGCCCGCCGTCGTTGGTGAGCAGGAGCAGGCCCTCGGAATTGAGGTCGAGCCGTCCGACGCTCATGACGCGGGGCAGGTCGTCGGGCAGCTCGTCGTATACGGTGGGGCGGCCCTGCTCGTCCTTGTTGGTGGTCACCAGCCCGGTCGGCTTGTGGTAGAGCCAGAGCCGCGCCGGATCGGGCGCGTCGAGCGGCGTGCCGTCGACGCTGACCTTGTCGGCCTCGGTCACGTTGAGCGCGGGGCTGTCGATGACCTTGCCGTTCACGCTGACCCGTCCCTCGGCGATGAGGCGTTCGGCCTCGCGCCGGCTGGCGCGGCCTGCACGGGCGATGACCTTGGCGACGCGGTCGCCCTTGGGAGGGGTCTGGGATGTCATGGCGGGCATCTAGCGCAGAACGGCGGACTTGGAAATGCTTTCGCTTGGGTGCGATGCCGCGCTGGGCTATGCGGGCGACATGGAATTTCGCAGTCACATGGAGATGGCGCTGGAGGAGGCGCGCGCGGCGGCCGCACGGGGCGAGGTGCCGGTGGGCGCGGTGCTTGTGGGCCCCGATGGTGCGGTGATCGCGCAGGCGGGCAACCGGACGCGCGAGCTCAGCGATCCCACGGCCCATGCCGAGGTGCTGGTGCTGCGCGCGGGCTGCGCCGCGGCCGGGTCGGAACGGCTGCCTGGATGCGATCTCTACGTGACCTTGGAGCCTTGCCCGATGTGCGCGGCGGCGATTTCCTTCGCCCGTATCCGGCGGCTTTATTACGGCGCGTCGGACCCCAAGTCGGGCGGCGTGGCCCAGGGCGCACGGGTTTATGCCCATCCGCAGTGCCACCACGTGCCCGAGGTCTACGACGGCATCGGAGCGGGCGGGGCCGAAGCGCTGCTGCGCGATTTCTTCGCGGGGCGCCGATGAGCCGGGTGATCCTGTTCAACAAGCCCTTCGGCGTTCTGTCGCAGTTCACCGACAAGGGGACCGAAGGTACGAAGCGGGCGACGCTGTCGGACTATATCGACGTGCCGGGGGTCTATCCCGCCGGGCGGCTCGACAAGGACAGCGAGGGGCTGCTGGTGCTGACTGACGACGGCAAGCTGCAGGCGCGCATCGCCTCGCCGAAGTTCAAGAAGCCCAAGACCTACCTCGTGATGGTCGAGGGCGACCCGGGCGAGGATCAGCTGGAGCGCCTGCGGCGCGGCGTGACGCTGAAGGACGGGCCGACGCGGCCCGCCGGGGTGGAGCGGATCGCCACCCCCGACCTCTGGCCGCGCGACCCGCCGGTGCGGTTCCGCAAGACGGTGCCCGACGCCTGGCTGCGCGTGACGCTCACCGAGGGGCGCAACCGGCAGGTGCGGCGGATGGTGGCCCATGTGGGGTTGCCGTGCCTGCGGCTGGTGCGCTGGCAGGTGGGGGACTGGTCGCTCGACGGGATCGCACCGGGGCACTGGCGCGAGGCCTGAGGCCCGCGCGCCCCGGTGCCGGCGCGCGGCAGTCAGATCCACTTGGCCAGCGGCGGCAGGCTCATGAGCACGGCGTCGGGATCGTGCCCGGTGGCCAGGCCGAACTTGGTGCCACGGTCGTAGACCAGATTGTACTCGGCATAGATGCCCCGGTGCACCAGCTGCGTGTCGCGGTCGCCGCCGGCGAAGGGCTGCGACCGGCGTTTTTCCACCAGCGGCACGAAGGCGGGCAGGAAGGCGCGGCCGATGTCCTGGGTGAGCGCGAAATCCGCCTCCCAGTCGCCGCTGTTGAGATCGTCCATGAAGATGCCGCCCACGCCGCGCGCCCGCTTGCGATGGGGAATGTAGAAATACTCGTCCGCCCAGGCCTTGAGGCGCGGATAATGCGCCTCGCCGTGGGGATCGAGATGCGCCTTCTGGGTCGCGTGAAAATGCGCGGTGTCCTCGGCGTACTCGATGCAGGGATTGAGATCCGAACCGCCGCCGAACCACCAGGTGTGCGGCGTCCAGAACATGCGGGTGTTCATGTGCACGGCAGGCGCGTGCGGGTTCTGCATGTGCGCGACAAGGCTGATGCCGCTGGCCCAGAAGCGCGGGTCCTCCGCCATGCCCGGCACGCCGCGCGCCGCCATGGATTTCTGGGCGGCTTCGCCAAGCGTGCCGTAGACCTCCGAGACGTTCACGCCGACCTTCTCGAAGACGCGGCCGCCACGCATCACGCTCATCAGCCCGCCGCCCGCGTCCGAGCCGTCCTCGGCGGTGCGGGTCGTGGGCGTGACCTCGAAGCGGCCCGGCGCCGCCTCGGCCAGCGGCCCCTCGGCATGGCTGTCCTCGAGCGCCTCGAAGGCCGTGACGATTTCATCGCGCAGCTGGCGGAACCAGGCCGAAGCGCGGGCTTTCTGATCGTCGAAGTCTTGCATGGCGGACCCTTCTGCGTGTTTTGTGGAACTGGGTAGCAGTCCGGCCCGCGCTGTTCCAGCACGGGTCACCACGCAACCGAGGAGTCGCTTGATGCGCAAGGAGGCATGGCTCTTGCCGGCAGTGGCGCTGATCCTGGCGCTGGGGGGCTGCTCGCGCGTCATGCCCGGCGGGCTCGACCGCTGCCAGTCCCGCGCCAGCGCGCCGCTGAACGAGATCGACTTTGCCATGGCCGTGGTCGAGCGGCGCATGGCGCAGGGCACCGGCGTCGGCGACGATCCCGAGAGGCTCGACCAGATGGAAGCCCGGCGCGAGATCATCGCGCAGCGCACCTCGGAACGGCTTGCCGCTTGCGAGGCCCGCTACGGCTGAAGCGCCTCGCCCTGCTTCTTTTCGCCAAAAATACCTCGGGGTCCGGGGCAGAGCCCCGGTCCGACGCTGCCAAAGGGCGTGGCGCCGCGCGTCAGTGCGCGGGGGCCGCCACGGGATCGAGCAGCGTGCGGCCGCCATCGACGGTCAGGATCTGACCGGTCATGAAACCCGCGCCCTCGGAGGCGAGGAACTGCACGGTCTCGGCCACCTCGGCGGGCGCGGCGATCCGGCCCATGGGGGTGTGGTCCTCGATGTCGGTGCGGTAGCTGCGGTGTTCCTTGAGCGTCTCCTTGAGGCTCGAGGACATGACCGAGCCGAAGGCCACGGCATTCACGCGAATCCTGTGCGGTGCCATGGCAACGGCGAGCGAGCGGGTCATCTGGTCGAGCGCCGCGCAAGAGACCGAGTAGCCCAGCAGCGAGGGGTGCGTGCGCCGCGCGGCGATCGACGAGAGGTTCACGATGGAGCCTGCCTGGCCGCCCTCGCTGCCCTCTGACTGCTTGATCATGCGCTTGGCGACGATCTGGCTGAGACGCAGGGCGGTGGTGAGATTCTGGTCGAGAAGCTGCGGCACGGATTCGTCGTCGAGGTCGAGCGGATCGGAGGGCAGCATCTGCCGCGAGCCGTTCACCAGGATGTCGACGCGGTCGAAGGCGTCGAGGGTGGCCGAGAGCAGGTTGGCCATGGACAGCCGCTCGCGCAGGTCGCCCGCGAAGTAGCGCATGTTGCCCTCGTCAGGCAGCTTGCCGCACTCCTTGACCAGGCGCTTTTCGTCCATGTCGGCGAACATGACGTTGGCGCCCTTGTCGGCAAAGCGCCGGGCGATGGCGAGGCCCACGCCGTTGGCGGCGCCGGTCACGATGGCGGTCTTGCCTTCGATGCTGAATGTCATCGGGGGATCCTTGTGAAGGAGCGTCTAGCGCCGGGCGCGGCGGGGGCGCGCGGCGGTGATGAGCTTGAAACGCGTGTTGCCGCCGATTTCCTCGACGTCCGCGAAGGTGTCCTGCAACGTGGATTCGTAGGGCAGATGGCGGTTCGCCACCAGAAAAAGCGTGCCCTGCGGGGTCAGCATGCGGGCCGCTGCCCGGATGAAGGCCTGCCCGAGGCCGGGATCGGCTTTGCGGGCGATGTGGAAGGGCGGGTTCATGACCACCGTTTCGACGCTGCCCTCCGGGGCCCAGGTCGTGGCGTCCGCCCAGTGGAACTGCGCGCGGGGATCGGTGACGTTCTTGCGCGCGCAGTCGAGCGCATCGAGATCGGCCTCGACCAGGTGCAGTGTCTCCACGCCCGTGCGGTCCAGCACGGCGGGGGCAAGGCCGCCCCAGCCCGCGCCGAGGTCTACCACCGTGGCGCCAAGCTTGCGGGGCAGGGCCTCGGCCAGCGCCTCGGAGGCCGGGTCGGGGCCGTCGGCCGAGAAGATGCCCGGTGCGGTCCAGATGCCGCTCTCGAGCTGCCGGGGCGCGTGGGCCCAGTCGGCCAGTGCCGCGGGATCGGGGCGGAACCAGGCCATCTTGCCGTGCGCCTTGGAGACGACACCCTCGGTCGTGACGCGCGGGCGCAGCGCCTTGACCATGGCCTCGATGCCGTCGGTCTTCTGCCCATCGATCACGACGAGATCGTCGGTGACGGCGCAGGCCTCGGCGAGGCGCACCTCGGCGCGGTCGCGGGCGCGGGGCAGGAAGACGATGGTGGCGGCGTAGCGGCCCTCGGGCGCGGTGCGCGTGGTGAGGCCGCGGCGCGTCCAGGCGTCGTGGTCGGGGGCGAAACGCTGAAGGATTTCGCAACGGGCGGGATCGAGACCGGCAAGGTCGAGATCACCGGGCGCGCCCGACAGCAGGATGCGGCCCTCGGAGGGCAGCGTCAGTCCCGATGTCAGCGCGTGTGTGAGGCGGTCGAAAGACATGCGGCGGGCCTTAGCGCAGCCGTCATTCCTTTTCCATGGTGCATTGCAGCGGGTGCTGGTGACGCCGCGCGAAATCCATGACCTGGCCGACCTTGGTCTCGGCGATCTCGTGGCTGAAGACGCCGACCACGGCGACGCCCTTCTTGTGCACGGTCAGCATGATCTCGAAGGCCTGGGCATGGTTCATGCCGAAGAAACGTTCGAGCACGTGCACGACGAATTCCATCGGCGTGTAGTCGTCGTTGAGCAGCAATACCTTGTAGAGCGGCGGTCTTTTCGTCTTGGGACGGGTTTTGACCACAACGTCCGCGTCGCTGTCGCCATCACAGTCGCCTGGTGTCTGGGCCATGTAAG
>CAYNKL010000143.1:0-11276 GCA_964397775.1 uncultured Rhodobacterales bacterium | reverse complement strand
GGGAATGAAAACCGGATTCTGAAAGCTCATGGCGTGTCTCCCTTGGTCATGCCGGGCATCTTAGGCGCGGCGGCTCTGCCGGGATATTTTTTTGAATGCGTTTTTCAATTTGACGGGTCGCTTGAACAAGCGAATGTTTACAGAAGCTTATATTTTTCATATTGTGAATTCGTATTTCACAAAAACCGAAAGGCATTTCATGGATTCGCAAGATAATGGTCCGCGCAGCCCGCGCAAGGCACGCGGCCGGCCGCGTGACTGGGAGGACAAGACCGCCCAGAACACCATCAAGTCGCTGGACCGTGCCATGGAGGTCTTCGAGTTCCTGAGCGAGCGGCAGGGCATGGCACTCAGCACGATCTCGGACGAGATGGGGCAGTCGCCCTCGACGGTCTACCGCGTGCTGGTCACGCTCGAAGGCCGTGGGCTGGTGGAGTTCGACGCCGAGGAGCAGCTCTGGCACATCGGCGCGCGGGCCTTCACCATCGGGGCGCGGTTCCTGCGACGCACGAGCCTTGTCGACCGCGCGCGCCCGGTGATGCGCCGGCTCATGGAGGCGACCGGAGAGACCGCCAATCTCGGTGTCGAGAAGGAGGGGCAGGTGCTGTTTCTCAGCCAGGTCGAGACCCACGCCAACATCCGCGCCTTCTTTCCGCCCGGCACGCTGTCGGCGATGCACGCCTCGGGGATCGGCAAGGCGCTTCTGGCGCAGATGGACGAGGACCGGCTGTCGCGGCGGCTGGAGGGGGGATTGCAGTCTTTCACGCCGCGCACGATCACCGACCGGCTGGCGCTGCAGGAGGATCTCGCCCGCATCCGGGGGCGCGGCTATTCGGTCGATGACGAGGAGCGCAATCTCGGGATGCGCTGCATCGCGGCCCCGGTTTTCGACGCATCCGGAGAGGCGCTGGCGGGGATTTCGGTCTCCGGCCCGACGAGCCGGGTGACCACGGACGCGCTCGACAGGCTGAGCCGCCCCGTGATCGAGGCGGCCCGGACCCTGACAGAGGCCATCGGAGGGCAGGTTACTCGGCAGCCTTGAGCCTTTGTTTGCGGGGTTGCGACAGCGCACCGGGGCGCAGGCTCATGTGCCGGTTGACGTCCTTGTAGAGCAGGTAGCGGAACGGTCCCGGCCCGCCGGCATAGCAGGCCTGCGGGCAGAAGGCGCGCAGCCACATGAAATCGCCGGCCTCGACCTCGACCCAGTCGTTGTTCAGCTTGTAGACCGCCTTCCCCTCGAGCACGTACAGCCCGTGCTCCATGACATGCGTCTCGAGGAAGGGGATCACCCCGCCGGGCTGCAGGGTGACGATGGTCACATGCATGTCGTGCCGCAGGTCGGCGGGATCGGCGAAGCGGGTGGTGGCCCATGCGCCGTTGGTGTCGGGCATCGGCGTTGGCGCGATGTCGGCGTCGTTGAGGATCAGCACGTCCGGCTCGTCGAGGCCCGGGGCCGGCTCCCAGATCTTGCGCACCCAGTGAAACCGCAGCACCTCGGAGCCGCGGTTGTGCAGCTGTCAGTCGGCACTGGGCGGCAGGTAGGCATAGCCGCCGGGCGTCAGGACGTGGGTTTGGCCCTCGACCTGCAGGGTTGCCTCGCCCTCGACGATGAACAGCACGCCCTGGGCGCCCTCTTCGGTTTCGGGCATGTCCGAGCCGCCGCCGGGCTGCACTTCCATGATGTACTGGCTGAAGGTCTCGGCAAAGCCGGACATCGGGCGGGCGATCACCCAAAGCCGCGTCTCGGACCAGCCGGGCAGAAAGCTGGTGACGATGTCGCGCATCGTGCCCTTGGGGATCACCGCATAGGCCTCGGTAAAGATGGCGCGGTCGGTCAGAAGCTGGTCCTGCCCGGGCAGGCCGCCCGTCGGGGCGTAGTACTTGGGCGACATCTAGGGTCTCCGTCAAAGCCGTGTTTGCCCGAGTATGCTCGGCAGCCATTTCCTCGGAAACCCGCAAAGATCGGACAAGTCTTTTCTGGAAAACTTGAAAGTGCGCGCCTTGGGCCGAGACTGCGACGGGCCGGTCCCGACCGGTCGCGGGGCGAACCACCAATAGAAACGGCAGGCCGGACGGCGCTCCGCGCCCGTCCTTCGGGCGCGGGGGAGGCCCGGTTCGCTCAGGCCGGCTCGGCGTCTGGCTGGCACTCCTGCGGACGGGCGGCGCGCTTTTGCGCGGTGCCAGCCACGTAGACCTCTGCGATGGCGCGGTCGCAGCCCATGACCTGCAGGATGAAGAGCTCTTCGGCCAACGTGCCCGCCCGTTCGGTGCGCAGTGCCGTCGCCTCGGTCGCGGCGGAGTCGAGGACCACGATGTCGGCCTCTGATCCCGTGTCCAGCGTGCCGATGCGGTCTGCCAGGCCAAGCACCTCGGCATTGCCGCGGGTGGCCCAGTGGAAAGCGCGCAGCGGGTGCAGCGCCTGGCCCTGCAATTGCAGCACCTTGTAGCCCTCGTTCAGGGTCTGCAGCATGGAATAGCTGGTGCCCGCGCCCACATCAGTGGCGATGCCGCTGGCGATGCCGCGCGCCCGCAGACCCGCGTCGTCGAACAGTCCGCTGCCCAGAAAGAGGTTCGAGGTAGGGCAGAACACCGGATGCGCCCGGGTCTCTGCCAGCGCGTCGATCTCGCGCGGCTCGAGGTGGATGGCATGGCCCAGCAGCGTTTTCGACCCCAGCAACCCGTGGCGCTGGTAGACGTCGAGGTAGTCGCGCGCCTTTGGATAGAGTTCGGCGGTGTAGGCGATCTCTGCCCGGTTCTCCGACAGGTGGGTCTGCACGTGGCATTCCGGATGCTCGGCGGCCAAGGCGCCTGCCATCTGCAACTGCTCGGGCGTCGAGGTGATGGCAAAGCGCGGCGTGATGACGTAGCCTGTCCGGCCCCGCCCGTGCCAGCGGTCGATCAGGGCCTTGCTGTCGTCATAGCCCGACTGCGCCGTGTCGCGCAGCCCGTCCGGCGCGTTGCGGTCCATCATCACCTTGCCGCCCAGCATCCGCATGTTGCGGCGGGTGGCCTCGGCAAAGAGCGCCTCGGCGCTGGCGGAATGCACCGAGCAGAAGCTGACGGCGGTGGTGGTGCCATGCGCGATCAGGAGATCGAGAAAGGCAGAGGCCATGCGGGCGCAATGCGCCGGATCGGCAAAGCGCGTTTCCTCGGGGAAGGTGTAGCCGTTCAGCCAGTCGAGCAGTTGCGCCCCCCAGGAGGCGATGACCTGCACCTGTGGAAAGTGGATATGCGTGTCGACGAAGCCCGCCATCATCAGGTGCGGGCGGTGGTCGGTGACCGGCGCCTCCGGCGCCTGCGCCCTGACCTCGGCATAGGAGCCCGTGGCCGCGATCAACCCGTCGCGGATCAGCAGGCCCGCATCCTCGAGATAGGTGTAGGCCTTGGTATCGGTGTGGTCCACCGGTTCGCGATGGAAGGTCAGAAGCCGTCCGCGCAGCAGGGTCTGGGTCATGGGTCTCTCCGGTCGTGTGAAGGGGGCGGCGCGGGGGCCGCCCCCGGAAGCATCAGGCGCGCTGCGGCGTGGTGTCGTCCATCAGGTCGGGCTCGTCCGGCACGATGATGCGCTCTTCGAGGTCTTCCTTCGGGGCGAACAGCGGATAGAGGCAGAGGAAGCCGCCGATGATCAGGTAGCCGAGCGTGATCCCGTCGAATTGCGGCATCTGGAGCGATCCGGCATGGATGATCCCCACGGACGACATGACCGACGCTGCCAGAGCGAACCCGCCCGCCGCGCGGAACCGCCCGTCGATCACGTCGGCGACGATGGCGCCCCAGATCAGGCCGGTGAGGATGGCGCCCTGGCTCAGCGCAAGGTGGCCGTCGAAATGTGCGCCCTCCATCAGCAGCGCGGCGGTCAGGTCGGCATCGCCCAGCGACGGCAGCCCCTCGATCCCCTGCGCCCGCAGCGCGTTCATCAGCGAGCCCCACTTGGTGACGAGCAGCGACGAGACATGCGGCAGGATGGCGAAGGACACCGCGGCCATGTGCGCGGGCTTCACCGCCCAGGCCGTGTTGGTGATCAGGCTGACGGCCACGAAGACCAGCACCGGCGCCGCCGCCGCCACCGGGATCAGCCCGGCGAGGAAGGACAGGAAGCCGAAAAAGGCCGCCGCCGCGATCACCAGGGCCACGCCGATGATATAGCCCGCCCGCGCATCCAGCCGCTTGTAGGCCGGGTGGCCGATATAGACCGTGGTGGGGAAGGGCGAGCCGAACACCGCGCCGATCATGGTGCCCGCGCCGTCGGTGACCTGACAAAGGCCCACCGGGTAGCTGTCGCCCGCGGCCTCGGCGCTCTCGACGTTGTTCATGGTCTCGATGAAGTTGTAGATCTGCACCGGCACCAGCACGAGGAACAGCTCGGGATTGGCAAAGAGGTACTGGATCCCCGCGATCAGGTCGCCGACATAGGGGATCGGCGGGTATACCCCCAGGCCGGACGTGTCGAAGGTCGACTCGCCCAGAAACACCGCGATCACCGTGCCCGCCAGAATAGCGACGAGGCCCGCGGGCACGTTGCCCGGCAGGCGGAACCGCCCGATCAGCCCCCACAGGATGAAGAGCAGCGCGGTGAAGCCGATCACCGGGTGTTCGAAGATCTGCGCCAGCGGCACGGCCCCGATGAACATCAGCGCAATGCCGCAAAGCGTGCCCAGCATGCCGGCGCGCGGGGTGATCCGCTTCAGCCTCGGACCGATGAGGGCACCCAGGGCGGCGACGATGCCGCCCATGAAGCCCGCGCCGATCCCCACCTGCCACGCCAGCAGCGGGTCCTGCGTGGCCCAGTAGATCGGGCCGATCACGCCGAAGAGGTAGACGAACATCACCGGCGTCGAGATGCCGTAGGGCAGGGCGGTCACGTCGCGCCCGGTGCGGGTCGCGGTGGCCTTGGCCATGACGGTATAGACCGCCACCCCGGCGAGAATGGCGACGGCGGCGCCCGGAACGATCCGTCCAAAGACGATCTCGGGCGGCATGCCGAACACGAACTGGCAGATCCCCGACAGGATCAGCAGGTTCACGAGGTTGTCGGTGAACAGCGCCCAGAAGGCGCTGGAGTCGCCGCGCGACACCAACCGGTAGTTGTAGCTTGTCCCGTCCATGACGGTCTCCTCCTCCGTAATGACCAGCCCCGCCTCCCGCTATCGGGCCGACGCTCCCTTCTGGTCTTGATGATGGCCCCTTGCGGGGGGCTGCCTTGATCCGGCCCGGCCGTTGGCCCGCTCCCCACGGGTCAGCTCGGCCAGAACCTCGGCCACGACGAAGGCCGCGATCAGGGCGGGCCGCTTGTCGCCGCTGCCCTGCGCCCCGATGGGACAGGTGAGTTGGCTGAAATCGATGCCGTCGCAATGCTGGCGCATCCAGTTGCGCAGCTTCGTGCGCTTGGTGGCCGAGCCGATCATGCCGACATAGGCGGCGTCACCGCGCTCCAGCGCCGCCGAGGTCAGCAGAAAGTCCAGCCCGTGATCGTGGGTCAGCACCACGAAGGCGCTGCCGGCGGGGGCATTGGCGATCTCGACCTCGGGGATGGCAGAGACACGGGTCTCGACCGCCGCGGTGCAGAGCGCGATCTCGCCCGCACGCGGATCGACGAGAATGGCGCGCACCGGCAGGTGTTGCAGCAGGTCGGCCAGCGCCCGACCGACATGGCCCGCGCCCATGACATAGACATGGGGCAGGGTGGCGGTCTCGGCCTCGGCCCGGCGCAGCGCGGCGCCCTTGTCCGAGGCCCGCATCCGTTGCAGCGACAGTTCAACCCGTCCGCCGCAGCATTGCCCGATCTCGGGCCCCAGCGGCACGTCCATCTCCCGGCTCAGCGCACCGTCGCGGAGCATGGCGCGCGCCGCCTCGATGGCGCGATGCTCCAGCTGTCCGCCACCGATGGTGCCGTAGAGCGCCTCGGCGGCTACGAACATCTCGGTGCCTGTGTTGCGCGGGGACGACCCGCGTACGCGGGTCAGTGCCACGCGGATCACCGCGCCGTGGAGATCGAGGAAGGCGGCGAGGGTCACGACACGCCCCGGCGCAGGCGGTCCACCGCCATCAGCACGCGCTCGGGCGTGGCAGGCGCGTCGAGGCGCGGGCATTCGCGGTAGTCCGCGACCGAGGCTACTGCCATCGAGAGCGCCTCGAAGACCGAGATGCCGAGCATGAAGGGCGGCTCTCCGACCGCTTTCGAGCGTTTGATGGTCAGCTCGCGGTTCTCGGACCAGTCGGCGAGGTCGACGTTGAACACGCGCGGCCGGTCCGAGGCGAGCGGGATCTTGTAGGTCGACGGCGCATGGGTGCGCAGGCGCCCGGCGTCGTCCCACCACAACTCCTCGGTGGTCAGCCATCCCATGCCCTGGATAAAGGCCCCCTCGACCTGCCCCTTGTCGAGCGCCGGGTTCAGAGAGCGGCCGACGTCGTGCAGGATGTCGGTCCGCTCGACCCGGTATTCGCCGGTCAGCGTGTCGATGGTGACCTCGGAGCAGGCGGCGCCGTAGGCATAGTAATAGAACGGGCGGCCCTGACCCTTGTCGCGATCCCAGTGGATCTTGGGCGTCTTGTAGAAGCCCGCCGCCGAGAGCTGGACGCGCGCGAGGTAGGCCTGCTTGATGAAGGCATCGAAGCTCAGCACCTCGTCGCCGATCAGCACGCGGTTGGCCTCGAAGCGCACCGCCTCGGGCGGCACGGCCCAGTGGTCGCAGGCGAAGTCCACCAGCCGCGCCTTGATCTGCTCGACCGCGTTCAGTGCGGCCATGCCGTTCAGGTCGGTGCCGGACGAGGCGGCGGTGGCCGAGGTGTTGGGCACCTTCTCGGTCGTGGTCTTGGTGATCTTGATGCGCTCGAAATCGACCTGGAACGCCTCGGCCACGACCTGCGCGACCTTGGTGTTGAGGCCCTGGCCCATCTCGGTGCCGCCGTGGTTGAGGTGGATCGAGCCGTCGTTATAGACATGCACTAGAGCGCCCGCCTGATTGTACCACGTCGCGGTGAAGGAGATCCCGAACTTGACCGGCGTCAGCGCGATGCCCTTCTTCAGCACCGGCGAGCCGGCGTTGAAGGCGACGATCTCGGCCCGGCGGGCGCGGTAGTCGGCGCTCTCTTCCAGTTCCGAGACCAGACGGTCGAGGATATTGTCCTCCACCTGCTGGTGGTACGGCGTCAGGTCGCGCCCCTCGCCGCCGTAGAAATTGGCCTTGCGCACATCGAGGGGGTCCTGCCCGGTGGCGTAGGCGATTTCCTCGATCATGCGCTCGGCGGCGACGACCCCCTGAGGTCCGCCGAAGCCGCGAAAGGCGGTGTTCGAGACGGTGTTTGTCTTCATCGGGCGGCTGGTCAGGCGCACGTTGGGATAGAAATAGGCATTGTCCGCATGGAACAGCGCGCGGTCGGTGACCGGGCCCGAGAGGTCCGAGGAGAAGCCGCAGCGCGCGGCGAAGGTGCCGCCGACGGCCTCGATCCGCCCGGCATCGTCGAAGCCCACCTCGTAGTCGATGACGAAGTCGTGCCGCTTGCCGGTGGCGGTCATGTCCTGATCGCGGTCGGGGCGGATCTTGACCGCCTGTCCCCACTTCTTGGCGGCGATCGCGGCGACGGCGGCAAAGAGGTTCATTTGGCTTTCCTTGCCGCCGAAGCCGCCGCCCATGCGCCGCACGTTCACCACAACCGCGTTCGAGGGCACGCCCAGCACGTGGGCGACCATGTGCTGCGCCTCGCTGGGATGCTGGGTCGAGCAATGCACGATCACGTCGTCATCCTCGCCCGGGATGGCGAAGGCGATGTGCCCCTCGAGATACATGTGATCCTGTCCGCCTACGCTCATGCGGCCCTTGATCCGGTTCTTGGCGGCGGCAAGGCCCGCGTCGAGATCGCCCCGCTCGAGCTTCAGCGGCGCGGTGACATGCGGGTAGCCGGCCTCCTGCGCGGCGACAGGGTCCAGCGCGTGGGGCAGGGGGGTGCAGTCGATGCGCGCCAGTTCTGCCGCACGGCGGGCGATGTCGCGGCTTTCGGCCACCACGGCAAAGAGCGGCTGGCCGTGGAACTGGATCCGGTCGGTGGGAAAGACCGGCTCGTCGTTGCGGCCCGTGGGGCTGATGTCGTTGATACCGGGCACGTCCGCCGCGGTCAGCACGCCGACGACGCCGGGTACCGCCAGCACCTCGCTCAGGTCGAGACCGTGCAGCGTCGCATGGGCCACGTCCGAGACGCCGAGATAGGCGTGCAGGGTGCCCTCGGGCATGGCGATGTCGTCGGTGTAATCGGCGCGGCCCGTCACATGCTTGACCGCGCTGTCATGATTGCGGTCGCTATGGGCGGCGCCGGTGATGGTCAGTTCGTCCTTCATGGTCCAGTCCCTCATGCGATTGCGAGTTGCGCGGGCGCGGCGGTGCCGGCGTCCTGTTCGAGGAAGAAGCGGCGCAGCAGGTTCTGCGCACTCAGCATCCGGTAGCCGGAAGAGGCGCGCCAATCGCTGAGCGGGGCAAAATCCTGTGCCAGCGCCTCGGCCGCAGCCTCGAAGGTCTCGCGCGCCCAGGGCTGCCCGGTCAGCGCGGCCTCGGCCTGAGCGGCCCGCTTGGGGGTTGCCGCCATGCCGCCAAAGGCAAGGCGGGCGCGGGTGATCTGGCCCTCGATGACCGTGACGCTGATCCCCGCCGCGACGGACGAGATATCCTCATCCCGGCGCTTCGAGATCTTGTAGGCGGCGTTGCGGTCGGACGCGCCGGGCAGCGGGATGCGGATGCGCTCGACGAACTCGCCTGCCGCGCGGTCCTGCTTGCCGTAGTCGATGAAGAACCTCTCCAGCGGCAGGGTGCGGCGATCGGCACCGTGGCGCAGGGTGATTTCGGCCCCCAGCGCGATCAGAACCGGCGGTGTATCCCCGATGGGCGAGCCGTTGGCGATGTTGCCGCCGACGGTGCCCATGTTGCGCACCTGCCAGCCCGCGATGCGGTCCCAGTAGGGCGCAAGGTGGGGCAGGTGCTGCGACAGGACGGACTGGCAGTCGGTGTAGCTGGCACCGGCGCCGATGAGGAGGTGGCCCTCCTGCCGCGCGATGGTCTTCAGCCCCTCGAGGTGGCCCGTGAAGATGGCCGGCCCGATGTTGCGCAGGAATTTCGTGACCCAGAGGCCGACATCCGTGGCGCCGGCGACGATGGTGGCGCCGGGCCAGTCCAGCAGGCATTGCGCCAGATCGTCAACATCCGCCGGCAGGATCGACAGGTTGTCCTGCGGCCCGGTGACGACGCGGCGGCCGTCGCGCAGGGCGCGCAGGCGGGCTGTCATCGCCTCGCGCTCGGCGGTCAGGTGGTCGGAGGCGGGCGTGCCATAGCGGCTCACGGCGACGGCGGCGCGGATGATCGGCGCATAACCGGTGCAGCGGCAGAGGTTGCCCTGCAGCGCGGTCTCGACCTGTGCCTCGGTCGGCTCGGGGGTCTGCATCCACAACGCATAGAGCGACATGACAAAGCCCGGTGTGCAAAAGCCGCACTGGCTGCCATGAAAGTCGATCATCGCCTGCTGCACCGGGTGAAGCGCGCCGTCGGGGCCGGAGAGGTGCTCGACGGTGACCACGTGGCAGCCGTCGACCGAGGCGAGGAACCGGATGCACGCATTGACCGGCGCATAGACCAGCCCCGTATCGGTCAGTCGGCCCACCAGCACGGTGCAGGCGCCACAGTCGCCCTCGGCGCAGCCCTCCTTGGTGCCGGTCAGCCGCCGCTCGAGCCGCAGGAAATCCAGAAGCGTCCGGCTGGCGCCGACATCGCGGGCCGACACCTCGCGCCCGTTCAGTATGAAGCGAATGTCATCGCGATACGTCATGCTCACCTCCCGTTGCCCCGGTGTGAGACCTCCGGGGTGAGCAGCAACATACGACGCACAATTGAGTCGAAAAATCGTCCCAAACAGCAAATACTTTCAACGATCCGTTGAAAAAAGGAGCGGTGCACGCGCATGATCCCGCCGAAGAGGGAGGGGCGCCGATGTCCTATATCGAAAGCCTGAGGGTCTTTGTCCGGGTGCTGGAACTGGGCAGCATCACGTCGGGCGGGCGCGACCTGCGCCTGACCCCGGCGGTGGCCAGCAAGCGCCTGAAGGAGCTTGAGAAACATCTGGGCGTGCGGCTCTTCAACCGGACCACACGCTCGATCACACCGACCGAGGCGGGGCATGTCTTCTACGATGAGGCCAAGACCGTCCTCACCGCTTTGGAGAATGCCGAAGCCCGGGTGGCCAGCTTCTCGCAGGTGCCCCGTGGCGCCATCCGCGTGACCGCACCGCTGGGTGTCGGGCGGCGGATCGTGGCGCCGCTGGTGCCATCCTTTTCCGAGGCCTACCCCGAAACCGAGGTTCGGATGCGCCTGTCGGACCGCAAGGTCGACATGCTGGCGGACGGGCTCGACGTGGCCTTCTTCGTCGGCGAACCCGGCGATTCCAACATGAAACTGCGCAAGATTGCCGATTGCGACCGGGTGCTTTGCGCCGCACCGGACTATCTGGCGCGCTGCGGCACGCCGCGGACGCCCGATGACCTGCTGCACGGCGCGCATAATTGCCTGCTGCTGCGCTATCCCCGCTCGCCCGAGTACTTCTGGACGGTCCAGACCCCCACGGGGCCGCAAAAGCTCGAGGTGCGGGGCCGCTACGATGCCGATGACGGCGACGTGCTCACCGACTGGGCGCTGGCCGGGCAGGGCATCGTCAACAAGCCGCGCTTCGACGTGCAGGACCATCTGACCGCGGGGCGGCTGGTCGAGGTGCTGCCCGAGACGCCGCCGCTGCCCACGATCTTCGGGTGTCTCTTCCCACACAAGAAGCTGCAGGATCCCAAGATCCGGTTGTTCGTGGATCACGTCGCCAAGCAGGGCAAGGCACGGTTCGCGGTGGCCGGAGATGTGTGAGCCGTGAGCCGCGCCTCGCGCGCGGCGCGACGCGATTGCAACGGCGCTGCACCGTCACGCGCGGGTCGACACCACAACGACACCACGAGACAGACATGACCTCGAGGGTGCACGATCTAGCAGCTTCCCGGCCTGTCGAGGCCGCAGGCCGGCTCAAGCCGACCCGATCCGACACCTGCATGTCGGTGCCCTTTGCCACATGGCGGAGCCGGCGGCGTGCTGTTTGGAACCGCCGGTGCTGGCGCGGTTGGCGGAGCGGGCGGCAGCAAGACAATGGAGGCCACGCAGCAGAAGGCTTCAGTCGGCCATGTAAGGCTGCCGCCTCGATGCCTCGATCAGGCGGCCATCCAGCCGCCGTCGACGAAGAGCGTGTGGCCGGTGAGATAGGTC
>CAYNKL010000142.1:0-11309 GCA_964397775.1 uncultured Rhodobacterales bacterium | reverse complement strand
CTGGGCTTCGGGCTCGACTGGTCGCGCATGTTCGCCACCTGCGACCCGGAATACTACGGCCAGCAGCAGGCGCTCTTCCTCGACTTCCTGGAAAAGGGCCTCGTCTACCGCAAGAACGCGGTGGTGAACTGGGACCCGGTCGACATGACCGTGCTTGCCAACGAGCAGGTGGAAAACGGCCGCGGCTGGCGCTCGGGTGCGCTGGTGGAACGGCGCGAGCTCACGCAGTGGTTCTTCCGCATCTCCGACTACTCGGGCGAGCTGCTCGAGGCGCTTGACGGGCTCGACAACTGGCCCGCCAAGGTCAAGCTCATGCAGGCCAACTGGATCGGCCAGAGCCGCGGCCTGCAGTTCGCATTCTCGCTTGTCGATGGCCCCGAAGGCCATGACCGGGTCGAGGTCTACACGACCCGTCCCGACACGCTCATGGGCGCGTCCTTCGTCGGCATCTCGCCCGACCATCCGCTGGCCAAGCAACTGGAAGCGGACAACGCCGACCTTGCCGCCTTCAACGCCGAATGCCGCCGGATGGGCACCAGCGAGGAAGAGCTCGAAAAGGCCGAGAAGCGCGGTTTCGATACCGGCCTGCGCGTGCGTCATCCGTTTGACACCGCGTGGGAGCTGCCGGTCTACGTAGCCAACTTCATCCTCATGGACTACGGCACCGGCGCCATCTTCGGCTGCCCGGCGCACGATCCGCGCGACCTCGAATTCGCCCGCAAGTACGATCTGCCCGTGGCGTCGACCTTCGAGCCGCTGAACCCCGAGGGCCACATCCGCCCCGAGGACGGCGGCGAGGCCTTCGTGCCGCCAAAGTCCGACAAGGTCCGCTGGATCAAGCCGTTCGACTGGGATGAAGCCGCCACCGGCGAGCAGGCCATCGACGCCGCCATCGCGTTTTGCGAATCCAACGGCGTGGGGCAGGGGGTCACCAAGTACCGCCTGCGCGACTGGGGCCTCTCGCGGCAGCGCTACTGGGGCTGCCCGATCCCCGTGGTGCATTGCGAGGCCTGCGGCGTGGTCCCCGAAAAGCGGGAAAACCTGCCCATCGCGCTGCCCTACGACGAGGACGGCACGCCGATCGACTTCTCGGTCCCCGGCAATCCGCTCGATCGCCACCCCACGTGGCGCGACTGCGCCTGCCCGTCCTGCGGCAAGCCCGCGCGGCGCGAGACCGACACCATGGACACCTTCGTCGACAGCTCGTGGTACTTCGCGCGCTTCACCGCGCCGCATGCCACGACGCCCACCGACCTCGACGAAGCCGCTTACTGGATGAACGTCGACCAGTACATCGGCGGCATCGAGCACGCGATCCTGCACCTGCTCTATTCCCGCTTCTTCGCCCGGGCCATGCACCTCACCGGCCACCTGCCTGAGAAAAGCGTGGAGCCCTTCGACGCGCTCTTCACGCAGGGTATGGTCACCCACGCGATCTACCAGACGCAGGACGCCGAGGGCCGCAAGGTCTACCACTTCCCCGAGGACGTCGAGACCCGCGACGGAAAGGCCTTCCTCAAGGACGGCACCGAGGTCGAGATCATCCCCTCGGCCAAGATGTCGAAATCCAAGAACAACGTCGTCGACCCGATGACGATCATCTCGGACTACGGCGCCGACACCGCGCGCTGGTTCGTCCTGTCGGACAGCCCGCCGGAACGCGACGTGGAATGGACCGCCGCCGGGGCCGAGGCCGCGAGCAAGCACCTCGCCCGCGTCCACCGCATCTGCGCCGAGATCGCCGCGCTCGACACCGCCCCCCAGGGCGACGAGGACACCGCCCTCCTGCGCGAGATGCACAAGGCCATCCACGACGTGACCATGGGGCTGGAGAGCTTCGGCTTCAACGCCTCCATCGCGCGCCTCTACGCCTTCACCGCGACCCTGCAGAAATCCAAGGCCGGCGCCGAGGCAAAGAAACAGGCCGCCCGCACGCTGGCGCAGCTCATGTCCCCCATGACCCCGCACCTCTCCGAGGAACTGTGGGAGCTTCTGGGCGGCGAGGGCCTTGTCGCCAACGCCACCTGGCCCAAGGCCGACGCCGCCATGCTGGTCGAGGACACGGTCACCCTTCCGATCCAGGTCAACGGCAAGCGCCGGGGCGAGATCACCGTCGCCCGCGATCTGGGCAAGGAAGAGGTTGAAAACCTCGTCCTCGAACACGAAGCTGTCCAGCGGGCCCTCGACGGGGGCCAGCCGAAAAAGCTCATCGTCGTGCCGGGGCGTATCGTGAATGTGGTGGTCTGATCGCCGAACCTTCCTGACAGGCGCCGCCGCGGCCCTCGCGGGCTGCGGCTTCGAGCCGGTCTACGGGCCCGAGGGCGCCGGAAACCTCCTGCAGGGGCAGGTGGCCCTTGCGTCCCCCGACGGTGAACTGGACTACCTGTTCAATCGCCGCTTCGAGGAACGCATGGGCCGCGGCGCCGGCGGGGCCTACACGCTCACCGTCGACATCAGCACCGAACGCGCGTCGCTCGGGACCACCTCTGCGGGCAGCACCACGCGCTACCGGCTCGACGGCAGCGCCGACTACACCCTGCGCGAGGCCGGCTTCGACGCCCCCGTATTTCAGGGCAGCACCCGCGCCTTCACCGGCTACTCCGCCACCGGCTCCACCGTGGCAACGCTCGCCGCCGAACGCGACGCCCGCGAAAGGCTGATGGTGATCCTCGCCGACCAGGTGATCGACGAAATTCTCCTCAACGCCGATCCGCGCCCGGCATGAAACTCGCCGGCCGCGACGCCAACGCCTACTTCCGCAAGCCCGATCCGGAGGCCGCGGGCCTGCTGATCTTCGGCGAGGACACCATGCGCGTGGCCATGCGCCGGCAGGAGGTCGTCGCCGCCCTCATCGGCCCCGAGGGCGAGACCGAGATGCGCCTCACCCGCATGTCCGGCGCCGAGCTGCGCAAGGAACCCGCCATGCTGCTCGACGCGGTCAAGGCGACGGGTTTCTTTCCCGGTCCTCGCGTCGCGCTGGTCGAGGAGGCCACCGACGGGTTGTCCAAGACCTTCGACGCCGCGCTCAAGGACTGGAAACCCGGCGACGCGCAGATCGTGGCCACCGCCGGTCAGCTCAACGCCCGCTCCGCCCTGCGCAAGCTTTTCGAGGGCAGCCGTCAGGCCTATGCCGCGGGCCTCTACAACGATCCCCCGGGGCGCGAGGAGATCGAGGCCGAGCTGAAGCGTGCAGGGCTTCGCGAGGTCGGCCGCGATGCGATGCAGGCGCTCGAAGGCCTCGCCCGCGCGCTCACCCCCGGTGACTTCCGCCAGACGCTCGAGAAGATCGCGCTCTACAAGTACGAGGACACGACGCCCCTCACCCCCGACGAGGTGGAGCTCAACGCTCCCGCCTCGATCGAGGCCGAGATGGACGAGATCTTCCACGTCCTCGCCGAGGGCCGCACCGGCGAGATCGACCCTGTCATGCAGCGGCTCGAAGCGCAGGGCGTCGCCCCGGTCACGCTGCTCATCATGGGAATGCGCCACTTCCGGACGCTCTACACCGTGGCCTCGGCCCCCGGCGGCGCGCGCGAAGGCATCAACCGCGTCCGCCCGCCGGTCTTCGGCCCCCGCCGCGACCGCATGATGCGGCAGGCGCAGGACTGGCGCACCGACCGGCTCGAGGACGCGCTGGACCACCTCATGGAAACCGACCTGCGCCTGCGCTCGGCGGGCCAACGCGCGCCCGCCATGGCCCTCGTGGAACGCTGCTTCGTCCGCCTCGCCCACCTCGCGCAGCGGCGCTGAAGGGCAGGGCACCCCGTCGGCGAAGCGCGCCTCCCTCTCCCCTTGGGGGAGAGGGCCGGGGTGAGGGGGGTATGTGAAATCGCACGACAGCCGGGTTCCCGGCACACATCGGCTTCCAGGGTTCTGGGTGACAGCACGCCCCCAGAAGCCGCGCTTCCCTCTCCCCGCGGGGGAGAGGGTCAGGGTGAGGGGGCGATACAGAAGCACCACCCAGTCGCCCCGCTCCCTGACACACCGCCACCTACCACACGCGCAACAGATCCCCTCCCCCTGTCAGGGGGAGGGTTAGGGAGGGGCAGGCTGCGTACCTGCTTACCCGATAGGGAATGTCCCCGGCGCGACAGCGCGCTCTCCCGCACCCACCTCCTCCAGCAGCCCGCGATAGAACATCTCCAGCCGCCCGACCCGCTCGGCGGCCAGCGCCTGGCCCTTCGCGGTCTGCATCCCCTCGCCCAGACCCAGCAGCTTCGTCCGGAAATGGTCGAGCGCGTAAAGCTGATCCTCCAGCGGCCGATTCACCGCCGCCGGGTCGGTGGCGTGGTAGATCGACGCCCCATGCGCCCCCGCCAGATACATGCAGCGCGCCACGCCGATGAAGCCCATGGCATCCAGCCGGTCGGCATCCTGCAGGATACGCGCCTCGAGGCTCCGCGGCGCGATCCCGGCCGAGAAGCTGTGCGCCTCGATGGCATGGGCGACCCGGCCCAGGTCCTCGGCCTCCCAGCCGAGGCCGGTCAGGACCTCGGACGCCTTCTCGGCCGCCAGTCGCGAGGCCGAAGACCGCTCTGGCGATCTCTTGTCGACCCAGACGCAGTCGTGCAGCAGCGTGGCGGCCAGCAGGATGCGGAGATCACCGCCTTCCGCGGCCTGGATCGCCTCGACGTTGCGCCAGACGCGCAGCAGGTGGCTCTCGTCATGCGCCCCGTCACGGGCATCGAAGGCATGCGGCAGGAGCGACCGGGCAAGCGCGGGCAGGGGGAAGTGTTCGTGCATGAAGGGTCCTTGTTTGCTGCGCCCCGGTCCCGGGCATCCCCCGCCGGCGCCTCTCAGCTCTGCCCAAGGAACACATGCCGCGCTCGGTCGCGTCAACGGCTCGAATGCTGCTGTGAACCAGCAGCGAGAGGGCCCCAACGTTCCATTCGGACCCTTTCTCCCGCTCCGTTGGTGCTCATCTTTGACAAGACCGTGAGCCACGAAAAAGGACCGTGCGTCAGACCTTGCCCTCGGCAGACCGCTGAGTATCGAAACGGAATGAAGATATATCCACGAATCGACGTGGCGCTCATGATACTGCTCGGCCTTGTCATGATCGCGACAGTCAGCCTCGCACTCGCAGATCCGCAGATTTTCCGCAGCTGGTTCGCTGCCGAAGACGGACCGATCGAATATGGGACCGCTGTTCTCCTCCTGATTGGCGGCGTCGTTCTGCTCTGCCGCGCCGTCGGTGGATCAGGATCACGTGGCGTGGTCTTCGTGGCCCTGACCGGGATCTACGCGCTGCTCTTCTTTCTTGCCGCAGGTGAAGAAATCTCCTGGGGCCAGCGCATCTTCGGGCTCGAAACGCCCGAGGCCCTGGCGCAACGCAACGACCAGCATGAACTGACGTTTCACAACCTGGTTGTGGGCGGGGTCAAGCTCGACGAGGTCATCTTCGGCAACCTGCTTTCGGTGGTGCTGCTGAGCTACCTGATCGGTCTGACCCTTCTTTGGCCGCGCTTCGCCTGGGTGCGCCGGTTCAGCGAGGCGCTCGCCATTCCGGTGCCGCGGAGGCACCACATGCTCGCAACGCTTGCCGTCTCGGTGATCATCGTTCTGCTGCCGGTCAGCCGGAAGTGGGAGGTCTACGAGTTCGCATTCGCGACGATTGCCCTGGGCATCTTCCTCTTTCCGCGCAACGCAGCCACGACGGATCGGGAAGCGCCGGGTCTGAGCCGGGCGGGAGCCGGTCCGGGGTCGTCCGGCGCGGAACAGCTTAAGAATTCATGACCAAGGTTTCCTAAGTCATTGGATTTAATGAGCTCGAGAGATGTCCCGGCCCGGGACATCTCTCCGCTCCCTGCTCAGTCGAGCCCGAGTATCCCGTCCGCGAGAAGCCGCACGACCGTATCCTGATCGAGGTAGCCGGTCACCGGCAGAGCCCTCTGTTCCTGGTAGGCCTCGATGGCCCGGCGGGTCTGACCGGTGAACTTGCCGTCCACCTCGCCTGGGTCGAGCCCGAGCTGACCCAGCCGCGCCTCGGCCAGCCGACGGGTGATCGGGTTCAGCCCCAGCCCCTGTTCCTCGTCCCGCGCCTGCAGCGCCGCGCGCTCCTGATCGGCATTCCGCTGCAGCTCCTCGATCCGCCCGCGGGCCTCGTTCACGAAGGCCCCGCCGGGCCGGGCATCGAGGTAGCTCCGGTAGGCCGAGACGGTGTCGGCCTGGCGCGCCTCTTCCCAGGCGATGCGGTCCTGTCCGCCGGCGCGACGCCGGCGCTGCTCCTCGAGATCCTCCAGCACCCGCCGGGCATCGGCGGCATGCGCGCCCTCGGGGTAGCGCTTGAGATAGGCCCGCAGCCCCGCCTCGTCACCGCGTGCGCCAGTCTCTTCCCAGAAGGCCTGCTCCTCCTGCGCCTGCTGGCGGCGGCGTTCCTCGGCCTCAGCCTCGAGCTCGGCGGCGCGGCGCTCGGCCTGCGCGTCGAGCCGGGTGATCTGGTCGCGGGTGAGATAGCCCGAGGCCTCGATCTCCTGGCTTTCCTGCCACTGCCGGACGCCGCCGCGGGTGCCGGCGCCGAAGATCCCATCGATGCCACGAGTGTCGTAGCCGAGGATCGTCAGGTCCCTCTGGATCGCCCGTCGGGCATCGCGGTCGAGCTCCAGCGCCTCCTCGGCGCGGCGCTCCTCGTAGAAGGGCTCGGATTCGATGGCGCTGATCCGCTGCCGGGCGGCGTCGGCCTGCTCGCCCTCGGGGAAGGCGTCAAGGTAGGCCCTGTAGGCCTCGACGGTGTCGCCCTCCTGCGCCCGGTCCCAGGCCGCGGCGTCGGCTTCGAGGCGCGCCATCTCTTCCTCGAGGGCGGCCTGCTCCTCGGCCGTCTGGTCCGGCTCATCCCCGGTCTCGGTTTCGGTCTCAGGGGCGGGCAGGTCCTCGGCGGTGAGGTAGGTGAAATCGCGCGGGGCGAAGCCCTCGACGGTCAGCTCGGCCTCCTCGGCCTCCGACAGCAGCATGGCGCCAGGGCGGGGCAGGACATCGTTGGCAAAGCGGGCCACGTCGGGGGCGGCGCCGCGCAGGACGGTGACGCCCTGGGGGATGTCGAGCGAACCGAGGCCCGGCTTGAGGTAAGGGCCGGCCTCGTCGGTGTCGGGGGTCTCGCCCAGCAGCAGCACCGCCTCGCCGGGATAGCGGGCGAGCACGGCCAGCGCGGCATCGAGGGAGAAGCCCGAGATCAGCGCCTTGTCGGCACCGCGATCCTCGCCCGCCGCAGGCAGCAGGTAGGAGCCGTCGGGGCCGTGTACGAAGGCGCCGGCGAGGACCATGAGGACCGGCGCGCTGTCGTCGTCGAGGCGTTCGAGGAAGGTGGAGAAGGCGTCGCGCATGGCGGTGCTGTCGGCGTCGCGGACCGCGGTGACCTCGACCCCGCCGTCCTCCAGCGCCTGGGCGGCCTCAAGGACGCGCTTGGCGCCGAAAAGGGTCTGGATGCGGTCGTAGCGGGAGTTGCCGATCACCAGCGCCTCGGGGGCGGCCTGGGCGGCGGCTGCGGCCAGGGCCAGGGCGGCTGACAGGGCCAGGGACTTGGTCTGCATGTGGCTCTCCTCTCTCGTTGCGCTCCAGCGTAGCGGAGCAGGGAGGGGAGGCAAGTTTCTCGAGCAAGAGCCGGCAGATTTCGGCACCCGTCAGCACCGGCCGTTCAAGGTGTCCCGGGCCGGGACACTTTGGCGTCCCAGGTATTTCAATGGGTTAGAGGAGGCGAGGTAGGACATTGTTAAGAATGTCCCGCGGCAGGGCGTGCCGCCGACACACTCGGGCCGGGCGTTGATCGGTCTGGTGGGCCTGAGAGCCTGGCCGGGACATGGGCCGGCAAGACCATCCCCGCGCCGGCATGCGGAGGCCGTGAGATGCTGAAAAGTATCTATCCTGGCGGCAGGCGGCCCACCCGGTTTGCCGCGATGCCGAAGGCAAGCTCATAGCGCAGGTGCAATCAGCCGATCGCAGCGACTTTCATGAATTCGAGATCGAGGCGCTTAAGATCTTGCCGCCGGGGTTGGTCCACGACCGACAGCGCAGACCTCTTTCCGGGAGACTGCCCGGCAATGGCTCAGCGGTGCTTGGCTTCGCTACATGGCGCTTGTGTATCCCCGAAGCCGTCGTTCACACCACGCACGGCGAACTGCGGGAAGGAGCCCCTACCACCAGATGCTGCGGGGTGTTTGAACGACGGCTTCGACCGTTCTCGGTTGTCCCTGTCGACCAGTCCAGATTGCATTGGCTTTGCTTTACGGTCTTTGAGGCGCGTTCTGGCAGGAATGCTTAAACGCCCAGCCACCCTAGCCCCGCGAAGGCGGCCATACCGAGGGCCATGGTCGCAATAACGTGGTTCGTTCCAATCGCGACGCCAACCGCGATACCGGCCGCGAGCCAGGTCGCCGGTGGTTGTCCGGCCAGCGACGACGCGACCAGGCTGACCACGATCAGCCCCGGCAATTCATCCAGCATCCAGGCGTGACGCGACGCCCGGATGCGCCCGCCCGCGACAAGCCCGGTCAAACGGATCGCGAACGCCGCGATGGCCAACAGCCCGATCACCGCCCAGTATTGCCCACTCATGCGACGGCTACCTTCTTGCGACGCATCAGAGCGCAGGCCGCCAGCCCGACAAGTGCCCCGACGACGATCCCGTATGCCTGCGGCACCCCGAGGGAGACTGTAGCCGCCGTCGCCCCTGCGGCAATGACCCAAGGCAGAGCCTGCGACTGGCCCCGCCACAGGCCCCGGGCCATGGCAATGAAGGCGGCTGTGAACGCAAAGCCGAGGCCGAAACGTTCGAGGTCGGGCAACACGGCTCCAATCGCCGCGCCCGCGACGGTCGACGCGGTCCAAACAGAAATCATGACGAAACCCGACCCCAATAGAAACGCCGCGCCGACATACGGCGACTTCGCGCGCTCTGCCATGGTCAGGGCCCAGTTCTCGTCACCCGTGACGTGGATCGCGAGGATCTTCCACCGCCATGAAAGCCCGACCAACACGTCCGAGAGCGAGGCGATCATGCCGACGTAGCGCAGGTTTAGCGCGGCCCCGGCCAGCACCGCTCCCAGGACCGTGCCGGTCGTGGCGAATTGCTCGACGGCTACGATCTGCGACGACCCGGCATGGACGGACACGCTCATCAGGCCAACGCCCCACGACGGAAAGCCGACCTGCGCCGCCAGCAACCCGAATGCGAAGCCGTAGACGGCTGCGCCGAGGGCAAGGGGAAGGATGGTAAGGGCACCGTGTTTCATGGCATTCAACATAGATGGATCAGCTGATGCGAAGTATGCTTATTTTGGCAAATTGATGATCTAATCAAATCAGATTCGGCGTATTATGCATGAGAGGCAATCATGGACGCGACGGACCGGAAGTTACTCGATCAGATGCAGCGGAACTCGAAGATATCGATCCAGTCTCTTGCCGACACGATCGGGGTCTCGACCGCATCCGTGCAGCGGAGGATGCGATCGCTACGAGAGGCCGGCGTCATCCAGCGCGAAGTGGCCATCCTCGATCCCAAACCCTTGGGCCTTGGCGTCACGGCCATCGTTGCGATCGAGCTCGAGCGTGATCGGCTCGACCAGATCGACACCTTCAAGCGCAAGGCGCGGGAGGATCGGCAGGTGACCCATTGCTACTGCATTGCTGGGGACGCGGACTTCATTCTTGTCGTGATGGCCGAGGATATGGCGGATTACGAGGCGTTCACGCATCGGTTTTTCTTTGCCGACAGGAACGTCCGCAAGTTCAGAACGTCCATTGTGGTGTCGACAGAGAAGGCCACGTCGGAGTTGCCGATCTGACAAGGTGGATATGATCCTCATCGGCAATGACCACGTTCGAAATTCGCAGAACCTGTAGCGGTCATTCGAGACTGCGCTGCGGCTCGTCGGTTTGTCCGGCAATGCTGAACTTGGCCTCCGCATTAGCGAAAGGCCGCTTCACCCTAGACAGCCCCGGCCAGAGGCAAGGCTTTGGACAATAGGGCCCCCTATCTGGTACTGTGTGCCACGTCGCGTCTGAGGCAGCATTTGCGTCTACGGCTTGTCGGTCGTGTGACGGGCATGGCTGACAGCCGCACTGCCCTCAGATAGGCCGTGCAAGGGGCGTGCTGGCCCGCTGGGCCTTTCGAACGCCACTGTCCTCGGTGCCAAGCCCGGCGGGCGACTGACGGGGCGCGCCCTCAGTCCAGGGCGGCCCGCGTCAGGGCGGCGGCGAGGCGGGTGAAGCGCTCGGGGGAGCCGGCGCGGTCGGCGAGGGTGTCGGGATCGGTGGGCAGGCCGAGCTTTTCCGCCTGCCCTAAGGCCGCCTTGTGGAGCATGGGGTAGAGCGCGTCCCAGGCCAGTTGCGCCTCGCGGGCGAAGATGGCGGCACCGCCGGGGCCGATGCCCTTGAAGTCCTGAAGCCGTTTGAGGATGCCGTCCCGGGTGCCGCCTTCGTCGCGCAGGCGGCGCAGGTCGTTGCCGTACCAGTCGCGCACTTGGCAGGCGAGATCCTGTATCTGGTCGGCACCACGGTTGTCGAAGCGGGCATAGCCGTTGGCGTTCAGCACCGCGACGCGGGTGTCACGGGAGCTGTCGAGGATGGCGTCGATCTTGTGCAGACCTTCGCGCTTGAGCGCGGCGGCGGCCTCTACCGCCTGCGGGGCGGCGATGCGCGCCGACATGAGCTGTGCGCCCAGCAGCCAGTGGAACCACTGCTGCGGCACGTCGCGGGCGATATTGGCGCCGATCTCTTCGCTGAAGAGCTTGCCCCGGGTCTCGATCAAGTCGTCGATGGTGTCGGTCTGCGCCATGGCGCCCCCCTTTCCGTCGTCTTCGGGACAAACGGGCGAGGCGCCGATCGGTTCAGATCGGGGACTGCTCAGATCGGGGCGCTACTCGGGGCGCGCGCGGCGTGGGGCCGGGGCGTAGCCGATCTCCTCGGTGTGGCGGACGATCCAGAACCAGGTCCAGAGGCCCGCGCCGGCGCCCAGCGCGGCCAGCACCACGGCGATGACCATGCTGCCCGAGGTTGCCGGGTCGGTTGTCAGGGCAAGGTAGCCGAAAGCCCAGAAGCCGGACCAGGCCACCACGTTGAGTATCGCGATCAGTTTCGACATGCGCTCCTCCGCATCTCCTCCGGGTGCCATTGAAGCGCGCCGGGGCGGCTGCGTCCATAGCTGAGTTCGGTGAAGGTTGCGTGAGGGCGGGTACATCTGTGGTGCGGTTCCTCGTGACAAGGCATCGCTGCCGTTCGTGCCCCATGCAGCAAAAGTGCAGGTAGGAGCCAAGGCGCCGATTGATCGCGAAGCCCCTTGCGCGGAATCAAGGGGCGTCAGCCCCGCCGCGCAT
>CAYNKL010000141.1:0-11391 GCA_964397775.1 uncultured Rhodobacterales bacterium | reverse complement strand
GGCGGCCACGCCGGAACCGAGGCAGCTGCCGCTGCCGCCCGGATGGGTGCGCGTACGGCACTGGTCACCCTTCGGAAGGCAGACTTGGGGGTCATGTCCTGTAATCCGGCCATTGGCGGTCTGGGGAAAGGGCACCTCGTTCGCGAGATCGACGCGATGGACGGCATCATGGGCCGGATCGCGGATGCGTCCGGTATCCAGTACCGGCTGCTGAACCGCCGCAAAGGTCCGGCGGTCCAGGGGCCTCGCGCCCAGGCCGACAGAAAACTCTATCGTGCGGCCATGACTTCTGAAATCGAAGGGAACCGCGGCCTTACGGTCATCGAGGCCGAGGTGACCGACTTCCTGATGGAAGGCGATGCGGTTGCAGGGATCCGGCTGAAGGACGGTACCGACATCTCCGCGCCACAGGTCGTCCTGACGACGGGCACCTTCCTTCGCGGTGTCATCCATATCGGTGATGTTTCGAGGCCTGGCGGCCGTATGGGATCGGATCCTTCGGTGAAGCTCGCCGAGAGAATCGATTCCTTCGGATTGCCGCTTGGTCGCCTCAAGACCGGGACACCACCGAGGCTCGACGGCCGGACCATCGACTGGGATCGGCTGGAAACCCAACCGGGCGATGAGGAACCGGTGCTCTTCTCGTTTCTCTCGAGTGCGCCGGCGGCGCGGCAGGTCGCTTGCGGGATTACGCACACGACCGAAGCCACCCACTTCATTATCAACGAGAACCTTCACCGGTCCGCGATGTACGGCGGTCATATCGACGGGATCGGGCCAAGATACTGTCCCTCGATCGAAGACAAGGTGGTGCGTTTTGCCGACAAGACGTCGCATCAGATCTTCCTTGAGCCGGAAGGGCTCGACGACACGACGGTCTATCCGAACGGCATTTCGACGTCGCTGCCCGAAGACGTGCAGAAGGCTTATGTCGCGACAATCCCCGGTCTTGAGCGTGCCGAGATCGTGCAGCCGGGCTACGCCATCGAATACGATTACGTTGATCCGCGGGCGCTTGATATCTCGTTGGCGGTGCGTGACGTGGACGGGTTGTTCCTCGCGGGCCAGATCAACGGAACAACCGGATATGAAGAAGCAGCAGCCCAAGGGCTCGTTGCAGGTCTCAATGCGGCTGCGCGCGCACTGGGGCGCGACCCGGTCACGTTTGGTCGGAGCGATTCCTATATCGGCGTGATGCTGGATGACCTCACGACTCGCGGCGTCAGCGAGCCTTATCGGATGTTCACCTCAAGAGCCGAATTCCGGCTTTCGCTGCGGGCCGATAATGCCGACCAGCGGCTGACACCGAAAGCGCTCGACGCCGGCTGTGCGAGTGACACACGTCGAGAAGCCTTTGAAAACAAATTGGAAAAGCTCGAGCAGGGGCACGCGATGCTCAGCGCACGAAGCTACACGCCAAAAGATCTTCGGTCGCTCGGTCTCAATGTGAACCAGGACGGGCAACGGCGTTCGGGGCTCGAGGCGCTGGCGCTGCCGGACGTGACGTTCGCGATGTTGGCAGAGCAGGACGCTGAGTTGAGCACCGTCGATCATGACATTGCGCGGCAGATCGAACGAGAGGCGCTCTACGCCAACTACATCGCGCGACAGGAGCGGGATGTCGCAAATCTCCGCAAGGAAGAAGATGTCCGCATTCCGAGTGGCTTCGATTACAGGAAGCTTGGTGGACTGTCGAACGAGTTGCGCAACAAACTAGAGGCCGCGCGCCCGGAGAATCTTGCTCAGGCCGGTCGGATTGACGGGATGACTCCCGCGGCGCTCACGTTGATCCTTGCGCGTCTTCGTCAGCAATCGCGCAAGGCCTCGGCATAATATGACGCTTGCCGCAGCTCTGGACGGGTTGGATGTTTCACGTGAAACAGAGCAGCGCCTAGGCGCTCTGGCCGATTTGGTCCAGAAGTGGTCCCCAAGGATCAACCTCGTCGCCCGAAGTACCTTGGGGCAACTGGAATCCCGGCACATCGCCGATTCGGCCCAGTTGTTCAGGATCGCGCGAGACTCAAAGAAGTGGTTGGACTTGGGCAGCGGCGGCGGATTTCCGGGCCTTGTCATCGCGATTCTCGCCGCGGACCTGCGGCCCGAGATGTCGGTGGTGATGGTCGAAAGTGACACGAGAAAATGCGTGTTCCTTCGGACCGCATTGCGCGAGCTCGAGGTTCAGGGAGAGGTCGTGCAGTCTCGGATCGAGGCGCTTACCCCAGCGGATGCGGACTTGGTCAGCGCCCGGGCGCTTGCGCCGTTGCATAAACTTCTGGGGTATGCCGAGCGCCACATGGCAATCGGCGCAACGGCGCTGTTTCCCAAGGGATCAAACTGGCAATCGGAGTTGTCCGAGGCCCGCGAGTCATGGCACTTTGACCTGGAAACGCATACAAGCGTCGTCGATCCATCAAGCGTCATCCTAGAAGTCCGGGAGTTGTCGAATGCCTGAGTCCGTCCCGCGCTCCGGTCCGAAAATCATCGCGATTGCCAACCAGAAGGGTGGGGTCGGCAAGACGACGACGACGATCAACCTTGGCGCGGCGCTTTGTGAGACCGGTCTGAACGTCCTGGTCGTCGATCTCGATCCGCAGGGCAACGCCTCGACAGGGCTTGGGATCGAACCCGAGGATCGCGAAAAGACCACCTACGATTTCCTTCTTGGCGAAGTGACCGCCGAAGAGGCCATCGTCCGGACCGGCACCGAGCGGCTTTCGCTGATCCCCGCCACCGTGGATCTGAGCTCTGCCGACATGGAGATGATGTCGAACAAGCGCCGGTCCTGGCTGCTGCGCGACGCGTTGCACAAGTCCGAGATCGAAAGCATGGGCTTCGACTACGTGCTGATCGACTGTCCGCCATCGCTGAACCTGCTCACCGTGAACGCGATGGTTTCCGCGCATTCGGTGCTTGTGCCGCTGCAAAGCGAGTTCTTCGCGCTGGAGGGGCTCTCCCAGCTCATGCTGACGATCCGGGAAGTGCGGCAAAGCGCGAATGCCGACCTCCGGATCGAGGGTATCGTCCTGACGATGTTCGATGCGCGCAACAACCTGTCGCAAATGGTCGAGGCCGATGCGCGGGACAACCTTCACGACCTGGTCTTCCGGACGGTGATCCCCCGGAACGTCAGGGTCAGCGAGGCGCCGTCTTACGCGCAGCCCGTGCTCAGCTACGACACGACCTCAAAGGGGGCCGCCGCCTATCGTGCGCTGGCGGCTGAGCTCCTCAAGAAAAATACGCCCGTCGCTGCATGAGGCAGCATCCACAAGAGGCAGACATGGCAGAAAAGAACGAAAAACGTCGCGGCCTGGGCCGTGGGCTCTCCGCCCTCATGGCGGATGTTGAACCGCAGACCACCGAGACGCCGGAAGGCGGCGCGCGGCGCCCGGAACGGGTTGTTCCGGTTGAGAAAATCGTACCCAACCCGGACCAGCCGCGCCGTACGTTTACGGACGAACAGCTGCGCGAACTGGCGGATTCCATTCGCTCGAAAGGCGTCATCCAGCCTCTGATCGTGCGGCAGTCGCCCAAGAACCCCGATCTGTTCGAGATCGTTGCCGGTGAACGCCGCTGGCGCGCCGCGCAGCTTGCGCAGCTTCACGAGCTTCCGATCATCGTTCGAGAGTTCAACGATACCGAGGTTCTCGAGATCGCGATCATCGAGAACATCCAGCGTGCGGATCTCAACCCGATCGAGGAAGCCGCCGGTTATCGTCAGTTGATGTTCAAGTTCGGCCATACGCAGGAAAAGCTGGCCGAGGCTCTGGGCAAAAGCCGCAGCCACATCGCCAACATGATGCGCTTGCTAAACCTGCCGGAGGGCATCCGCGGCCATGTCTCGGAAGGCCGACTCAGCGCGGGCCACGCACGCGCCCTCATCACTGCGCCGAATGCCGAGGAGCTTGCCAAGCAGGTGGTGGCGAAGGGGCTGTCGGTGCGTGAGACCGAGCGACTGGTGAAACAGGCGGCTCCGCGTGACACGCCGCGCAGGCCCACTGCTGCCCGTGGGGCGACGGAGAAGGATGCGGATACCAAGGCTCTGGAGGGCGACCTCTCGGCGGCGCTTGGCATGAAGGTCAGCATCGATCACAAGGCCGACGACGAATCCGGGCAGGTCACGGTGTCGTACAAGACGCTCGAACAGCTGGACGCGCTCTGCGCGATCCTCAGTCAGTCCTGATCGGGAAGAAGCTCTGTCACGACGGCGTTGAGGACCATACGGCCTCGCGCCGTCACACCAAATCGGGTGTACTCTTTCCAGAGAACACCGATATCTTGTAGTTCAGAAATCTTGTCTTGAACGATGCCGCCCGGCGCCATGCGTTCGAGACGATCCATGTCGACGCCCTCGCGCACCCGCAGCCCCATCAGCAGGTATTCCCCGGCCTGGGTGGGGCCATCCAGCTCGGTAACACTTCGATGGCCCGATCCCGCCTCGGCGGCCTCAAGCCATTTGCCCGGCGTTGTCCAGTCCTCGGTCGCGTGTTTGCGGCCGTCGATGGTGACGCGCCCATGCGCGCCGGGGCCGACACCCACATAATCCCCATAGTGCCAATAGACGAGGTTGTGGCGCGATTCAGCGCCGGGGCGGGCATGGTTCGACACTTCGTATGCCGGGTAGCCTGCGGCCTCGCAGAGTGCCTGTGTGAGCTCGTACATGTCGGCGGCAAGATCCTCGTCGGGAAGCCCACGCAGACCACCGGCGGCATGACGCGCACCAAAGGCGGTGCCCGGTTCAATGGTCAACTGGTAGAGCGACATGTGGTCCACGGCGAGGGCCAGCGCAGACCGAAGCTCCGCCTCCCAGTCCGCCAGTGTCTGGTTCTGCCGCGCATAGATGAGGTCAAAGCTAACCCGATCAAAGGTGTCCCGCGCGGTGTCGAAGGCCACCTGCGCCTCGGCCGCGCTGTGAAGGCGCCCCAGGCGTTTCAGATCGGCATCGTTGAGCGCCTGGACCCCAAGCGACACACGGTTGACCCCGGCGCTCGCGAAGCCCTGGAAACGCGCGGCTTCGACCGAACGGGGATTGGCTTCCAGCGTGATCTCGATGTCGTTGGCCCAGGCCCAGCTGTCCCGCGCGGCGCGCAGGACGGTCTCGACGGTCTGGGGTCTCATCAGGGATGGTGTGCCGCCCCCGAAGAAGATCGACTTCAGCACCCGGCCGGGGGTGAGGGCGGCAGATCGGGCGATTTCGGCGGCGAGGGCACGGGCCCAGCGATCCTGATCCACGTTTGCCACCACGTGCGAGTTGAAGTCGCAGTAGGGGCACTTGGCCTCGCAGAAGGGCCAGTGGACGTAGAGGGCAAACCCGCCTTCGCGCCAGTCCTCACTCAAAGCAGCCGGCCACCAGTTTGGCGAAGGCATCTGCGCGATGGCTGATGCGGTTCTTTTCCCAGCGGTCCATCTCGCCAAAGGTCACGTCGTAGCCCTGCGGCACGAAGATCGGATCGTAGCCGTGACCCTGATCGCCGCGCATGGGCCAGGTCACCTTGCCCTCCATCACCCCCGGAAAGACCTCGTCGTGGCCGTCGGGCCAGGCAAGGACAAGCGTGCAGCAGAAGCGCGCCGTCCAAGGTTCCGCGACGCCGCTTTCGACCAGCTTGTCGTGCGTCTTGGTCATCGCCATGACGAAATCCCGGCCATCAGGCGTTTCGGCCCAGTCTGCGGTGTAGACGCCCGGCGCGCCGTCCAGCGCGTCGATGGCGATGCCGGAATCGTCGGAAAGGGCAGGAAGGCCCGTGGCCTTCGCCGCCGCGTGGGCCTTGATGCGCGCGTTCTCGACAAAGGTGGTGCCGGTTTCCTCGGGTTCGGGCAGCCCCTTTTCCTTGGCGCCCACGACGGTCACGCCGTAGGGCTCCAGAAGCGCCGCGATCTCTTCCAGTTTGCCCTGGTTGTGGGTCGCGACCAGAAGCGTCTTTTCCTCGAATTTCCGGGTCATGCCAGCGCCGCCTGTTGTGCCGCGACCAGCTCGCCCACGCCTTTCTCGGCCAGGTCCATCAGCGTACCCATCTGTGCGCGCGAGAAGGTTGCGCCCTCGGCGGACATCTGCACCTCGATGATCTGGCCATCGCCGCGCAGGATGAAGTTGCCGTCCACGCCGGCTTCGCTGTCCTCGGCATAGTCGAGGTCGAGCACGGGTTGGCCTGCGTAGATCCCGCAGCTGACGGCGGCGACGGGCGAAACAAGCGGGTCCATCTTGATGTCGCCCGCCTTCATCAGCCGGTTCACGGCCATGCGCAGGGCAACCCAGCCGCCGGTGATGGCGGCGCAACGGGTGCCGCCGTCGGCCTGGATCACGTCGCAGTCGACGGTGATCTGGCGTTCGCCAAGCGCCTGCCGGTCGACGCCCGCGCGCAGGCTGCGGCCGATCAGGCGCTGGATCTCGATGGTGCGGCCGCCCTGCTTGCCGGCCTGTGCCTCGCGCCGCATGCGCGAGCTGGTGGAGCGGGGCAACATGCCGTATTCGGCCGTCACCCAGCCCTGTCCCGCGCCCTTGAGGAAGGGCGGCACACGCTCTTCGAGAGAGGCGGTGCAGAGCACCTGCGTGTCGCCGATCCGGATGAGGCACGAGCCCTCGGCATGCTTGCTCACCCCGGTTTCGATTGAAACGGCGCGCATTTCGCTTAGATCACGTCCCGAAGGTCTCACGGCATATCCCCTTTGAATGTTGCGGTCCGGATAGCCGTGGGCAGGGTTCATCCGCAACCCCGATTGACGCTGCGCCTGCGGGGATTTTAATGGTCGGCGGCGCTTGGAAAGAGGCATGAAAGAGGCATCCGAACTCCTTGAACAGCTCAATGACCGCTCCCGCGAGGTGTTTCGCCGGGTGGTCGAAGGCTATCTGGACAGCGGCGAACCGGTGGGCTCGCGGACGCTGACGCGAAGCCTGAGCGAAAAGGTCTCGGCCGCGACCATCCGCAACGTGATGCAGGACCTCGAATATCTCGGCCTGCTCGACAGCCCGCATGTCAGCGCCGGCCGCGTGCCGACGCAGCTTGGCCTGCGGATGTTCGTCGACGGATTGCTCGAGGTGCGCGAGCTCGATCAGAGCGACCGGGTGAAGATCGACGCGACGATGGGATCGAACACCAGCGACGTCGGCGGCCTGCTGGATCAGGTCAGCTCGGCGCTCTCGGGCGTCACGCAGGGCGCCTCGCTGGTCCTCACGCCCAAGCACGAGGCCGCGCTCAAGCATATCGAGTTCGTCAGCCTGTCCCGCGACCGCGCTTTGGTCGTGATCGTCTTTGCTGACGGCCACGTGGAGAACCGCCTTTTCAATCCGCCGCCGGGCCAGACGCCCAGCTCCATGCGCGAGGCGGCGAATTTCCTCAACGCGCTGATCGAGGGCAAGACGCTTTCGGAGCTGCGCACGACCATGGTGCAGGAGATCGCCAAACGCCGGCAGGAGCTCGACACGCTCGCGGCCGACCTTGTCGAATCGGGCATGGCGGCTTGGGAAACTGGCAGCGAAAGCCCCGGTCGGCTGATCGTGCGGGGGCGCGCGAATCTTCTGGGGGAAAGTGGTGCCGCCGACGAGGAACTGGAACGCATCCGCCAGCTCTTCGATGACCTCGAGCGCAAGCAGGATATCGCCGAATTCCTGCAATTGACCGAGGACGGCGAGGGCGTGCGGATCTTCATAGGCTCCGAGAACAAACTTTTTTCGCTTTCGGGTTCCTCTCTGGTGGTCTCTCCTTATATGAACGCGGATCGGAAAATCATCGGCGCCGTGGGCGTAATCGGTCCCACGCGCCTCAACTACGGTCGGATCGTCCCGATCGTGGACTACACGGCACAGCTGGTCGGCAAGTTGATCGCCGACCGGACATAGAGGTTAGGAATGGCAGACCCGAAGAACGACGACTTTCTCGATGACATCGAGGCAGCCGAAGCCGAGGAAACGGAGGTCCACGCGCAGGAGATCGACGGCAATGCCGCTGATCTGGAGGCACTGGCCGCCGAACGGGACGACTACAAGGACAAGTTCGTCCGGGCCCTCGCCGATGCCGAAAACGCGCGCAAGCGTGCAGACAAGGACCGTCGCGAGGCGCAGGCCTACGGTGGCACCCGCATCGCGCGTGATCTTCTGCCGGTTTACGACAACCTGAACCGCGCCCTGGCCGCCGCGAAGGAAGAGGGCGAACTGGCCTCGCCGGCGCTGGTCGAGGGTGTTGAACTGACGCTGCGCGAGCTCATGGCCGTCTTCGAACGCCATGGCGTGAAGCGCATCACCCCCGAGCCCGGCGACAAGTTCGACCCGCAGAACCACGAGGCCATGTACGAGGCCCCGGTGCCCGGCACGACGGCTGGCGAGATCATTCAGGTTCAGGCCGAAGGTTTCTTCCTGCACGACCGCCTGCTGCGCCCCGCACAGGTCGGCGTGAGCTCGAACACCGGCGGCTGAGTGGTCGCTAGCCTCGATCAGATACCGTTGCAAGCCGGGCAGATGCCCGGCTTGATGCGTTTCAGGCCCGCGATTTGAGCTCGTAGAGCGCCTGCAAGGCCTCACGCGGGGTCATCTCGTCCGGGTGCAGCCCTTCAAGGTAGTCGACCAGCTCAGAAGATACCGCCGCCGCTGCGGGGGCCTGCGTCTCGCGTTGTTCGACGGCCGAGAAAAGCGGCAGGTCATCGATCAGCGCCGAGGGGCTCGTGCGGTCGCGATCGCCTTCCTCAAGCCGTTCCAGCACCTCTCTCGCACGGTCGACCACCGCACGTGGCAACCCGGCCAGCTGGCCGACCTGTACCCCGTAGGAGCGGTCCGCCGCTCCGTCGCGGACCTCGTGCAGGAAGATCACTTCGCCTTCCCACTCCTTGACCGCCACCGTGGCGTTGCGCACCCCCGTCAGCCGCCCGGCGAGCGCCGTCAGCTCGTGGTAGTGGGTCGCGAACAACCCCCGCACCCGGTTCACGTCATGCAGGTGCTCCAGCGTCGCCCAGGCGATGCTGAGCCCGTCATAGGTGGCCGTGCCGCGCCCGATCTCGTCAAGGATCACCAGCGCCCGGTCGTCCGCCTGGTTCAGGATTGCCGCTGTCTCGACCATCTCGACCATGAAGGTCGACCGCCCGCGGGCAAGGTCGTCCGACGCCCCCACGCGGCTGAAGATCTGGCTGACCACGCCGATATGGGCGGCCCGCGCAGGCACGTAGCTGCCCATCTGGGCCAGCAGCGCGATCAGGGCGTTCTGGCGCAGGAAGGTCGACTTACCCGCCATGTTCGGCCCCGTCAGCAGCGTCAGCGCTGCCGCGTCGCCCTCGGCATCCAGCCCGCAGTCGTTGGCGATAAAGGGCGTGCCCTCGCGCCGCAGCGCTTGCTCGACCACCGGATGGCGCCCGCCCTCAATGGAAAAGGCGCGGCTGTCGTCGACCTTGGGACGGGTCCAGTCCTGTGCGCGCGACAGGTCGGCCAGGGCCAGCGTCAGATCGAACTCGGCCAGCGCCTGCCCGCATTCGGCAATGGCGGGCGCGTGGTCGAGCACCTTGGCGCGCAACTCCTCGAAGATCCGCTTCTCGATCCCCAGCGCCTCGGCCCCGGCGTTCAGGATACGGGTCTCCAGCTCCGAAAGCTCGACAGTTGTGAACCGCACCTGGTTGGCGGTGGTCTGGCGGTGGATGAACAGGTCCGACATGCCGCGCATCTTCTCGGCATGGGTCGCGGTGCATTCGACGAAGTAGCCCAGCACGTTGTTGTGCTTGATCTTCAGCGAGTTGATGCCCGTCTGCTCCACGTACTTGGCCTGCATCCGGGCAATCACGCCGCGGCCCTCGTCGCGCAGCGTCCGGGCCTCGTCCAGCGGCTGGTCGTAACCGCTCGCCACGAAGCCGCCGTCACGCGTCAGCAGCGGCGGCTCGGCGATCAGAGCTTCCTCCAGCAGATCGCCCACTTCTTCGTGGCCCCGCAGCGCCTCGCAGGCCTCGGCCAGAAGCGGCGGCAGCTCCAGTCCGCCCAGGCTGTTGCAAAGCGCGGCGGCCTGACCAAGCGCGTTGCGGATCGCGGCAAGGTCACGCGGGCCGCCCCGGTCGAGCCCAAGACGCGACAACGACCGATCGAGGTCGGGCACCTTGCGCAGACCTTCACGCAGCGGGCCGCTATCGACGGAAAGAGCCCAGTCGATCGCCTCCAGCCTGCCGCGGATCACGCCGAGATCGCGGGACGGCGCCGACAACCGGCGTTCCAGTAGCCGTGCGCCGCCCGGCGTCACGGTCCGGTCGATGGTGGCCAGAAGCGCGCCCTTGCGCCCACCGTTCAGCGAATGCGTCAGTTCGAGGTTCCGCCGCGTGGCCGCGTCGATCTGCAGAAGCCGCGACACCGCCTCGGCCTTGGGTGGCTGCAGCAGCGGCAGCCGCCCCTTCTGCGTGATTTCGAGGTAATCGACCAGCGCCCCCATGGACGACAGCTCGGCGCGCCCGAAATCGCCGTAGCCCGAAAGCGTCTGCACGCCGAACAGCTTGCAAATCCGGTCCTCGGCGGCGGCACTGTCGAAAGACGCCCGCCCGAGGACCGTCGGCCAGAGCCCGAGATCCGCAAAGACCGGCCGCAGTTCCTCTTCAAGGCTTTCCGAAATCAGCACTTCCGAGGGTGACAGCCGCGCAAGTTCCGCCCCGATGCGCGCCTGCGACAGCGGTTCCACGTGAAACGCGCCGGTCGAGATATCGCACCAGGCCAGGGCGAAGTCTCCCCGCAGCCCCGCGATGGCGGCAAGGTAGTTGTGCCGCCGCGCTTCGAGCAGCGTTTCCTCGGTCAGGGTGCCGGGCGTGACCAGCCGCACCACCTCGCGCCGCACGACCGACTTGGAGCCGCGCTTCTTGGCCTCCTTGGGGTCTTCCATCTGCTCGCAGACGGCGACGCGAAAGCCCTTGCGGATCAGCGTCAAAAGATAGCCCTCGGCCGAATGCACGGGCACCCCGCACATGGGAATGTCGTCGCCCTCGTGCTTGCCGCGCTTGGTCAGGGCAATCTCCAGCGCCTCGGCCGCAGCGACGGCGTCGTCGAAGAACAGCTCGTAGAAATCGCCCATCCGGTAGAACAGCAGCGCGTCGGGATGCTGCGCCTTGATCTCCAGATACTGCGCCATCATCGGCGTCATCGCGGGCTTGGCGGCAGGCGCGGTCTGCGTCTCCGTCATCTCTGCCGGGGGGGTGCTGGGCAAGGCCGTCTCCTGGGCGTCTCGGGGGGTCCGTCGAGCAGAAACCCTACCGAAAGCCTCGCGCGGGTGAAAGATCTCGGAACCGGATCGTGTTCCGGCGCCTTTGGTCACATGTGCTTTACCCGAAGTCCTGAGCGCAGCCACCCGGAGAAGGGGCGCGCGAACCAACAGAGGGAATACCCATGAAAAACCGAATTCCGCAGGAACGACTGTGGATCTTCCCGAAAGTGAACAAGCCGGTGTGCAC
>CAYNKL010000140.1:0-11454 GCA_964397775.1 uncultured Rhodobacterales bacterium | reverse complement strand
GCGCTCTCTACAGGTGCGACCGCACAGACGATCGGCTTTTCCCAGATCGGATCGGAATCCGGCTGGCGCGCCGCCGAAACCACCGTGACCCGCAACGAGGCCGAGGAACGCGGCATCGACCTGCGCTTCTCGGACGCCCAGCAACGCCAGGAAAACCAGATCGCGGCGATCCGGTCCTTCGTGGCGCAGGGCGTCGATGCGATCCTGCTGGCGCCCGTCGTCGCGACCGGCTGGGACAGCGTCCTGGAAGAGGCCAAGGAAGCCGAGATCCCGGTCGTGCTGCTCGACCGTCAGGTCGACAGCTCGAAGGACCTCTACCTCACCGCCGTGGGGTCGAACCTTGTCCATGAGGGCGAAGTCGCGGGCCAGTGGCTCATCGACAACAAGCCCGAGGGTGAATGCCGCGTGGTCGAGCTTCAGGGCACCACGGGCTCCTCGCCCGCCATCGACCGGGCCACGGGCTTCCGCAATGCCATCGAGGGGGCCGACGACATCGAGATCGTGCGCAGCCAGACCGGTGACTTCACCCGCTCCGGCGGCAAGGAGGTCATGGAGAGCTTCCTTCAGGCCGAAGGCGGCGGCGACAACATCTGCGCGCTCTATGCCCACAACGACGACATGGCCCTCGGCGCGATCCAGGCCATCAAGGAAGCGGGCATCGATCCGGGCGACGACATCCTGATCGTGTCGATCGACGCGGTGCCGGACATCTTCAAGGCCATGGCCGAAGGCGACGCCAACGCCACGGTGGAGCTGACGCCGAACATGGCCGGGCCCGCCTTCGACGCACTCGAAGCCTACATGGAAGACGGCACCGAACCCGAGAAGTTCATCCAGACCGAGTCCAAGCTCTACACGCAGGACGACGACCCGATGGCAGAGTTCGAGAACCGCAAGGACCTGGGCTACTGAGGCCAAGCAGCCTTAGGCACGGATCCCGCGCGGGGTGCCCTTCGGGGCGCCCCGTCCATGGCTGCAAGGGAGGGCGGCGATGCTTCTCACGGTTCGAGACCTGACCAAGACGTTTCCGGGAACCCTCGCGCTCGACGGCGTGCGGTTCGATCTGCGCGCGGGCGAGGTGCACGCGCTTCTGGGCGAAAACGGTGCCGGAAAGTCGACCCTCATCAAGTGCCTGACCGGCGTGCACCTGCGCGACCGTGGCGAGATCAAGCTCGACGGCACGCCGGTTTCCCCCGCTTCGACGCTCGAGGCGCAGGAGCTGGGCATCGGCACCGTCTATCAGGAGGTGAACCTCCTGCCCATCCTGACCGTGGCCGAGAACCTGACTTTCGGCCGCCAGCCCACCCGCTTTGGCATGGTGTCGGGCCGCCGGATGCGCGCCATGGCCGAGGAGATGCTGGCGGGCTATGGGCTCGACCACGTGAACGTCTCGCGCGAGCTTGGCAGCTACTCGGTCGCGGTCCAGCAGATCGTCGCCATCGCCCGTGCCGTCGCGCTCTCGGGCAAGGTGCTGATCCTCGACGAGCCCACCGCGAGCCTCGATGCGCGCGAGACAGAGACACTGTTCGACGTGGTGCGCGGGCTGCGCGAGCGCGGCCTTGGCATCGTCTTCATTTCCCACTTCCTCGACCAGGTCTACGACCTGTCCGACCGTCTGACTGTTCTGCGGAACGGCAAGCATATCATCACCGCCGAAACGAGCGGGATGGAGCGTCTGGACCTCATCCACCACATGCTCGGCCACGAGCTGGAAGAGGCCGAGCATCGCGGCGTGGCCGCGCGGTCGCGCGGCGCCGAACTGCTGCGCTTCAAGGGGATGGCCCGGCGCGGCAAGGTGGAGCCCTTCGATCTGACCGTGCACCGCGGCGAGGTCATCGGCCTGGCCGGTCTGCTGGGCTCGGGCCGGACCGAGACCGCCGACACGCTTTTCGGCCGCACGCCGCCCGACCAGGGCACCGCCCGGGACGACACGGGCGACATCGACCTTACCACCCCGCGCGCCGCCATCGCAGCGGGATTTGGCTATGCCCCCGAGGATCGCAAGACCGACGGCATCGTGGCCGAGCTTTCCGTGCGCGAGAACATCGCGCTTGCCCTTCAGGCCCGGCGCGGCTGGGCCCGCCCGATCCCTCGCCACGAACAGAAGGCGCTGGCCGAGGACTACATCCGACGGCTGGATATCCGCACCTCGGACGCGGAAAAGGCGGTGGGCGATCTGTCGGGTGGCAACCAGCAAAAGGTGGTGCTGGCCCGCTGGCTGGCCATGAACCCGCGCTTCCTGATTCTGGACGAACCGACCCGCGGCATCGACGTCGGCGCGCACGCCGAAATCCTGCGCCTGATCGGCGAGCTGACCGACGAGGGCATGTCGATCCTGCTCATTTCGTCGGAGTTCGACGAGCTTATCGCGGCCTCCGACCGGGTGATTGTCGTGCGCGACCGGCGCCACGTCTCGCAGCTTGTCGGCGAAGAGGTCGAAACCGACCGCATCATCCGCGCCATCGCCGATCACGCCCCGGTGGAAGGATCCGCCACATGACCCCTCTTCTCCGCCGCATCGCGCCCCAGCTTGCGACGCTGGCCGCGCTCGTGCTGCTGGTTTCGCTCTTCTTCCCGGGCTTCCTGTCCGTCGAGATCCGCGACGGCCGCTTCGTCGGCAGCGCGGTGGACGTGCTAAAACGCGGCGCGCCGGTGGCGCTGCTGGCCGTCGGCATGACCCTCGTGATCGCCACGCGCGGCATCGACCTGAGCGTCGGCGCGGTCATGGCCATCTGCGGCGCGGCCTCGGCCTGGGCGATTTCCAATGACTACGGTCTTGTCCTGTCGCTTGGCGCCGGACTTGCCGCCGGGCTGCTCTGCGGGGTCTGGAACGGAGTGCTGGTGGCCATCTTCGGCATCCAGCCCATCGTGGCGACCCTGATCCTGATGGTGGCGGGCCGGGGCGTCGCGCAGATGATCACAGAGGGCCGCATCCTGACCTTCAGCAACGAAGGCCTGGCCTTTTTCGGAGCCGGCGACGTGCTGGGCGTGCCCACGCCGATCCTGATCTGGATCGTGGTCGGGATCGCCTTTGCCCTGCTGGTCCGGCGCACCGCGCTTGGGCTGCTGATCGAATCCATCGGCATCAACCGCTCGGCCAGCGCGCTTGCCGGGATCAACGCGCGGGTGCTGCTGGTGGCGGTCTACGTGGCCTCGGGGCTTTGCGCGGCGGTGGCGGGCATCATCGTGGCCGCCGACATCCGCGGCGCGGATGCGAACAACGCGGGTCTCTGGCTCGAGCTTGACGCGATCCTTGCCGTTGTGATCGGCGGCACGTCCCTCATGGGCGGGCGCTTTTCCATCGCGGCCTCGCTGCTGGGCGCGCTGATCATCCAGACCATCGACACCGGCATCCTGCTGGCGGGCTTTCCGTCCGAGTTCAACCTCGTGATCAAGGCAGGGCTCGTCGTCATCATCCTCGTGCTCCAGTCGCCGAAGCTCGGGCCCCAGCTTTCGGCCGGGCTGCGCAGGCGGCGGGGCCCGACCACCCGCCACACCGAGGAGGTCACCGAATGAAGACCAGTGCCCTGCCCCTTTACGCGACCATCGCCATCTTCCTTATCGCCTACTTCCTGTGCTACCTGCAGTTCCCCTTCATGCTGTCGACGCGGGTCGTCGGGAACCTGCTGACGGACAATGCCTACCTCGGGATCATCGCCGTGGGCATGACCATCGTGATCCTGTCGGGCGGCATCGACCTGTCTGTGGGATCGGTCATCGCCTTTTCCGGTGTCTTCATCGCGGTCCTGCTGCGCGACACCGGGTTGCACCCTCTGGCGGTCTTCGTGCTGCTGCTGGCGGTCACCACGGCGTTTGGTGCCGCCATGGGCGCGCTGATCCACGGGCTGGCCATGCCGCCCTTCATCGTGACGCTGGCCGGCATGTTCCTCGCACGCGGGGCGGCCTACATGCTCACCATCGACAGCGTCCCGATCGAGGCGCCCTTCTACGACTTCCTGCAGGACCTCTACTACAAGATGCCGGGCGGCGGGCGGTTCACGCTGATCGCGGTGATCATGCTGCTGGTCGTCGCGGGCGGCATGATCCTGGCGCACCGGACCCGCTTCGGCACGGCGGTCTATGCCATTGGCGGGGGCGCACATACGGCGCGCCTCATGGGCGTCGCGGTGGGGCGGACGACGGTCATGATCTACGCCTTCTCGGGGTTCATGGCGGGGCTCTCGGGCATCGTCTTCTCGATCTACACGGGATCGGGCTATCCGCTGGCGACCGTCGGGACAGAGCTCACCGCCATCGCGACCGTGGTGATCGGCGGCACGCTGCTGACCGGCGGCGCGGGCTATGTCTTCGGCACGCTGGTGGGCGTGCTGACCATGGGGCTGATCCAGACCTACATCGTCTTCGACGGGTCCCTGTCGAGCTGGTGGACGAAAATCGTCATCGGCGGGCTTCTTCTTCTCTTCATTCTGCTGCAAAAGGGCCTCTTGAGTGTCGGCCAGAGGCAGCAGGGCGAAGCGGGATGACGAAGCAGATCCTCGACGGGCTCGATCCCGGGCAACCTGCAGGCCGCGGGAGCCACGGACGTGTCGTGGACGGGCTCGGGCGCGAGATCGTCGCGGGCAGGCCGCCGCCGGGCCAACTGTTGCCCCGCGACGAGGAACTGGCCGAGGAATTCGGCGTCTCCCGCACCGTGCTGCGCGAGGCGATGAAGACGCTCGCCGCCAAGGGCATGGTCGCGGCCAAGGCGCGGGTGGGCACGCGGGTGCTGCCCCGGCACGAATGGAACATGTTCGACGCCCAGGTGCTGCGCTGGCATCTCGAAGGCGAGCAGAGCGAGGAGTTCTACGAGCAGCTCTTCCAGATGCGGCTGGCCTTCGAGCCCCATGCCGCCGGGCTTGCGGCCGAGAAGGCCTCGGCGCAGGACATCGAGACGCTCTACGACCGGGTCCGGGCGATGCGCGCGGCGCAGGAGGAGCGGGCCTTCTCGGTGGCCGACATGGAGTTCCACCGCGCGGTCTTCCACGCGGCCGGCAATGCCTTCTTCTTCTCGGTGGTCTCACTGGTGGGGGCGGCACTGCTGTCGCTTCTGCGACTGAGCTCGCCCGAGCTTCGGGCGGACCAGCAGGAGGCGATCTGCGACGGCCACCAGAGGATCGCCGACGCCATCGCCGCCCGCGATCCGGAGGGCGCCGAAGAGGCGATGCGGGGTGTGATCCGGGTCGGTTGGGCGCGGGTCTTCGGCGATGCCGCGGGGCCGCCAAGGGGCTGATCCACGGCACCTCCCGCCCCGGGACATTTCAGGTGTCCCGGGCCGGGACACGCTTACGGCTTATAAGAATCAATCGGTTACAGAGGCGAATTAACCGGGACTTGGGAAAGTCCCGGGCAGAGAGCCACTCTGCCACATCCGGAACCTTGCACCACGTGCCTTCGCGGAGCCCCGCCGTCTCGACACCTCGATGCCACATGGCAGGCAAGGCCTTGACGCCTACCATGGCGCTGAGAAGGATGGGCTACGGTGAAGTGAAATCGGCCTTCGCGCGTCATGCAGTTCGAAACTCCCCTCAGTTGCGGTAGCATTCACCCGTCGCGTCAAGATGAGGCCCCGCCTGACTGTGATCGAAGAACATTCCCTACCGGCAGAGATCGAGGATCGGTGGCTCGCCATTACGCTGCGCGACACGGAACCGTTTTCAGAAGCCTCGGTCGATTTTCTGATTGAGAATATCCCGGCTCGCGCATTCGTCGTGGTCGCGACAATCAGATGGAAGGGATCACCCTTGAGCCTTTGCTTCCGTCTGCAACGCACTGTTACCGCAGCAGGTTTGCGCGCCAGGGAGCGCCTTTCGAAGTTCCCAAGAACGGAACCCGGCAGATGGGTCAATCGCCACATAGACCTGCACCCTTTGACGGATAGCCCCGTCATTGCGCTGCGAGGGGAGAGAACTTGCGATCATGCCGAGGCGCTCAAACGGGCAGAACATCTCTGGCGATACACCGAACCTCTGGCCCTTTACCGGATTGATCGGAGCGCAACGGGCGCGGCATAGGCAAGCGTGACTATGTCCTGCGCCTTGTGAGGCGTCGCGAAGGTCCGTCCGGATCAGGAATGCTTGGCATCAGGTCCGCCACGTCTGACGCGGCGCGGTCTTTCGGGCACCACCGGCCCGGGCATCAGCGCGGCCTATGTGCTGTTGCAGCACAGCGATCCGGACAAACACGCCGCTACGCAGCATCGGGCCGGATCGGTGGCTTCATCGTCCGGGGCAGCCCCACACGCATAGCGTGCAGGCAGGTCGCCGATTTGCGATGATCCGCCGTTTAAAGGAGCTTAGGGCGCAACCAGTGGAGGATTTCCGCCCATTCGGGCCCTATCTCTCTGCAAGGGCCTGCCGATTGCCCATTGTGCCGCGTTGCGGCGGAACCGACAGGGATGCAGGTAAGTTTTCGACATGTTTGAGTGACGCATATGGCGCTGCCCGCCCCACGCGGATGCCCTAACAGATGCGCGAACCTTGCCTATGGAGTCTCTTTTGCCGATTAGCCCACGACCGACCTCGCCGACGCGCCGCCGTTTTCTCGCGACGCTTGCCGGCACAGCTGCCGTTCCCGCGCTCATGACAGCGCCCGTTCTGGCTCAGGAGGCGGCCAACGGCGGCGCGGCAGAACAGGAGGGCACGCCGTTTTCGTTCGACTGGCTGACCGAGCGCATGCGCGAGGCCGCCACCAAGGAGCCTGCGGCCCCCGAAACCATCGGCGGATTCCTCAGCGGCCTGGACTACGACGATTTCCGCAAGATCAGCTACGCGCCCGACCATGCGCGGTGGTCGACGCTCGACGGGGTGCACTTCCAGCTTCATGCCTTCCACACCGGGTGGCTCTACAAGGAGCCGGTGGGCATCCACCAGGTGGTCGACGGCCGCGCCCTGCCCTTCCATTTCACGCGCGAGGACTTCAACTACCGCGATCTCGCGGAGGAGCTGCCAGAGGACTTCCAGCTTCCGGGCATCGCGGGCTTCAAGCTCACCACGCAGCTCAACAGCGCCGCGCTCTACGACGAGCTGGTGGCCTTTCTCGGGGCGAGCTACTTCCGCGCGCTGGGCCGCGACAACAGCTACGGGCTGAGCGCGCGCGGGCTGGCGGTGAACACCGGCAGCGGCGACGGCGAGGAATTCCCGCGGTTCAGCGAATTCTGGCTGGAGCGGCCGCAGCCCGGGTCGGATACCGTGGTGCTCTACGCCGCGCTGGAAAGCCAGTCCGTGACCGGCGCCTACAGCTTTGTCATCACGCCGGGCGAGGTGACGGTGATCGACGTGACCGCGCGGCTCTTCCTGCGCGACGACGTGGAGCAGCTTGGCATCGCGCCGCTGACCTCGATGTTCCTCTACGGCGACATCAACGCGCACAAGTTCGACGACTTCCGCCCCGCCGTGCACGACAGCGAGGCGATGGTGGTCAATACCCGCGCCGGCAAGACCTTCTACCGGCCGCTGAGCAACCCGCCGCGGCTGGCGAGTTCGTACTTCGGGGTCGAGAGCCCGGTGTCCTTCGGGCTCGTCCAGCGCAACCGCGACTTCGAGGAATACCTCGACGCCGAGGCGCATTACGAGCTGCGCCCCACCCTGATGGTCGAGCCGCTGGGTGAATGGGGTGCGGGCAACGTGCGCCTGATGGAGATTCCCTCGAAGCTCGAGGGCAACGACAACATCGTCGCCTTCTGGATTCCCGAGGGCGGCACCTCGGCCGGCGACGAGATGGAATTCGCCTACCGGCTGCACTGGGGCATGACCGCGCCGGGCGACGGATCTTCAGATCTTGCCCATGTTTTGCGCACGCGCGCCGGAAAAGGTGGCGTTGCGGGGGTCGAAAACACCCCGGATCGGCGGAAATTCGTCATTGATTTCGAGGGCGGAATTTTGCGGGAACTTCCCGATGGGGAACAGGTTTCGCCCTCTGTCAGCGCGACGAACGGTGAGATCGAAGAAACCGTGCTGTCGCGCATCGAAGGAACCGACATCTGGCGCCTGGTCGTAGAGGTCAAGGCGCCCGCCGGTTCCGTGGTCGAGATGTCGGCCAACCTGTCCGGCTACGGACGGGATCTGAGTGAGACCTGGGTCTATCAATGGGTACGAGAATGATTGAGAATCGCAACACGTATTTCGAGACCGACAAGGCAACCGCGGTCGAGCCCCTCACCTGGGAGCCGCCGCACGCGCCGCTGGACATGCCCCGGCAGGTGCTCGAGGATACGCGGGAGACAAGGGTAAGCCCGCTGCTGCGCCTCTTCTTCCCGCAGCGCGCCTGAGGCCTGTCAGCCCATGCGCTCCCCGCTGCCGCAAGCCGATACCAAAACCCGCATGCTGCGCGTCCTCGCGCTGGCCTGTTCCGCCGCCGCGGCGATCTTTGCCACGGCGCTGCTGTTCGAGGCCGCGCGTCAGGACGGTGCGGATTTCTGGGACTATGCCCGGTCCGTGCTGATCTTCGTGACCACGGCCTGGCTTGCCTGGGGAGCGTCACTGGCGCTGATCGGGCTGCCGCCCGCGGGGCGCAAGCACAAGATCGCAGAACTGACGGGCGATCAGCCGGCGACGGCGGTGCTTGTCCCGATCTGCAACGAGGATCCGGTGGATACCTTCGCGCGGATCGCGGCCATGGATGCCTCCATGCGCGCCGACGGGCTGAGCTGCGACATCGCGATCCTGTCTGACACCCGCAGCGAGGACGGCCGCCGCGCCGAGCGCGAGGCCTTCAAGCGCCTGCTGGTCGAGACCGAGGGCGCCGGGCACATCTTCTATCGCTGCCGCGAGAACAACGCCGGCCGCAAGGCGGGCAACGTCGAGGATTTCTTCCGCCGGTCGGGCGGAGCCTACACCTACGCCGTGATCCTCGATGCCGACAGCCTCATGGAAGGCCGCACGATCCGGCGCATGATCGCCGAGATGGAGGCCGATCCGCAGCTGGGGCTGCTGCAGACGCTGCCCAAGGTGACCGGCGCGCGGTCCTTCTTCGGGCGCGCGATGCAGTTCGCCTCGGGCTTTCACGGTCCCGTCTTCACGCGCGGACTTGCCCGGATGCAGGGGCAGACGGGGCCCTTCTGGGGCCACAACGCCATCGTGCGCGTGAGGGCCTTTGCCGAAAGCTGCGCCCTGCCCGAGCTGCAGGGCAAGCCGCCCTTCGGCGGGCACATCCTGAGCCATGACTACGTGGAAGCCGCGCTGCTGGCGCGTGCCGGCTGGGCCGTGCGCGTGGACGGCAGCATCGACGGTTCCTACGAGGAAGGCCCCGAGAACATCCTGTCCTATGCCAAGCGCGACCGCCGCTGGTGCCAGGGCAACCTGCAGCACATCCGCCTGCTGACGGCGCCCGGCCTGCGCGGCTGGAGCCGCTTCGTCTTTGTGCAGGGGATCTTCTCCTACCTCGTGTCGCTGCTCTGGGCGGGATTCCTGATCGCCTCGGTCGCGGCGACGGTCATGGCCCCTGCCCCGGACTACTTCCCCGATCCCTATCAGCTGTTCCCGGTCTTCCCGAGCGACCGCACCAAGCAGATCACCGCGCTGGCGCTGGGAATCGTGGGACTGCTGATCATGCCCAAGTTCGCGATCCTCGTGGAGTCCGCGGCGACGGGCCGGGTGCGCGGCTTTGGCGGCGTGATGCGGGCGCTGGGATCGGTGGTGACCGAGGTGCTTTTGACTTCGCTGATCGCGCCGCTCATGCTTATGTATCAGACCCGCGCCGTCCTGCAGGTGCTTGCCGGTCGCGACGGCGGCTGGCCCGCCAATGCGCGCGGCGAAGGACAACTGACGCTGGCCGACGCCTTCAGCGCCGCATGGTGGGTCATGCTCACGGGCGTCGTGGCGCTGGGGCTGACCTTCTGGCTGTCGCCCGACCTTGCCCCCTGGCTACTGCCGGTGACGGTGCCGATGATCCTCGGCCCGGTGCTGATCGCATGGTCGTCGCGGCGGCTGACCTACGGGCTCTTCCGCGTCCCGGAGGAAAAGCAGACGCCGCCCGTGGTGGCGAGCTACCGCGAGATCCATTCCCGGTGGGCGCCCCGTGACAGCGGGAATGACTCCGAGAATCTGGCCGACGCGCCGGCGGTGGCCTGACGCCCCTGCCCTTCGCTTCTGACCGCACAGACTGCATGAAAAAGGCGTGACCGGGGATCTTGGCCACGCCTTCCTCCTTGCACGTGCGGGCGGGTGCCGCCGCGCTCAGTACTCCGGGACAACCGGCGCAACGGGATCGGGCAGCAGCAGCTTCGCGGCGGCAATGGCCCGCCGATCCTCGTAGCGGCGCGCCACGAGCGACACGCCCACCGGCAGACGCCCGGCCTTGTGCAGGGGCACGCTGACCACGGGCACCTGAAGCAGCGTCCAGACCAGGTTGAAGGACGGATCGCCCGTGTTTTCGAGCCCCTCCGGCGCGGGGCCAGTGGCGCTGGGGGTCAGCACCAGGTCGAAATCGTCCATGGTCTCGTCGAAAGCGGCGCGCGCCCGGTCGGCCGTGCGGTAGGCCCAGCGCACATCGGCGGGATCAAGCGGCACGCCATCGACGACCTCGGCGAAGAAGGGATCTATGCCCGGCGTGCCGCGCACTTCGTTGAGAAAGGCCGACCGGCCCTCGCGCCAGAGGATCCGGCGGTGCGCCTCGGGCAGGTCGCGGAAGCCCTCGGGCAGCGGCAGCTCCTCGACCGTGGCGCCGGCCTCGCGCAGGAGCGCCGCGGCGATCTCCATGGCCTCGACCGTCTCGGGGCTGGCGCGGTCCTCGCAGGGGGCCATGGTCATGCCGATGCGCAGACCCGTGAGGGTCTTGGGCACCTCGCAGGGCTCTAATTCGTAGAGATCGGCGAGCCGCATGAAGTCGCCCGCGTCGCGCGCGTAGAATCCGATGGTGTCGCAGGTGGCCGAATACATCTTGGCGCCTTCGCGCGACACGCTGTTCCAGGTGGGCTTCCAGCCGAAGATGCCGCAGTAGGAGGCCGGACGGATCGTCGAGCCGCCGGTCTGCGTGCCCAGCGCGATGGCCGCCATGCCCGCGGCCACGGCTGCGGCCGAGCCCGAGGAGGACCCGCCCGGCGTATGGCCGAGCTTGTGCGGGTTCTGGGTGCGGGGCCCGGCCTGGGTGGCGGCGAATTCGGTGGTTTCGGTCTTGCCGACGATGACCGCGCCGGCCTGCCGGAGGCGATCGACACAGGCGGCGTCCCCGCCCGAGTAGACGCCGCGATAGCGCGCGGTGTTGTGCGCCGTGGGCATGCCGAGGGTCTGGATCACGTCCTTGATGGCGACCGGCACCCCGGCAAGCGGGCCCTTGGGGCCTGCGTCGATGGCCGCCGCCTGCGTGGCAAGCTGGGCGGTGTCGAGATAGGCGAAGGCACCGACGAGCGCTTCACGCTCGTCGATGATAGCCTGGAGATCCGCGGCGACGGTCCGCGCCGAGAAAGTGCACCACTGCACCGCCTGCGCGATGCTGAAGGCCGTCCCCTGCGAGGGTGAG
>CAYNKL010000139.1:0-11500 GCA_964397775.1 uncultured Rhodobacterales bacterium | reverse complement strand
TAAACTCAGAGCAAAGCTGACCTTCAGGTTCGACCAATGAACGGCAGTTTCGTCCACGTCGCGGACTTTGCTGATCTCTCCGTCAAAGGTCCGGAGTCTGGTCGAAAATGCTTGGCACTTGGGTCAGCGATCCCTGCCAGCCGCAACCGAGGTCCGGAGAACCCGACTTGTCGCGCTGCTGCCACGGTAATCAAAGTGCCGACCTCCTGACCTACTCCGCGACGTCAGGGCCTACCGCGTGGCGGCCAAGCGCCGCCATCCTTCGCGCCCTACCCCAATCCGCCTGAATACACAGTGACACCGGGCGCCCCACCAGGCCGCAACCTTCATGACCCCACGATGGTCCCGCCGTTGGGATGCAGCGTCTGTCCGGTGAAGTAGTTCCCGTCATCGCTCGCCAGGAACAGATAGGAGGTCGCGATCTCCCAGGGCTGGCCCGCACGCCCCATGGGCACGTGGCTGCCGAAGTCCTCCACCTTCTTCTCGGGCAGCGAGCCGGGTATGAACGGCGTCCAGACCGGACCCGGCGCCACCGCGTTCACCCGGATGCCGCGCGGAGCGAGCTGCTTGGCGATGCTGCGCGAAAAGGCCGAGGCCGCACCGCGCGAGGTCGCGTAATCCACCAGCGTGTCGTTGCCCTTGAAGGCATTGACGCTCGCCGTGTTCACGATCGCCGCCCCGTCGGGCAGGTGATCCAGCGCCGCCTGCGTCGTGAAGAAATAGTTCATCACGTTGCTGTCCATGGTCCGGCGCAGCTGCTCTTCGGTGATGTCGCGAAGATCCGTCTGCTCGAACTGCATCGAGGCATTGTTGACAAGCACTTCCAGCCCGCCAAGCTGCTCCGCCAGTTCACCCACGGCGCGGAAGGCCTCGTCCCGGCGGCCCAGATCGGCGCTCACCGAAAAGCCCTCCGCCCCCTCGGCGGCGATCAGCTTCAGCGTATCCTCCGCATCCTTGTGCTCGTCGAGGTAGATGATCCCCACGCTGGCGCCTTCGCGGGCAAACAGCACGGAAACCGCGCGACCGATGCCGCTGTCGCCGCCCGTCACAATGGCCCGCTTGCCTTTCAGCTTGCCGACACCGGGATGGCGCGGGGTATAATCTGGGGCCGGGTCCATGCGGTGCTCGTCAGCGGGCATCCTGGGCTGCACCTGCCCGGGAATGGTCTGCTGCTCGGTCATCCTTTGCACTCCTGTGACGAAAGCTCTTCAGCCTCCAACAGGTGCAGCCCGACGATGTTCCCCGCCGCCCGCACGAGGAACCCGACCCGCCCGCGCGGAATTGAACTCAAGGCAGCCGACCTCCCCGGCCGGCCTTCACCGAAAAGGGACTACACCATGCGCTATCGCCGTCTCGGCCACAGCGGCCTCTTCGTTTCCGAGCTCTGCCTCGGCACCATGACCTTCGGCGGCTCCGACGACATGTGGGGCAAGATCGGCCAGCTCCAGCAGGAGGACGCCGACAAGATCGTGGGCACCGCGCTCGATGCGGGCATCAACTTCATCGACACCGCCAACGTCTACGCCTCGGGCCGCTCCGAGGAGATCCTCGGCCAGTCGCTCAAGAACCTCGGCGTCGACCGGGACGAGGTGGTAATCGCCACCAAGGCCTTCGGCCAGATGGGCGACGGCCCGAACACCGGCGGCGCCTCACGCGGCAACCTGCTGAGCGCCGTGAAGAAAAGCCTGCACCGCATGCAGCTCGACCACATTGACCTCTACCAGATCCACGGCTTCGACCCCGCCACCCCCATCGCCGAGACGCTCGAGGCGCTCGACCAGCTCGTGCGCCACGACCATGTCCGCTACGTCGGCCTGTCGAACTGGGCGGCATGGCAGGTCGCCCGCGCCGTGGGCATCGCCGAGGCCCGCCGCCTCGCCCCCATCGTGTCGCTTCAGGCCTACTACACCCTCGCCGGCCGCGATCTCGAACGCGAAATCGCCCCCATGCTGCGGGCCGAGGACATCGGCCTCATGGTCTGGAGCCCCCTCGCGGGCGGCTTCCTCTCGGGCAAGTACGACCGCGACGGCAAGACCTCCGAAGGCCGTCGGGCCGAGTTCGACTTCCCGCCCATCGACAAGGACCGGGCCTACGACGCGATCGAGGTCATGCGCGGCATCGCCGAGTGCAAGGGCTGCTCGGTGGCGCAGGTGGCGCTGGCGTGGCTGCTTCACCAGGACGTGGTGACCAGCGTCATCGTCGGCGCCAAGCGCGTGGACCAGCTTCAGGACAACATCGGTGCGACCGGGGTCTCGCTTAGCGACGACGAGCTGGCCAGGCTCGACGAGGTCACCAAGCTGCCAGCCGAATACCCCGGCTGGATGCTCGAACGTCAGGGCGAAAACCGCCTTGAGCTGCTCGAAAACGAGCGCCGCTGAGCCCGCTCCGCAAACAGGCAGGTGCCGCATCCGCTGCGGCGCCTGCCGACAAGACGCCTCACTCTTCCTTGTCGTGCCGCAGGGCCCGCGCAAGCCGCCGTATCCGGATCGCCCGGTTCAACTCGCCCCCGAAGATCAGCACAAGCGCCGCAAGATACATGAAGTAGAGCGCGGCCACGATCCCCGCGAGCCCGGCGTAATAGCTCGCGTAGGAGGCAAAGCTCGACAGGTAGTAGGAAAAGGCCGCTGTCAGCAGCGACCAGGTGACGACCGTGAAGAGCACCCCCGGCCAGATGCTTGAAAACCGCGTGCGTCGCGCGGGCAGGAAGACATGCGCCCCGAAGAGTGACGCCAGCAGCATGAAGCCCGCCGCCGGGTAGCGGATCAGACCGACCGAGATCGACGCCGGATCGAAGCCCGGCAGCAGCCTGTGCAGCATGGACCCCGCCCGCGGCGCCAGCACCAGCAGGTAGCCCACCAGCACCAGCACAAGGCCGGTGAACAGCACCATCGAGGTCTGCACGAGGTAGACCATGACGGCGGATCGCGTCTCGCGGATGCCGTAGGCCCGGTTGAGCCCCACGCGCACCCCGTCGGCGCCGCCCACGGCGAACCATATCGTCAACAGGATACCAAGGCTGAGGATACCGCCGCGCTGCACGGTCATGACGTTCTCGACCTCGGTAACGATCGGGTCGACCAGCGCGTGGGGCACGATGGCGATCAGAAAATCGTTGAGATCCTGCGCCATGGCCGGCGTGCCGATGAAGGCCGTCAGCGAACTGGTGAAGATCAGGAACGGAAAGATCGCAAGCAGCATCCGGAAGGCCACATTGCCCGCCAGCCCGAAGGCGTCATCGCTCCAGAGCCGCAGGACCGCCTCGCGAAAAACCGCAAGCGGCACGCGCCAGCCCGTCCCCGCCAGCAGGTCTTCCGGGCGGGCGCTGACGATGCCATGGGTCAGCGCGGTGTCGCGCACGGTCTCTCGGTACTGTTGGGCACTCATTCGCGGCTCTCGGATACAGGGACGACGGAGTTATGTAGCGGAGACACCGCCTTTGCCCAGCCCACGCGTTCCGCAGCGCGGGCCCGTCGGCCGCTCTGCCCGGTTCAGAGCGCCACGCGGCGCAGGTTTCTCCGGCCGAAAAAAAACGGCGGGCCCGAAGGGACCCGCTGCTGTTGGTCTTGTTTATTGGTCTGTCCTAGGCTCAGGCCGCTTTGCTGGCCGCGGAGGCTGCCTTGTTGGCGGCGCCCTGCGCGTTGGCCGAAACCTTCTGGCTCAGGTCCTCACCGGCTTTGGTGGCCAGTTCGCCGGCCTCGGTGCCGGTTTTCTGGCTCACGTCGGACATGGCCTTCGCGGTGCGCATGAACAGGTCCATCTGCTTCTGCACGAAGTCGGTGTAGGCCTTGCCGTAGTCGGCGGGCTGCTCGCGGACCTGGCTCACCTCGCGAAGGTTCGTAAACGCCTCCTTGGCGGAGTCGCTCGCGATGTCGGTCGAGCGGACGGCCGCTTCGGTCGTGATCGCCGTCATATGCTCGCCCGTCTGGGTCCAGGTCTTGAATGCGTCCTGATAGCCTTGCGGGTCGAACAGGCTCTGGATGTCGTTGATGGCGGATTTGGTGTTCTGCTTGGCCATGTCGGGTCTCCCTTCTGAGAAGAATGAGTTTCTTGTGCGCTGTCTGCGCGAGTGACCCTTACGTAATGCTGCACTGCAGCATTACAAGGGATGCGTGGGAGAATTTCGTGGGCACCCCGCGTGCTGGCCCGCAGGGACAAAGCGCGGCCCCCCCTAAAAGACGGTTAATCCGAAACCCTAAGCCATTGAATTTACTGCGCCCGAAAAATGTCCCGGCCCGGGACATCTAGATCGCCTTGCAAAGCCTCAGCGCGTCATAGATGGCCGCGTGGGTGTTCCGGGCCGAAACCGCATCCCCGATCCGATAGAGACGATAGGCCCCTTCCGGGTTGCGGACGACCTCCTGCGGGGCGCCCGAGATCAGCGCGCCATAGTCCACCTCGCCCAGGTTCACCGACCCGTCCCGAAGCTCGAAATAGACATCGTCCAGCGGCCGGGCCCCGTGGTTCACCACCACCTGGTCCACCCGCCGCTCGCGCGTGGCCGCGCTGAAATCGCTGCCCAGCGTCGCCACCAGCGCGTTCCCCTCGCGCCGCAGCCCGACCAGCTTCCAGGTGATAGAGAAGGTCACATCCTTGCCCTGAAGCGCGCGCATGGCGGGGGTCAGCGACATGGACATGACCTCGGATGAGATCCCCCTGTCCCGCGTCGCCACCTCGACCTTGGCCCCGGTCGCCGCGATCTTCTCGGCCGCCTGAAGCGCGGGATAGTCGCCGGCATCGTCGAAGATCAGCACGTCCCGTCCCGGCTGCGCGTCCCCCGCGATGATGTCCCAGGCCGAGACAACCAGATCCTCGGGCACGCCCGGCACACCCGTGTCCGGCAGCCCGCCGGTCGCGACGATCACCACGTCCGGCGTGTCTTCCAGCACCGTCTCGCCGTCGGCGAAGCTGTTGAACCGGAAGCGCACGCCGAGCCGTTCGCACTCAGCCAGCCGCCAGTCGATGATCTGCATCATCTCGGCCCGCCTCGGCGTCTGCGCCGTCAGCCTGATCTGCCCGCCCGCCTGCGACGCCGCCTCGTGCACGACCACCTCGTGTCCCCGGATGGCCGCCACACGCGCAGCCTCGAGCCCGGCGGGCCCGGCACCGATCACCACCACGCGCCGCCCCCCCTCGCCCGCGGGCACCTCCTGCGGCTGCTCCAGCTCCCGCCCCGTCGCCGGATTGTGGATGCAGAGCGCCATGCCCCCCTGGTAAATCCGGTCGAGGCAGTAGTTGGCGCCGACGCAGGGCCGGATCCGCTCTTCCTCGCCGCGCAGGATCTTGGCCACGATATGCGGGTCCGCCATGTGGGCCCGTGTCATCCCCACCATGTCGAGCTTGCCGCTCGCCACCGCATGCCGCGCCGTCGCCACGTCCTGGATTTTGGCGGCATGGAAGGTCGGAAACTGCGTCTCGGCCCGCACCTCGCCCGCGAAATCCAGATGCGGCGCGCTGCGCATGCCCTGCACCGGGATCACGTCTGTCAGTGCCGCATCGGTATCGATGTGACCGCGCACCACGTTCAGGAAGTCGACCAGCCCGCTGGCCTTCAGCCGGCGCGAGATCTCCATCCCCTCGTCCCGCGTGATCCCGCCGGGCTGCATCTCGTCTCCCGCGTAGCGGATGCCGACGATGAACGCCTCCCCCACGCGCGCCCGGATCGCCCGCAGCACGTCGAGGCTGAAGCGCATCCGGGTGTCGAGACTGTCCCCGCCGTACGGTCCGTCGAGCTCGTTGAGCATCGGCGACCAGAAGCTGTCCATCAGATGCCCGTAGGATTCGAGCTCGATGCCGTCGAGCCCCGCCGCCTGCATCCGCTCGGCGGCATCGGCGTAGTCCTCGATGACACGGGCGATATCCCAGTCCTCGGCCACCTTGGGAAAGGCGCGGTGCGCCGGTTCCCGCGCGGCGCCCGGGGACAGGACCGGAAGCCAGTCGCCCGTGTCCCAACGCGTACGCCGCCCCAGGTGGGTCAGCTGGATCATCACCGCGCAGCCATGCCCGTGGCAAGCATCGGCGAGGTCCTTCATCCAACCGACCACCTCGTCCTTCCAGGCGAGGATGTTGTTGAAGGCCGGCGGGCTGTCCCGCGACACGCTGGCGGACCCCGCCGTCATGGTCAGCGCCACGCCCGCCCGCGCCCGTTCCTCGTGGTAGGCGCGGTAGCGGGCCTTGGGCATCCCCTCCTCGGCATAGGCGGGCTCGTGGCTCGTGATCATGAGCCGGTTCTTCAGCGTCAGATGCTTGAGCTGATAGGGCTGAAGGAGCGGATCGTTCGACATGCCGGCTATTCTCGCTTGCGCTGGGTCAGACCTCGAGCTTCACCCGACCGATCGGGTTGGAGCAACAGGCCAGAACGTATCCGTCGTCGATATCCTCCTGGGTGATGCCACCGTTGTGGACCATGTGCACCTCGCCTTCGAGCTTGCGGATGCGGCAGGTCCCGCAGACGCCGAAGGTGCAGCCCGACGGAATGACGATCCCTGCGGCCCGCGCCGCACCAAGTATCGTCTCCGTTTCGGAACATTCGGTGCTGACGCCCGATGCGGCGAATTCCACCTGGGCCTTCGCGTCCTCGTCGAGCGTGACGTCCTCGGGCACGTCCTCGGCCTCGGCCGGGACCGCGTGGAAGCTTTCCTGGTGATAGTGATCCATGTCGAAGCCGAGGCCTGCCAGCGCCTCGCGCACGGCCTGCATGAAGGGCTCCGGGCCGCAGCAAAACACCTCGCGCTCCAGGTAATCGGGCGTGGTCAGGCCGAGCAGCAGCTGGTTGAACCGTCCGCGGTAGCCGGTCCAGGGCTGGTAGCGGTCGGTCTCTTTCACGACCCATGCCAGCTCGATCCCGGTGATCCGCGACGCCATGTGCTCCAGCCGCTGCCGGAAGATGATGCCCGAAGGCCGGCGTGCGCAGTTGATGAAGACGATGTCGGGATCGCGCCCGGCGTCGTACATGTGCGTGGTCATCGACATCATCGGCGTGACGCCCGACCCTGCCGAGATGAAGAGATACTTCTTCGCCGGGTAGTTCAGATAGGAAAAATGCCCGGCAGGCCCCAACGCCTTGAGCCTCATTCCCGCCTCGAGGTTATCGAGCATCCACCGCGTCCCGAGCGAGGCATTCTGTGCCTTGACCGTGATCGTGAGAGAGGTCGGCCGCGAGGGCGAGGACGAGATCGTGTAGGTCCGGTAGAGCGGCCCGCCGGGAACAGGCAGCTCCAGCGTCACGAACTGCCCGGGCTTGTAGCGGAAGAGCGCACCGGAGGGCGCCTGGAAGGTGAAGGTAACCACGTCCTGCGCCTCGGGCAGGCGCGACACGCATTCGAGCGGCTCATCATCGGACCAGAAGGCGAGCGTCGGCTGGATGCTGGCGTTCATGCTCTTACTCCGCCGCGACGGCACGGGGTCCGTGCGCCCGCTCCATGTGGTTGGCATACCAGTCGACGAACTGGATCACGCCGCTTTCCTGCTCGGGGCTGTAGGGGCCGGGGGTATAGGCGGGCGAATTGATGCCCTGCTGGTTCCATTCGACGATCTCGCGGTCTTCGTCGTTGGTCGCGATCCAGACCTCGGTCAGGCGCTTCATGTCGTAGTCCACGCCTTCCACCGCGTCGCGGTCGACAAGCCACCAGGTCGTGACCTCGGTCTGGGTGGGGCTGATCGGGGTGACGCGGAAGGTCAGGGAATGATCGGGCAGGAAGTGGTTCCAGGTCGTCGGATAGTGGAAAACCAGCAGCGATCCGGCATCCGGCACGCCTACCCGCCCGAGCTGTCGCTTCACGGCGGGTTTGCCGTCCATTGTGTAGCTCACCGCGCCCTCCTGGAGCGGCATGCGGGCCAGGCGGTACTGCCCCTGCCCGGCCAGCGCGAACTGAGCCGGGGCCCCCGCTGCTTCGCAACGGTCGAAATGGGCCTGAAGCCGCGGCGACGCGCCGCCGTCCGCCGTGACGCCACCCACCTCGGGATCGAGCGGGAAGGAACGGCAGAGCGCGGGATGCGAGCCGCCGCAGTGATAGCACTCGCGGTTGTTCTCCCAGACCAGCTTCCAGTTGCCGTTCTCGACGATCGAGGAGCTGTAGGCCACCTTGGCGCGGTGCAGATCATGCACCTCGAGGTAGGGGCGCGCGAGTTGCGCGAAGGGTTCGAAATCCGGGGCGTCGTCGGCCAGACAGATGTAGATCAGTCCGCAAAGATCGCGCACGTGGATTGCGCGGAGATTGTGTTTGGATGCGTCGAAGTCCGGCCCCATGTCACGCGCCCAGAGCAGGCGCCCGTCAAGCTCGTAGGTCCACTGATGGTAGGGGCAGACAAGCTTGGCCACCTGGCCCGAATTGTTGTGGCAAAGCACCGAACCGCGGTGCCGACAGGAGTTGTGGAAGCCACGGATCTCGCCGTCGGCCCCCTTGACCAGGATCACGTTGTAGGCGCCGATCTGAAGCCGAGCGAAGGCACCGGTCTTGGTCAGCTGCGCCGCCGGGATCGCGAAGAGCCATTCGCGATAGAATATCTGATCCAGGTCCTGCTGATAGATATCGGGGTCGGTATAGAAGGGCCGCTCCAGCGAGTAACCGGGCTGGCGGCGCGCGAGCAGGTCAGTCAGGGAAAAGTCCATGGGGGAAGGCTCCCGGCAAGAGGCATTACTTGACCTGATGCATTGCGGGCCATTAATGCGCTGCGCAATGGCACAAATTTTCAATTCGGATTAGATGAACTAAACTCATTCCAATTCCGACTCTCGCCGGAGCAAACGCGACGCCATGTCCCGCCCCTACGACCTTCCCTCGATGACCGCGCTGCTTTGCTTCGAAGCGGCTGCCCGGAATCTGAGCTTCAAGTCAGCCGCGTCAGAGCTGAACGTGACCCCCGCGGCGGTGAGTCACCAGATCAAGGCACTCGAATCCGAACTCTCCACCTCGCTCTTCACCCGACAGTACCGCGGCGTCGAACTGACCGAGGCGGGGGCCTGGCTCTTCGTGGCACTGCAACGGGGGCTGGAATCCATCTCCGACGCCGTGCAGGAGCTTCGGGGCCGTCCCGATGCCGCCGACGTGACGATTCAGGCCACCACCGCGATGAGCGCCTTCTGGCTCACACCGCGGCTTTCCGCGTTCTGGCAGAGCCATCCGGACATCGTCGTGTCGCAGATCGTCAGCGATGTCGCGACGACCTCGGGCCGCCCCGACTTGGCCATCCGGTACGGCACCTTGCCCGACGACGGCGGCGATCACAGCCTGCTCTTCCGCGACAGGATCCTCGCCGTCGGCGCGCCCGGCTACGCCGAGCGGCAGGGTATCAAGACGCCCGCCGACCTGCTGCGCGCGCCGCTGATCCACATGTCCGGGGAAGAGGCCAGATGGACGGGGTGGACCGATTGGTTCAGCACCCTAGGGCTGGCCGCACCGACCGGCCGCAGACTGACAGTCAACAACTACATGATCGCGCTGCAACTGGCCCAGGACAGCGCGGGCGCGGTGCTTGGATGGGAGGGGCTTGTCCACCCGCTGATCGAACAGGGCAGGCTTTCGGTTCTCGTTCCCGACAGCATCCCCTCGCCCGAGAGTTTTTTCCTGACGACCCATCCGCGCGCGCCCGAAAAGGCCCGCATCTTTCGGGATTGGTTGCTATCGCAGGGAACGAGCGCACCCGATGGGCTGGTGCAGGACGGGCGGCCTTAGCCGCCCCGATCAAGTCAGCGCGCCAGATCCCGCGCCATCTGTTCCGAGAGCCGCGTCAGCGCGGCGGCCTGCGCCGTGGCGATGGCGGCAGGGCCTTCGCCAACAAGCGCCACCGAGATGTCGAAGATCTTGGCCCGGTCGGGCAAGGGGGCCGGAAGCTGGCGAGGCTGCTCGTCCGGTTTGTCGAAGTTGATCTCGGGTTGCGGCTGCTCGGAGCCCATGAAGTACTGGCCCGAGATCCGGAAGGTCCCAGCGTTGGTCGCGATGAAGTTCTCGATCCGGATGTCCGCGACACCTTCGGGCGGTTGCGGCAGCGGCCAGGGCTCGGACGCGACCTTCGCCGAAGACATGGCGTTCAGGTGCCGCGTGATCGTCAGGGTTGTCGCCCGCTCAGGATCATCAGCCCAGAGCCCGAGATTGGTCGTCTGGATCACCCCGTCGTCATCCTGGAAGGCGATTTCCTCGTCGGCAGCATAGACCGGAAGCGAGACCGTTCGCACCAGCAGCGTGTCAACTGCGGAACGCACCCTGAGATCGGAGGGCGGGGATTCGACCAGATAGCGCGGGCCTCCACCGTCGCCGCAGGCAGCCAGGGCCGCGATCATCAGGATGCTCGAGAGTGCTCTGATCTTCATGTTACCGCCCTATGATTAGCGAGTTAGGATTGCGCTGAAGCATTCTTGCCAGCGAACGTATGGTGTTGGCCGCCTCGCTGACATCGCGCAGTGTCGAGAGGACACCGGTCAGAAGACGCGAATTGTCGCCATAGCTGCTCACCACGGCCTCGGTTCGTGTCGCCAGCGCGTCAAGCCGATCGACCAGGGGCGGCAGCGCTCCGGCCGCGGCCTCAACGGCGTCGGCTGCGTTCACGGCAGAATCCAACGCGCTGTTGACCGCTTCGGTTGCCCCGCCCTCGTGAAGCTCCACGGCGATCTGCCGGGTTTCCGCGAGCGTGGCCCTTGCCTCCTCAAGCGTCGACTTGAGTTCCGGCATGACGGTCCTGGCCTCTGCAAGTGTTGCCGTCAGCTCAGGAATGGCAGCTTGGGTCGCCTCGTCGTTGACAAGAGCAGTCACCGAGTTCAGCAGACGCTGGCCGGAGTTCAGCAGCTCCTCGATCGGCAGCGCGTTGATGCGCTTGAAGACGCCCTCGGCGGTCGCATTGAAATCGGAAAGCTCGGAATCTGCGGTCGGCAACCGTGGCGGGCCGTCTCCTTCGGTGACGATGGAAGCGGGGTCTGCATCCGGCAATTCAACGAGCTCGACGACGAGGTTGCCGGACAGGATGCTGGCCGACGTGAGCCGCGCGCGCAGTCCCTGGTCCACGTAGTCGCTCAGCAGACCAAGGGCCTCATCCGTGGAGGCATCCTCGCCGAGACCCAGTCGTGCAGGTGACAGCGCGAGTATCGCATTGAGTGTCACGACCTTCCGGCCGCCCTGGTCCGCGGCAACCATGGTGATGTCCGAGACCTCGCCCACCGGCAGCCCTCGGAAGCGCACAGCGGTTCCTTCGGTAAGCCCGCTGACGGCCCCGTCGAAGACCGCCAGAACCCGGAGCGTGCGGGCGGAGGGGTCATTGATCAGGCTCGCACGGGCCTCCTCTTCGTCCGAATACAACTGATATGAGTGGCCGGGCTCGACGGCCTCGCCACCAGATACCAGTGTCCCGAAGCTGATCCCGCCCTCGACGAGCGAGGCCAGCGAAGAGAAATCGAGCGAGACGCCCCCTGCCCCCAGCGAGACAGATATGCCCGAGGTATCCCAGAAGCGCGTATTCGAGGTCAGCAGACGGTCGTAGGGTGCTTCGACAAAGGCTTCGATGAGCACGCCGT
>CAYNKL010000138.1:4034-11513 GCA_964397775.1 uncultured Rhodobacterales bacterium | reverse complement strand
GATCCTGCAGGCGCTGGTCGCAATCTGCGAGGGCCTGGGCGTCGACACCGAGCTGGACCGGCCAGTTCCCGTCAATGAAAAGGAATGCCCGCGGTTTGTCGTGCGTTCAGGCGTCGAGGTCATGGCACCCGCGGATGGCGCGCGCCTCGAGACCTGCGGCCGGTATTGGACGGCTATGCCGCAGATCGAGTTCTACCAGGCGGGAGGCGCCCCGGCGGCGATGCGCGCGGAGAATGTCCGGCTCTGGTCCGAGTTCCGCAGCGCCTTCTTCAGCTCGCCCGTAATGGGGATGCTCGCGCACGGCAGCTTGCCGGAGATCGAGCGCAACATGACCTCGCCGTCAGCTGACCCGCAGATCTCGGGATTCTTCATCGACCTCGGGCTGACATTCAAGCGGTGAGCGGCGCGCACAGCCCCCTGCGGCCACATTTTCAAGGAAACGAACGGAGACGCGTGACATGAGCTTTATGCCCAACGGCGACAACGCCACCATCCTCACCGGCCAGCTCTACGGCCGCAAGCCGACCGAGGCCCGCGCCTCCGCCCTGGGACTGACCAGGACCTTTTCCTACGAGCCGACCGTCGAAGAGGTCGAGCTTCGCAACAACAACACTGGGGCCGATGTCTTGGTGAAGACGCGCACGACCACCGTGGGCGCGAACGTGACCGTGGTTCTCGATGAGTTCACGGCCCGCAACCTGGCAATGAAGCTCCTTGCGGACACGGTCGAGCTGACCCAGGCCGCCGAGTCCGGGCTCATCATCTCCGAGAGTAACATCGTCCCGGGCCAGATCACGAAGCTGGCCGGTAAGCGCGCCACAAATGTCTCCATCCAGGACGATCTGGCCAACGATCTGGTCGAGGGCACGCACTATCGCCTGGATGCCAAGACTGGCTACGTCATCTGGCTGGAAGCTGCCCCCGCGACGGCTTCGGGCACCTACGATCTCGCCGAGATCACTGCCGGCGACAACATGACCACGCTGGACCTGCTGAAGCGCACCCAGGGCACCGAGATCATCCTGACCTGCATCCCGACCAATGACGGCCCGCAAGCCCTGGTCGAAGAAGTCCTGGTCTCACTGTCTCCTTCCGGCGCGACCGACTTCATCGCCCAGGACGCCGAGTTCCAGACGATCGAGCTGGAAGGGAAGGCGCTCTACAACCACAACAACACCGCGGCTCCCTTCGGAATCGTCACGCACATTTCGGGCTGATCCTCCTGTCCTTCGCCTTGCCCGAAATCGGGGCCGTCCTTCGGGGCGGCCCTTTTTCGTTCGGGAGCGCGGCGGGCAGGGCCGGGCCACATTTTCAGGGAAATGGCAGAAGGAAAGAACAGAACATGAGCCTCCTCGATCTCGTTTCCCAATCTCGCACCGTGAAACTCTCCGGCGGCAGCGTCGAAGTCCATGCGATGCGCTGGCGCGACATCCTCGGCGTCATCGGCAAGCATATCGGCATCGCCAAGGACATCCAGGCTCTCCCGGCCGAAAAGCGCATCGAGGGCATCCGTGAGGTCGTTCTTGGTGCCGGCGAGGAGGCGATCAACGATATTCTCGACCGGGCGACCAAGTCCGAGCCCGGCACGGCCGCAAACGCGCCCCTGACCGCAATGGACGAGGTAGAGATCGTCCTCGCCCTCCTGGAAATCTCCCTCCCGAGCGACCGCCTGGGAAAGGCAGTGGCCGAGGGCGAGAAGTGGTCCGCGGCTCTCGGCCTGGATTCCAGGGACTGAACGACGCCTGGGCCCGCGCTTTCGACTTCCTGCGCGAGAACGGCATCGAGGACCCGCTCGACCTGACGCCCAAGCAGGCCATGGCGGAGCTGCAACTGGCCGATGAGCGATACCGCCGCCGTCTCCTCGCCGAATACTCGATCACCAGGGCCGCGCATCACGCGGACAAGAAAGCCGATGAGAAACTGAGAAAGACCCTCGAACATGGCCAGCAAGGGTAGCAAGATCCTCCGACTCCTCTTCGACGCGGACACACGTGACGCCGTCAAGGAGATCGTGGGCCTTGAGGATACCCTCGAGGGCGCTGAGAAGGCCGCCAAGCAGGCTCAGGATAAGGTCAGCGGGGTCGGCAAAGGCGTGGCCGATGACACCAAGGAAGCCGATGCGGCCATGCGCAAGCTCGGCATCACGTCCGAGGCGGCCGCCGATGCACAGATCAAGCAGCTCGAGGCCGCGGTCGAGACCGTCAAGAAGGCCGCCGCCGAGGGCAAGGCGACCCAGGGCGACGTCGTCCGCGCACAGGAAAAGCTGGCGCAGAAGACCGATCGATGGGCGCGCCTGACGGCCGCGAACACAGAGGACGCCTGGCTGGCCCCTCTGCGGCGCATTGAGGACCGCCTCAACCGCTTCTCGGGGCGGATCCGCAAGCTGGGCGCGGGCGCGGCCAAGATCGGCGGCGCCGCTCTCGCAGGCGCCGGAGTCGCCGGCGGCTTGGCATTCCGTTCGATCAAGTCCGCCGCCGAGGCGGACGATGCGCTCTTCAAGCTTTCCGAGCGGACTGGCGTCGCCCTGGAGCTCCTGACCGGCTACTCTCTCGCCGCCGAGCAGGCGGACCTGTCGACGGAGCAGCTCTCCAAGGCTTTCCGCAAGATGCGGGAGGCGATCGAGAAGGACGAGGGCGCGGTGAACGCGCTCGGCGTTGCGACCCGGGATGCCGGCGGCGCGATGCTGGATCAGTCGGAGATCTTCGAGAATGCCATCTCTGTCCTGGCTGGGATGGATGATGAGTTCGAGCAACTGAGCGCTGCCGCCGAGATCTTCGGTCAGCGCACGGGCCCTGAGATGGCGCCACTGCTCAACATCGGGATCGAGGGCATCCGGCAATACCGCGATCTCGCTGGGCAGCTCGGCATCACCCTGGATTCCGAGACAGGCGCGGCCGCTATCCGCTTCAATGACAACCTGGACACGCTTGGCCGATCCATCATCGCTGTTCGCCGTCAGGCGTCCCGCCCGCTGTTCGGGGCATTCGCTGATGTCTTCGACACCCTGACAGGGAAGGTTATCGAGAACCGGGACAGCCTGGTCTCCCTGGCCGGCGTCGTCGGCGACAAGGTTCTGTCTGTCTTCCGCGACTTCGTGGCGATCCTTGAAGGGCGGGACTCGGACGTCGAGAACGGCTGGGTGCTTCAGCTGGCCAGCCTGAGCAAGACGACCGGCTCTGTCCTGGTCAACATGGTGTTTCCGGCTCTCCAGGCGATCCTGGGAACTCTCGAGAAGATGGGACCGACTTGGGGCAAGATTGCCGTTGGGGCGGTTCTGCTCGGCGGCGCGATTGGTCCGATCGTCACGGCCTTCATTGCCATCGCCGCGGCGACCGTGAAGGTTGCGGCCTTTTTCGGGGCAGGAGCTCTCTTCGGGAAGTTCATGGGCTTCATTCGCGCGGCCGTTCTTGCCGTCGGCATACTGGTCGGCACGGTCGGGGCTATTCCCGTTGCGATCGGCGCGGCCATCGTCGGCGCCGGCGCGGCGATTTACACCTGGTGGGACGAGATCGTCGCGTTCCTCAAGGGCGGCATCGCCTCGATCAAGGACTGGTTCTCCGACGCGCTGGTATCGCCATTCAAAGCCGCACTGGAGCTGGCGAAGAAGGTCATCAAGTATGCGACCCCGGTAGGGGCAATTGTCCGCGGCGCCGAGGCCGTTGGGGTGGACCTTCCGGGGTTCGCCACCGGCGTCATCGGCCTTCAGGGCCCCGGCACAGCCACCTCCGACAGCATCCTTGCGCGGCTCTCCCGCGGCGAGAGTGTCATCACGGCGCGCGCCACCAACTACTGGGGCCACGACTTCATGAACGCCATCAACCAGATGGTGATGCCTCCGTCGTTCGGCGCGATCCCGGCGGCCATGGCTGCGGCTGGCACGCCCTCTCGCGGCGAGATGATCACGCTGCCCATCCAGGGGCCGGACGGCGTCTACGAGGGCCAGTTCGATGCCGACACGGCCGACAGACTGACGCGCGACATGCGCAAGCGCGCACTGACCAAGTCCATCCGCTCCCCTGCATTCACCCGGAAGAGATACTGACATGACCACACCAGAAACCACTCTTCGCCTGATCAAGCAGCCGAGCGGGACGGAGATTCCCTTCCCGGCGAACTCCGGGACCTTCATCGACTGCGACCTGAGCCCGATCGCGGACTCGGCGCATCTCGCACGGGACGTGAACGGGAACCTGATCGATCTCGGAGACAGCCGCTTCCGGAAATACGCGCTGACGCTCTCCTGCGGCGGCGGCGTGCAGCTGCCCGGCCTGGCCAACCTGTGGCCGGGCATGGCCTTCACGGTCGAGCTGCCCGTGGTGCTGAAAGAGCCTGGCACGACGCCCTCGCGCGAAGCCGTGGAGGGCTCGGTGCGGCTGGTCGGCGGCTATGTCGAATACCGGCCCGTCATGTCCGTCATGCTGACCCAGAACTCGCTCCAGGAGACAGAATGGCGCGGGAGGTCGAGCGGGTGGTCGCTTTCGTTCGAGGAGATTGATGCGGAGTTTTCGGATGCCCCGGTGCTGCCGGAGGAGGTCGTCGAGGCGACGGGCGGGATTGTCACGGATTACGTCGACGATGATGGGGTGAAGTGGCGGGAGCATCGGTTTCTTTCGACCAGCGCTCTCACAGTCTCAAAGCCCGGGCTCGCCGAGCTTTTCCTTGTTGCTGGGGGCGGAGGCGGCGGCAACTGGAGGCCTGGTGGTGGAGGCGGCGGTGGCGGGGTGCTTAATCTCGGCCGTGCAGTCCTCATGCGCCTCGAGCAAGGGGTTTGGCCGGTTGCCATCGGAGCCGGGGGATCTGCTGGCTCCGGGTCTGGAACAGGAAGGCATGGCCGGTCTGGAAATGACACGACCTTCGGCAGTCTCGCACGCGCCTACGGCGGTGGCGGCGGTGGCGGATATTACAACTCGCTCAACCCGTATCGGAACGGCGCCTCTGGTGGCGGTGGTTGCTCTGGAGAGTATTCGCACTGGGATAATCGAACTCCTGGCACAGGGCTCGAAGGGCAGGGCTCGAGCGGCGGTCTCGGCGGAAATTTGCACGACGGATATTGGGCGAGCGGCGGTGGCGGCGGTGCGGGCGGACCTGGCGGCGATGCTGATGGGGCGACGGGGGTAGGCGGTAGCGGCGGCTCCGGAGTTCCGAAAGTATCGGCGGCCGGTGAGCTTACTTTTGCGGCTGGCGGTGCGGGAGCAGGTGAAGTCGCCGGTGGAATTGGAGGTGACGGTGGCGCATCTTCGGAGCCCGGCGCTCCGAATACCGGGAATGGCGGGGGCGGTGCAGGTCAAAATGGCGGCTCCGGCATCGTCATCATTCGCTACCGCATAGCGTAAGGGCACTCTCACATGGCACACTTCGCAGAAATCTCTCCCGAAAATGATGTCCTCCGCGTCCTTGTCGTCCCCGACGATCAGGAACACCGCGGCCAAGAATACCTCGCAGGCGATCTCAGGCTCGGCGGAACCTGGCTCCAGACCAGCTACAACAACAACATCCGCGGCCGCTACGCCGCCCCCGGCATGCTCTACCATGCCGAACTCGACCTCTTCATCGAGCCTCAGCCGTATGCCTCCTGGACCCTCGACTCCACCGGCACCTGGCAGCCGCCCGTGCCCATGCCCGACGACGGAGCCACATATTCCTGGCAGGAGGAGACCCAGTCCTGGGTCGCGCACCAGGAGGAATGATCCTTGCTCTACTTCGCCGTCACGGAAAATCCCGAGGCATTCGACGCTGAGATCCACTCGCGGCAGGATCTCGACGTGCTGGGCCTCGCCATCCCGCAGGCCGAGTCCGAATACGCGATCGCCGAGCTGGAGCTTCGCAATCCGCGAGCGGCGATCCCCGGAAAGTGGCTCCACATCTCCGAAGACGGCAAGCATCTCTTCCATGGAGAACTCTCGGTCAGTCCGCGCGGGCTCGTCGGCGGGATATACCGCCTCGAGGCCATCGGCAGGCCGGCCGACGCGGAGGCGCAGAAGGTCGCCGCGGCGGAAGCTCTCAAGGGGCCGCCGCATTGGGATCCCCTGTTTTCGAACAAGGACGACCTGTCCGAGGTCCTGGCTGGGCACGGCAAGGTTCCGGCATGGAGTCGCACGGATAACTCCCTGTCCGTCGTCGACCCGATCGGGTCTGCGCCCGCGCTCACCCTCACGCCCCTGAAAGGGACCCTCGATGTCGAGGCGGACGAGGCGATCCCTGCCTCGGCGTCCCTCGAGCTTGAGGTTGAGTGGAAGCAGCTCAACGTCCAGCAGCACAGCCTGGGCGGGCGCATCGGCCGGTTTGAGACCATGACCCACTCGGAGCTGGCCGCAAACTGGCCGTCCGAGGGTGCGGCGCTCGGGGGAGGTGCCACGGTCGTGCAATCAAGCCTGACCGAGCACGAAGATGAGCGCGAAGAGCTGTCGTCCGAATACGAGCTTGGCGTCCTGCAGTTCGATCCCGGCTGGGCCGCCGCCGGGACTGATCCTCGGAAAGCGGAGAAGCGCGCATTCTCCTGTGAGCTCGACATCGAGCAGCGGTTCGAGGTTCGTCGCAAGGAGCGCTGCACCGTCACCCTGTCAGCCGGTGTCCAGGAGATCGCTCATGCGGGCGAGACAGAGGTCGAGACGATCAAGCTGGGCGACATCTCGGCAAGGTCCAGCGCCCGCGCATGGGCGCCTGACACGGAATACTCGGAAGGCGATCAAGTGGTCGACGGAGGGCGGCTCCTGGAGACGCGTCAGGATCATTATTCCGGAGACCGCCTGAACCCCTCGGACTGGCGCATTCTCGGCGAGCCTTCCTACATCTCCAGCCGCCGCATCGGGTCGTTCTTCAAGACTGATCGCGGCCAGGCAGCGATTGCGCACGCCGTCGAGCGGCTGCGTGCCCGGCTGCGCTACGCTGCCCGTTCTGTGCTCGTTTCCTTCGACTGCGCGATGCCGGACCCTGACCTGCTGACGCATGACTGCACCGCGACCGTCGAAAGCCCCGATCTCATCGGAGGATCAGCGACCGGACGTGTCGTCTCTTATTCCCTGCACTGGTCCAGCGGCCGGCGTTTCGCTTCCGTCACTCTCGCCTGCGCCGCCGGGAACGGCCTCGCGTCCGAAGTCGCCATCGAAGATCCGGAAGGAGATGTTCCCGTCGCCTGGTCTCGCGTCGACGTCGAGGTCCACAACGAATACGCAGATCAGTCCGGGCCCTATTCCGACGGCCAGGATGTCCCGGAGACATTCATCGAGATCCGCCCCCAGGGCGCGCCAGCATCCGATTTTGAACAGGAAATCACTGTCCCTATTTCCGGTTTCGTATCAATCCCCAAGCAAGTGATCCTTACATGACGCTCTCCACGAAGATCCTGGCCGATGAAGCACCCTCCAGCGCCGGGCACAGTGCCGAGCCCACCGGGGAGGTGCGCGCCGCCGAGCCGATCATCATCCGTGGCGGGTCAGCTTACCGGTCTGGCCCTCCGCACGTCACCGACGCCGGACAGGA
>CAYNKL010000138.1:0-4024 GCA_964397775.1 uncultured Rhodobacterales bacterium | reverse complement strand
GATTGCGCCGTCATCCTCCCGATAGATCCGCCATAAGGAAGAGCACACGACCGAGTTCCGCACGCTGATCTATCGGGAGGATGACGGCGCAATCGATCCGGGCCTTGCGTCCAGGTATATGCTGCGCGCGAGCGCCGACCTGGCGATCTCCCTTGCGAAAACTCCGGCAGTCCCGGCGGCGCAAGTCCATCCGGATGGCGAGGCCAGGACGCGCGAAGCGAATGTCGAGGTGGTGATCTTCCATGCCGCCGAGGTCAATGTAACCTGGCCCGCGGGTGTGATCTGGGGCCGCGTAGGATACGAGCTGGCAGGGGATCCTGCTGCGCTCGGCGAAATCCAGGGGCCGCCAGAGAACCCGCGGCCGGCGGGAACTGCAGACAGATTCACGCTCCGCTACAATGAGCGCACGGGAGAATGGTGGGCAGCCGTCACGCACGCCGCAGTCGCCGCGGCTGATCCGATAGCGAAGGATCCCGATGCCACGGACCCAGAGCCGGATCCGAACGACCCGGACGAGCCCGGGCCCGGCGAAGACGACACGCAGCCGCCCGAGAACGACTACACCGACCCAGAGACTGGCGAGCCGCTGCTGCCGGAAACCCCCGTGATCGGCACCGGATACCTGGTCGCTCTGCATGATGGCGCGGTTTCACTTTCGAGAAACGGCGGGCACACGTGGAAGCTCTACGGCGCGCCGGGGAATTCGGTCGATATCTCGCCCCTGGTCAGCGAGGGGGTGATCGTGCGCACCTCGATCGGGCAGGCGTATCTCTCGTATGACTATGACAGCTGGCGGGAGATGCGGTTCGGGCGCATCGACCGGACGGCGCTCCCGATCGTGAACGGCGATTTCGAGGCCGGGGATTTGACAGGCTGGTCGCTCATGTCCGGCACCTTGCCCCTCGTTCTGGACACGGTTCAGCCGCCGCAGCAGGGCGGGCAGTTCTACCTGACCAGTGATCTGGCCGGCGTGGACTTCGAGGTCGTTCAATCGCTTGATCTGCCGGCCATGAACAGCGGGACAATCTCTCTTTCGGCGCGAGTCTACACCGAGCTCGCCTCGACCGCTGAGGTCGAGGTTCGGAGTGGGTGGGACGGACAATCCTACAGCCTGCCTGACGTTCAGGTTCCGGCCACAGTGGTCAACTACAACATCTCCAGCGACAGCCTCGCTCTTCTGCGCATATCAGGAGCGGGAACCGATCTCATAGACCGGGTGGAATACGCGGAAGGCAAGATCGACCTGATCGCCGGATACGAGAGGTTCAACTTCCGCTTCCGCGACAGCGAGGGTGTGGGACATTGGCAAGGAGGCGTCAGCCGGACATTCCCGGGCAGCAAGACCGCGCAGACGGAGCTCCTCGGCTACACATCGCTGCGCTTCCTTCAGGACACAGAGATCGAGATCACCAACGCCGCGAGAGGCTTGTCGTTCACGCTATACGTCCCGCAAGGCTGGCGGGGCCCGATCTCCTACATTAACGACAGCTACAGCTACAAGATTGTCGAGTCTCAGTCTGGATCCGTTTCTCTAAGTCCCGATGACTTCACGCCGACTGGCTATTCCCAGGTTGTGACCATCCCCGGAACAGAACGCTGGCACACCGTCTCCCTCGAGATTCCCGCGAGTGTCGGGTCGCCTCTCGAGATCATCCTGCGCGGCAAGGATGGGCCCGTCTATTTCGACGACGTGAAGGCGGAGCTCGCCCGAGACGTGCCGGGGAATGTCCGCGCAATCTGCCGCAACTTCGGGTCTCGCCGGCACATCGTGGCGACGGACACGAAGATCTGGGCGGTTTACGGCGGCGCTGAGAGCTACCTCGGCGAGGCACCGCTCCTCGCCGATCTTCTGGCCGCTGAAGGGGACATGATCGTGGCCGCGGCTGGTGCGTCAGTGGCGTTCTCCGACGATGGCGGCGAGACCTTCGCCATCGAGCAGCTGGAGAGCCCGGTGGTTCAACTCTTTCCGCTGAAGCCTTTGCCTGGCTCTGGCATCCCGGTCGCCGCTGCGGTCCTGGAGGATGGGCGAATGGTGAGGCTCGCAAAGGGTGCCGGGAGCAACGTCGAGATGCTGCCTCTGCCTGAGCCGGGTCATGTCGCGCCGGATCCTCGCCGGCTGCGCTGGCTGCACACATCACCGGGCGGAGCGGTCAGCCTGTCCGATCCGACGTCTCTCCGCGACCCGGCAACCTCCTGGCTCGACAAGAAGGACATGCCGGCATCCACGACTTCGCTCTCGCGGCGTATCTTCGCGACCGACAGTGGACGGATCTTCGGCTACGTCGACGGTTCCGGGGACTTGTTCCATACCGACGATCTCGACGCGGACTGGAAACTCGGAATGGCCCTTACTGCGCCTGTCGTGACCATGGTGGAGATCAAGTAACGCGGCGCGACGCACGCCCCCGGGCCACATTTTCCCTGAGAAAGACAAGGGAATGTGGTCATGCGCGTCGCGCTCATCATCGGACACGACAGGGGCGACGAGGGCGCCGCGCGCTGCACTGACGGCGTTCAGGAATACACGTGGAATCGCGATCTGGCGGCGCGGATCTGGAAGCTCGATCCCGAGATTTTCGAGATCTTCCATATCGACCCATCTCTCAGCTACTCGGCTTCGATCGCAGACGTATATGACCGCGTCGATGCCTGGGGCTGCGACCTCACCATCGAGCATCACTTCAACGCCGCGTCGCCGCGAGCGTCCGGCACCGAGACCTTTTCGAGCGGGTCGGCAGGGTCGCTGCGCTTCGCACACGCGATCCAAGCCGCGATGGTCGAGACGCTCGGACTGCGCGATCGCGGCGTGAAGATCCGGAACAGGTCGAGGAAGGGCAGGGGGTATCTGTCGCTGGTCTCTGGTCGCGCGCCTGCGGTTCTGCTGGAGCCCTATTTCGGGAGCAACCCCGACGACTGCCGCCGGGCTGATGAACGCAAACAGGAGCTGGCCGAGGCGATCTACCAGGCGATCAGGAGTGTTGTTGATGGTTGATCTCATCGTCTGGATCGCCATGGGCGCTCTCAGCTTCGTAGCCTACACAGCCAGCGGCCATTCCGCGCTTTTCGCATCCGGCTTTCTCGGCGGCATGGTTCGTGGTCGCCGCCTGAAGCAGGACATCCTCACGACGCTCAAGACCGGGTTTCTTGGAGGAATCCTCGCCGGCGCGCTCGCGCAGGCACTGACCTTCCTCATCATGAAGTATGTCTACGGCGGTGGCGCGGACGACGGTGTTTTCTGGTCGGTTGCGCGCGCCATCGCCTTCTCGATCGGGACTTCGGGTGCCGGTGTTCTCGCCGTCATCGTCAAGCATACACCGGAAGCGGTCCAGTGGATCGCCAAGACGTTCGCCGAGGCCTCGAAGAAGGAAGCGGAGAAGGGACCTCGCGATGATGCGTAAGGTCCTGGATCTTGACCATAAGCGGCCGCTGCGGGACGAGCTGAGAGAGGAGGGGAAGATCTTCCTGGTCGGGGTCGCATGGGCGATCCTGATCACCGTCGGCCCCATTGTGTTCTCTGGGCTGCTTCAGTGATGCGCGCCCTGGTCCTCATCCTGGTCCTCATCCTGGCCCTCAGCCTGGCCGGCTGCACCGGCCTCGGCGGGGCGGCGGTCAAGTCCGTCGCCGGAGCCGCTCTGGGCGTTGACGGTGGGCCATCCCTTTCTGCGGATGTGCAGGCCGGGAAGAGTAACTCGCGCTCGACCGTCGGGGACTCCCGCGTGACCGACATCGAGGTCGCGCCGGTGGTTCGCGACTCTGCGTTCGAAACCCTTCAACAGGACAACCGCACCTCCGCCGACGAGCGCACGGTGAATGCCGATCGGGTCGAGACCGTCGTCGTGAACGAGATCCCGAACTGGCTCCTGGCCGGGATGGCAGGAATGATCTTCCTTTTCGGACTGGTCGGCTGGATGTCGCCGCAGCCCAGGTGGCTCAGGCGCGATGGGTAAGCTCTGGGCCTTGGCCTTGGTCGTCGCCGTCCACGCCGCCGCCCAAGTTCTCATGCTTCATGGCGCCTCGACCGCCT
>CAYNKL010000137.1:0-11573 GCA_964397775.1 uncultured Rhodobacterales bacterium | reverse complement strand
CGTGTAGTCCATGTTGCCGAACTTCTCGGCGAGTTCCTTATCGACCAGGTTCTCCATGGTCTCGAGGGAGATCTCGGCGCCGGCCTGAAGGCCGGTCATGCGGACACCGTCCATTTCGGCGGGCGTCACGACGGCGCGGTCACCGATCTTGACGGAGTTCACCGGAAAGGTGTTCCGGCTGCGCTGGGAAGCGGTGGCAGCTGCAGTTGCGCCGCGCGCGGTCGAGCCCAGGAGCTGGACGCCGAACTTCTCGCGGTCGATCTGCGCCGTGTGGCCGGTGATCGAGTTGACGGCATAGAGACGCCGCGCGAGGGTCTCCATGAAGGGAAAACGCTTGGCGTCGTTGGCGCGCGTGGTGAGCTGCGTCGCGTTGAAGCCGGCGGTGTCGAAAAGAAACATCTTCTGCTCTTCCTCTGTTTACTTGATTGTCTGCGCGTTGAGCGCCTGGATTGCGGACTTGCCGGCCCGGTAATGGGCCGCCACCGCGCTTTCGTCAGGCGCGCCGGCCGTCGGAATTCGGTTGTCGATTTCGGTCTTCTTGTCTTCCTGCGCGCGGGCCTCGAAGAGGGCGTCACGCACATCGTCGAGAGAGGCCTTGGCGGTGATGAACGCGGTCGCCTGGTCCTCTTTCCCGAACAGCTTGCATGCGGTCACGATTGCGGCCTGAGCCTCTTCGGAGAGGGCGTCATAGTCAGCCCCAGTCTCGGGATCGGTGACCTCAGCAGGAGCGGGATCGATGGTGACCTCCGGGTCCGTTTGCGTCTCGCCGGTCTCGCCCGTCCCGTCGGCGGCAGCCTGGGCCTTCGCGATGACATCCTCGGGAGCGTTCAGGGCCTGCAGCTCCTCGATATCCGCGCAGGCGGTGACATTCTGGGGATCGATCAGGCCGTCAGCGAACCGCATCGCGACGGCATCGAGGCCGGTCATCCAGTAGTCCTTGCCGTCGATTAGAGCGCGGATATCGTCCTCGGACTTGCCGGACTTCTGGGCGAAGCGCTTGATCATGATGCCGTCGATCTGGCGGATGCCCTCGAGGCTCGACTCAAGCTTCTTCGCGGTGCCGTATCCGCCGCCGCTGGCTTCGTGAACCATCATGGAGGCGTCCTCAGCGATGAAATGCTCGTCGCCAGTCACGGCCAAGTAAGCCCCGGCGGAGGCTGACAGGGAGGTCGTGCGATAGCGGACCTTGATGCCCAGGGATTCCAACCCGGTCTTGATCGCGACGGCTTCATTGAAAAGGCCGCCGGGCGAGTTGAGGTCGACCTCCAGCCACTTCGCATTGGGGTTTGCAGCGACGCGCTCATTGACCGCGTTCAGGAAGCTCGCCGAGGTCTCGCCGACCCACGAGCCGTCCTCATCCTTGAAACGGAAACCGATCGGCCCTTCGATCTTGGCACGGATCACCGTGTCATCGCTCGTGTCCAGGAAGGCGAAGGTGAAGGGCACCTGCCCCTTGAGACCCTGAGTTTTGATATCGTCGGACATGCTCGTTCCTCTGTTTCCGTGAAAATGTGGCCCGGCATCGGGCGGCGCGCTCACTCGCCGCCGTTTTCCGATTTCTTCGCTGCCGCTGCCTGCGCGTTGAGCCACATGTCGACCGGAAGGCCCTTGAACCGCTCCATGTCCTCACGGAGTTCCTGGGCGACCTCGTCCGGGTCATAGCCAAGCTCGCGGATGGCGCCGGAGATGGACTTCATCCCGTTCTTGGCGGCCGCGATTTTCGCGTTGATCTCCTGCAGAGGCTGAAGGTGCGGGATCGGCTGCCAAGACCATTCGATGTCGGCGTGGTCTTCCCAGCTCTCACCGGCCGGCGGCGTCCATTTCCCGGACTCGACGGCGGCCTGGACGAACTTCCGGAAGACCGGGTTCATGAACTGGCTCTCGACCATCTCGCGGCGCGCCTGCAGGACAGGCTCGTAGATCGCCTTGTTGTAGTAGCGCAGGGCGCGCTCGGCGGTCTGGCTGAAGTCGCCGGTGACGAGCTCATAGGGCGCGTGGGCCGCCATGCATGCCTCGGAGATCACCTGGCGGACGAAAACGGAGAAGTCTCCGCCGACCTCGTGCGGCCGGGGCGTCTCGATCTTCCAGCCAGGCGGAACCGTGACCCCAGCGCCGGCGTCGATCTGGCTGGGGACGAACTCGTCCTCGACGACCTCCGCCTCGTCGTCGGGGCCCGAAAGGATCTCCGCGCCCGACACCTTGTTTTCCGGTGCCATGTAGAAGGTCGTCATCTTGGCCGCGAACTTCTTCTTCACGAGCTCGGCGTCCATGTATTCGTCCAGCTCGTTCAGCCGGATAATGGACCGGACAAGCCAGGGCTCGCCGCGGAGCTGGCCGGGCTCGCGCTCCTGATAGACATGGAGAACCGCGCTTGCCGGGACGACGGAGAAGTCATCGCGCGACAACCCTTCGATTCCGGATCCATTGCGGGGATGGCGCTTCAGGAAAACATACGCATCACGCTGACCAGGGCCGCGGAAGATGATGCCCGACCGGAACTCCGCATCTCCCTTGAGTTCGACCAGGGGAGACTTTGCCAGCGGGACCTGCTCGGACGGCACGACCTGGACCTGAAAAGGCACCGCGCACATCCCATCCCGGACATCTTGCATGGTGCGATCGCGGAGCCTGACGAACGCCTCGCCGCGGGTCGCGACGTCGCGCACGACCAGGGCGATCATGGCGTCGAAAGACAGACGGCGGTTCGCGTCGATCTTCTTCGCCTGCTTCTTCCAGAGCTCCCTGAGCGCGGGATCCTTGATCTTCGGCTTGGGTCCCGACATCACCGTCGAGCGGGTGATGACGTCGACGATGCGCCCGGTGATGGGGTTGTTGCGGACCTCGTGCAGGACGCGCCGCTGGACCTTGTCGAGGCTCTTGCCCAGGAGATACTCCATGGACCAGCCCGTCGCGTGCTCGAAGCTCTGGGAGCGGCGGCCGCCGCCGGCCGCGTCATACATCGAGCGGACGCCGATCATGCCGGTGCCTGGCCCGGTCACCTTCATGCTCTTCATGCGAACATTCGGGTAGGACTTCTTCGTCTCGGACATCAGTGCCAGCCTTTCGAGGTGCGCGGGTAGCTGACAAAGGAGCGGCGGCGGGTGATGCCGGCGGCGAGGTCTTCGCGGCGCTGGATCTCCCGCTCGACCGCCACGATCTGGCGCTCGATCTCCGCCGGGCCGCGGAACGTGACCGTCTCGCCGTTCTGTGTGATGGAGGCCACGCCGGAGAGCTGCCCCTCAACGAGTTCGTCGAGGATCTCGCCGAGGCGACCGTCGTCCAAATTCCGATTCCTGATTGCCATTGCTCGCCCTGTCGTTTCCCTGGAAATGTGGCCAAGGGTCGGGCGGCGCGCCGGCATCAAAAGTTGCGGACACCGTATCGGCGGACGGCGGGACGGGCCGCGGGCTTGGGCTTCTGCTTCGGAGAGGATTCCGGCTGGTTATCGGCGGGCCGCGAAATCCCTCCGCGCTTCGCCTTATTCACTGCGGAGCGCTGCACGTCTTCCGGATCCGGCCCCGTCAGCCGCTTGAAGGTCTCTCCGCCTGGCAGGGAGCGGAGGCCATGGAGCGTGACGTGATTGTAGATGATCGTGTCCCAGGGCTCCTGGTCAGGCGGATCCGACCAGTAGAAGCCTGCCCCGCCCGGCACATAGACTTTGCGCTCGCGGGTCAGCTTGACGAAGTATTCCGCATCGAGAGGCACAGAACCCGGCAGGGTTTCGAGCGGGAAAGAAACCGCATTGCGGGCCGTGGGGTCGCCGTGAAGCCGGCGGAACATCGTGTCTTTCGAGATGTCGACGTCGACGGTGTAGACCTTACCTTTGGCGGTGACGGAAATCTCCTTCGGCCAGATGCTGTCGGAGCGCTTGCCCTTCGCGTTGTTCTTGCCCTTGATCGCCCACCACCTACGCCGCGCGTGCCGCTCGGCGAAGTCATAAACCTCCTGGGTATAATCGCCGCCGGAGTCGATCGAGGCGGCCTGGATGTAATGCTCCTTGCCGTCCTCGTCCCGGAACGCCCGGCGCAGAAACTTCTCAAGCTCCATCCATTCCTGAATGCCGTCGAACGGCGCGCCGCGCAGCTCCCAGTATCCGATGACGTGCATGCGCTCGTAGTAGCCCCAGCCCACGACCTTGACCGCGAACCAGCCGCCGTCCCCGGACTGGACGTCGACGGAGGCGGTGACGAAGTTCACGCCAGGCGGGATCTCGGCCTTGTAGGAAACCTGCAGGTCCTGGAGCTCATGCACGGACTTGAGCCCCTTCTTCGCCTCGAAGTCCTCGAACGGCATCCCCAGGACGTGGTTGTAGAACGCCTTCATCGGACCGGGGTTCTCGCGGATCTGGTCTTTCGCGTTGAGCCACTTGCGCACGATGGTCGGCCAGTCTGCGCCTGGCATGTCCGAGATCAGTGCATTGAACCGGAACGAGGCGTGGCCAGGCTCGCCCTCGGCGGTCGCGATCCAGTCGCCGTGCGGAAGGATGTCCCGGTCGAACTCGCGCTCCGTCACTTCGACGCCGGACGGGAACCGGTAGACCACGGTCTCCGCGTCGCGGTCTTTCCATTTCAACCCGTAAGGTGTCGACCGGTCGCCGAACTCCATCGTGACCATCTCGCCCGTGCCGGGATCGGGGACGAAGAACTGGCGCTGATCGCCGCGCTCATACCAGGACCATATGCGGCAGCGGCCTTTCACCGACGGAGTCCCGCCGAGGATGTTCTTGCGGTTCGGGTAGGAGCCCGTCCGCTCCATCGCCGCGCTGATCTTGTCTTCCTTGGTCTTGCCACTCGGATCGTAGGCGTCGGAGGAGATCTCGTCGATCATCGCGCACCGGGCCCGGTGGCTCTGGAAGTTCTTCACGTTGAAGGCGGAGAGGAACGTGATGCGGCTGCCGCGCTCGGTGCGGCGGATATTCCACTCGCCGTCCCACCGCATGATCTCACGCAGCGGAGGCACGTTCTTGACCATCGGCATGAAGTGATCGTCGTGGAAACGGCGAACGTCATCGTCGGTCGGCATGTAGAAGATGATGCTCGATGGATCGTGCTCCATCATGTAGCCGGCATAGAGCTCGAGGAGCGCGGTGTATCCGACCTGGGTGGGCTTTACGACCGAGACGATCCGGATGGACGGGTCGGAGAACGCATCCATGATCCCGCGCTGATACACGAAAGGCTTGAACTTGCCGGGCCGCGCCGTCGTCTCGATCGAGAGCTTGACGTTCTTCTCGTCGGTCGCCCACTCGAGGAACGACTTCCGGGGTGATGGCGCGAGGGCATACCTGCGGGTCTCGGTGAGTGCGCGGTCGAGCGCCTCGACGGAGCCGGCGTAGATGTCTTTCACGACACCCTCCCCGCCGCTTCCGCGTCGAGCTCTTCCAGGGCTTCGTCGATCTTGTCTCGGATGAGGGCCGAGATGACTTGCGGGTCATCGAGGTTAGCAACCTCCTGCGAGAGCCCGGTAGGTATCGCGAAGAACTTTTCCCTGGCAGAGGAATACTGGGCGGCGACGCGATCGACGACCGCCTCAATCGGCACGACCTTCCCGATGCGCTCGTCCATGTCGATCTCGCGGATGATGGCGTCGGCGACGGCCTTCCTGCGCTGCGCCTCCTCCTTCGAGATCTGGCCCGCGCCCTCACCGTCCTCGCCCACGCCGACCTGCGCGAGGGCCTTGCGGACCGCGGTCTCCTTCTCGTGCTCGATCTTGGCCTTGAAGATCTCTGGGACACTGACGCCTTCGGAGTAGTCGATCCCGAGTGCGATCAACCACTCCGTCAGGGTCTGCCGCCGCACACCTATCCAGCGCGAGGCTTCGTTCACGGAGACTGAGTTCGGGTTCGCTTTCGTCATGATTTCCTGGCCTTTTTCACAAAATGTGGCCCGGCGACGCGTCCCGCTTTCCGGCTTGTTGTTGTGCGGTGGTGAAAATTCTTTTTGGGGCACGAACGCGCCGCAATGCGCCCGCCCCCCCGCATTACCCCCGGCGGGGGCCTGGGGCCCCCGGATGTTGTGCCCGTTGATGGCGGTGCGGATAGATGTAGATTTCGCCCCGTCAGCAGACCCATTGGATATGGGGCTGTTACGCGTGGTGCGCGCGGGTCTTGCGGCAGAACTCGAGGCGCTGGTGGGCGGACATTCCATTCAGTCTCGCTTCCAGCTCACGATCATAAATGCCCGGGTAGGTCTCAACGTCATTGCCGAACAGCTCGAACGCAGCCTGCTCGGAGGCCGTCGAAGGACCGAGATCAATACCGGAATATGATGTGAAATACTGCGCCCCGCGATCGGTTGAGATTTTGCGGACAGACATGAGATCTGGATTGAACTGCATCACTTCCTCCCTGGCCTCTTCGGGCGTGGCGGGATGTCGAACACCCGCATCCAAGCCGTGAAGCCGTCCCGGAAGCCGGACCAGAAGGCGGGGCTGTGGAGCATGCGGCGGCATTCTGCGAGCGCACCGCCGATCATGATCCCATACCGATCGCGGAGAGCGCTGGCGGGGCTGGCGATGATCTTGCGCATCATGACTGCCCTCCTTCACACGGATACATCAGCACCCATTCCGCATCCGCGGGAAAGTTCGCCTCGATGAACGCCCGGACTTTCATTTCGTTCTCCCGCAGCTTCTCGGCGGCGCGCTCGGCCCTCTTCTGGCGGAAGTAGCGATCGAGGGCGGCCTCGAGGTTCATGGTTGCGGCCATCACCCCTGCCCTCCCTCGTCATCATCCAGCAGCTCGAGGACGTCATCGTCCATCAGGCCGGTCTCATCGGAGATGGAGATACAGGTGGCACCACGCAGATACTCGAACATCGCCTCGCCCGCGATCCGCGAGCCATCGTCGAACTGGATGTAGGCATCGTCAGTCTCGCCGTGCCCGCAGCATGCGTTCATCGCGCCGGGTATGGTGCCAAGGCAGGCGTCGTGGCCCTCCGGAGTGTTCGCCTGGCCGCAGTGCCCGCACGTGGCGAACCGGCCGCTCTGCGCCGTGGGCTCGCCCGTGTCCGGGAAGATGAACTCGCCATTGCGACGGACGATCTCGTGGCCGCGGTATTTCGATGTGGTGCGCATCACCTCTGCCCTCCCATGATCTTCGCGGCGTATTCGTCTGCGTCCCACTCGAATGGTCCAACATACGCACCACGCGTCGCCTCAACCCCCGCCATAAACGCCTCCCGCAGCATGCGGGCGAGGTCGCGGGATTGCTTGCCGTGGATCGCCAGCCGCTCGTGCGCGGAGAGCTGGGTGAAGTCGATGCTGTGGATTTCATCGGCATAGTGGCCGAGTGACAGAGGCAATCCGTGATCTTCGAATGTCTCCTCCTTTTCCGCCCCGTAGCCTTCGAAATCGGCCTCGAGCGGGACGAGCGTCACGCCGTCATACGTGTGCCCCAGCTGGATCCCGTGTCGGACGCTCGCCCGGGCGACGTCATCGAGAAAGGCTTTGATGCGATCGGGGGTCATGCCTGGGCCTCCTTCCAGAGATCGAGCCGAACGTGAGCCGGGAGGCTCTCCCAGTTCCGCTCGATCTTCTTGACGCCTATGTCGAGCATGGACTCGTGCTTCGGGCTATCAGGGTGATCGGAGCCAACCCAGGACAGAAGGGTGCCGAACCTGAAACCCCGGAAGACAACATTGAAATGGGCCAGCCTGCCTTCCGACAGAACCTGCGCGACCTCGAAGCTCACTTCGCTGCGGTTGATCTTCGGTGTCATGACGCACCTCCCTTCTGGAGACGGCGCGCCGCATGTCCAGCCGCCCTTCCGAACTCGTCCCAGCTCTTCCGGACGCGATCCATGTCGCGCTGGAAAGACGCCATGCAGTCGAGATGAGCGGCATATGCGCGATATGCCCAGCTCGCCCTGTATCCCCGCTTCTCGCCAAGCGCGACGAAGTCCTCGAGGGTTCGGGCGCGATTGAGCGCCATTGTCCATTTCAGTTTATCGACTGCTTGTCCCATCGCCCACCTCCCGTCTGTTCTTCTTCTTGGGTGAGACGGAATTAGTCGCCGGGCGCGCCATCCAAAGCGATCAGGCCACCAGAGCGCGAATTTCTTCAGCCGTCATGCCGACCTCGATCCGCGTGCCGTCAGGACGCGTGATCGCCACCTGCCGGATAACGGCGGCATCAGGCGCGCTGGCCGGCTGTTTCGCCGGTTCCGGCGCCTTCTGTGCGACAGGGGTGCCGACATAGCCGAGGTCCTTCTTCCAAGCGCTCCACGTGGGCCCGGATACCCCGGCGCGCTCGGCCGCAGCCCGGTTGCTAAGGCCCTCGCGCTTCTGCGTCTCCAGAGCAGCGATCTTCTCCTCGCGCGACAGGCGCGGCTTTGGTTGCGGCATGGGTGCCTCCTTCTTCGGTGTGGGAATGGGTGCTGACTTCGGCGGAGTGGCGGTCAGCCGGGCCAGCTTCTGCTTTGGCGTCTGGCTGGCGACATGGGCCGTGCGTATGTCGAGACGCCATTGGGTGATCGTCTCCGTCGAGACGCCGGCACGGCGAGCCAGGGCGGAGATGTTCAAGCCCTCGCTCAGGCCGTGCTCCATGAGGGCCTTCTTGTGGCCCAGGGTGACGAACGTCGTCGGTTTCCCGTTCAGTGGAAAGATGGCAGGCAAGTTCATGGCGCTCTCCGTTGATGAAGAGCAAATAGGTCCGGAATTCCGAGCTCCGAAATGATCAGTCCATAATTCGGAAGGCGCGCTCGATGACGAAATCCGCGATCACTTCGACCTGCTGCTCCGGAGGCATGGCACGGACACGCATGATCTCGTGGTTCGACATGCCATACGCGCGCAGCTGGTCGTCCGTCGCCTCGCCTGCCCGGCGACGGATAGCGGTCTGGTATCGCCTCACACGGTCAGTCAAAGAACTCGACCTCCCTGCCCCACCGGCATCGCCACGGCATCTCCTGGTAGGCCGCCTCGCTGACCACCTCGACGACGTCCAAGCCGTCGACGCGAAGTTCCTGGTCGAGGGTCGCGGCCTGCCAATCGGTGTAGCGCCGGGTCTGCTCCTCGGTCGAGAAAGACAGAAAGACCAGGATCGCGTGGCTGGACATGCCGGTGCGGGTGAAGAAATCCTGCAGTTCGGGTTCCGACGGCGGGCGGCTGCGGAGAACGAAGAGTGCGGGCTTCCGGCTGCGACCCGTCATGCCAGCACCCCCTCGATGCGAGCCACGATCTCGAGGCGCTCATGTTGCGAGATGCCCATCGGTGAGGCCTCGACGACGCCAAGGATATCGCCGGTCCGGTCCCACTCGAAGCTGTATCCGAGGGCAGTCATCGCACGGCGGGCATCGCGAACCACGGGCGTCTCGAACTGAACACCCCTGCCCCTGAGAGTGTCGGCGATGGCAATCACCAGCTGACCTGGGACCGGCTCCGACTGGGTCGCGACGAACAGGGTCAGCGGGCGCGCGTGGGGATGCAGATACTCGCACCATATGGCTACGTCCAAGAGGTCATCCTCGAGGCGGTCTTCGTCGAGCGTGGCAGGCATGGTCATCTCCTTTTCAGGGGATGTTAGCCGGTGGGCCCGAACTCGAAGGGGAAATCCGGTCCCAGAGCCTGGGACAGATGGGACACTGTGGGACAGACGAAAATCCGGCCTCTGTCCCAGTCTATCTATCTGTTTTTCCTACTATTATTTCCCTTTGGGACAGATGGGACAGACAAAATAGATTACTCTTACGTGTAAGACATACTTTGTTGCCCACACCCGAGTCTAACTATGTATGTGTTCCCTATAGGATGAGTGGTGACTCGTGTGTCCCATCTGTCCCACGGGTCATTTTCCCTTTCAGGACAGAGCGTTAAGTCGGGACACAGCATCTGTCCCAGGCCTGATTCTTGCGTCCCGTCTGTCCCGCGCTTCATATTTCTGGCATGGCGTCAAGATTTTTTTCGGAATCATTTCACCGAGGCCGGTGCCGGGGACCATATCCACTGTGCGGTTGCGAAACCGCGCCTCCACTTGGACCTGTTGAGCCCCCGGATTGGCCTCCGGGGGCGGCCCAAGGGGAGATCAACAGGCAGAGAAAAACAAGTGGATACGAGATATGAAGAAGAAACTCCCCTCCCTCGCACGCACGCCTTCGGGCCTCAAGAAAGAAGTCATCGCTGCCGTCCGCGCGAAGGGTGCCGGCGTCACCGGTGAGGCAGTCAAGCGCGTCATCGAAGGTGACGACGGCGGTGCGGATGATGACGGCTCGGACGGCTCGGATGGAGAAGACGATCCAGAGCTGACCGCCGCCCGCGATTTCCTCTCCGCAGTCCCGTCGATCGAGCCGGCACATGTGTGGTGGATCCTCGAGAACCGGGACCTGGAAGCGCGGCAGGCGGCTGAGCTGGGCATCGGCGATGACGATGGTCAGGAGGATAGCCCGATCGTCGAGGCGATGAAGATGCTGCGCAAGCGGTATGTCTATGCCGCCTTCCGCCACCAGTTCTGGGATCGAAACGTCCGCGACTGGATCGACCCGAAGGCCCTCGACGAGTATCAGGCCGTCAACATGCCTGTCGGCGACGACGGCGAGCCGATGAGCCCGGTTAAGATCTTCCGTCGCGACAAGTTCGCTGACCGCGTTCACAACGAGCGCTTCGTCCCGGGAGACCGCTCCGAGATCGTAACCAAGGATGGCGGCGAATGGCTGAACACCTGGAAGCAGTCCGAGGTCAGGCCCAAGGCCGGTGACGCGAGCTGGATGCTCGATCACATCCTCTACCTCTGCAACGGCGATCAGGCGATCAATGACCACCTGCTCGATTGGATGGCATTCGCCGCGCAGAACCCCGGCGTGAAGATCAACCACGCGCCGCTGCTCATCTCCCCGGCCCAAGGCGTCGGGAAAGACACCTTGGGAATCGCTCTCTCCCGGGTGCTCGGATGGGACAATGCCTATTTTCTGCCCGACGATGCGCTGAGCGAGGGGCGGTTCGACTTCATGAAGAGCACCTCTCTTGTGGTCGTTCCGGAGATCATGTGCGGCGAGCGCCGTGAGGTTGCGAACAAGCTCAAACCCCTGATCACGCAGGAGGTCATCCGCATCAACGAAAAGAACGTGAAGCCTTACCGCGTGACCAACCACGCGAATTTCATGATGTATTCGAACTATGAGAACGCGGCGTTCATCGAGGATCAGGACCGCAGATACTTCGTCATCATCTGCCGCCAGAAGCCGAAGACCCCGGAGTATTTCGTGGAACTCTACGGCAAGATCTGGGGCGATGAGATCGCAGCATTCGCACATGTCCTGCTGACCAGAGATCTGTCAGCGTTCAACCCTCACGCACCTGCCCCTCACACTGAGGACAAGGACACGGTGCGCAATGCGACCCAGAACGGCGTCGAGGCTTGGCTCGAGGATGCGTGGCACTCCCACTCTGCGCCCTTCGACAGGGACGTTGTCAACACGCGCGAAGCACTGAAGGCCGCTCAGGATGCCGGTGCGCCGCGCCAGATGTCGGTCCAGTCAATCGCTGCGTTCCTCGGGAAAGAGCGCATTGGCGGCGGCGATCTTGGTAAGCCTCGCATCGGGCCCAAGGGCAATCAGGTGCGAGTGTATGCCGTCCGGGAACT
>CAYNKL010000136.1:0-11695 GCA_964397775.1 uncultured Rhodobacterales bacterium | reverse complement strand
AGAACACCATGCAGGTCATTCTTCTCGAACGCGTGGCCAAGCTGGGCCAGATGGGCGACATCGTCGATGTCAAACCCGGCTTTGCACGCAACTACCTGCTGCTGCAGGGCAAGGCGCTGACCGCGTCCAAAGAAAACGTCGACCGGTTCGAAGCCCAGAAGGCCGATCTGGAAGCCCGCAACCTCGAAACCCGCAAGGAAGCCGAGGCGCTGGCCCAGAAGGTCGAAGGCGAACAGTTCGTCGTGATTCGTCAGGCCTCCGACGGCGGCAACCTCTACGGCTCCGTCACCACCCGTGACGCCGCCAACGTGGCCACCGAGAACGGCTTCAGCGTCGACCGCAAGCAGGTCATCATTCGCCAGCCGATCAAGGAACTGGGCCTCCACGAGGTGGAACTCCACCTCCACCCCGAGGTCATCGTGACGATCACGCTGAACGTCGCGCGCTCGCCCGAGGAAGCCGAGCTTCAGGCCTCCGGCAAGTCCATTCAGGACCAGCAGGCCGAGGAAGAGGCGCAGGCCGAATTCGAGGTCAGCCAGCTGTTTGACGACATCGGCGGCGCAGCCTCCGATGATGACGACGACAACGCCCCCGCCCGTGGCGGTGACGACGCCGAAGCCGAGCAGCAGCCCAGCTGATCCAGCTTTCGGACGACACAACAGGAAACGCCGCGCAGCCCCGCTGCGCGGCGTTTTTCGTTTGTCACGGTAGCGGACGGGTCACCTTGTCCCGGACTGCGTCGTAGCTGGCAGAGAAGCCGCAAGGGCTCCCCCACGCCATCGCCCTGGCTCAGGTGCGACGCGCCACCGTGGCCGCGGCCTGCCCCAGGATCGCGACACCGGCGCTTCCGATAAAACCGGCGGCCCACCGGTTGAGCCGACGCAGCGAGGTCGACTGCCCCAGCACCGCCCGCGCCCGGTCTGCCAGGATCGCGTAGGGGATGAGCGTCGCGCCAAGCACCGCGATGGTGACAACGCACAGCACGCCCCACTGCCCGACGCCGATGGTCTTGAGGTCGACCACGGTCGGCAGCAGCGCGAGGTAGAAGATGATCGTCTTTGGATTGCTCATGGTGATCGTGTAGCCGGCAACGGTCGCGGCCAGCCCCGACGCGCCCCGGGGCCGGGTCACCGAGGCCGCCTCCACGTCGCTGGTCCAGATCCGCCAGGCCAGGTAGACCAGATAGGCACCCCCAGCGATCTTCAGCACCAGGAACGCTCCGGCGAAACTCTGCGCCAGCACGGCAAGCCCCGCCACGGCAAAGGTGAGATAGGTCAGGTCTCCAAGCGCAAGCCCCACCAGGAAGAGCACCGAGGCCCGCATCCCCCCGGCCAGGGATTGCCCGACCAGCGCTGCCACCCCCGGGCCCGGAATGATCGCCGCGATGGCAAGTGCGGCAGCATAGGCGAAAAGGGGCGTGGCGAAATCCATGGTCGTTATCCCGGTCAATACGATACTCTCGCGCGAAGATATCTCACCATCTTTCGCGACTGGAAAGGGCCGGCCCGATCTAGCCGAGGTAGATCTTGCCCGGCGGATAGCTCACCCGCGGCTTGGATCGCGTGGCCAGGAAGAATCCCAGCGTCAGCGGCCCGACACGGCCGATGAACATGACGAAGATGATGACCGCCCGCCCCAGCCCGTCGAGCTGCCCCGTCGTGCCGCGCGACAGGCCCACCGTGCCAAAGGCCGAAGTGACCTCGAACGCAAGGTCGAGGAACTCCCCGTCGTGCGAGGTCGTGATGACGAAAATCGACACGAACACCGTCAGGATGCTGACCATTGTCAGCGCCAGCACCTTCATCACCTCGTCGGGCCCCAGGCTTCGGCCGAAGATATGCAGCTGATGGCGGCGCTTGAAGAACGCGAGCGTCGCCAGCAACAGCACGAGGAAGGTCGTGACCTTGATGCCCCCGGCGGTCGAGGTGCTGCCGCCACCGATCACCATCAGCGACATGAACATCATCGCCGTGCTGTCGTGGATGCCGCTGATGTCGACGGTGTTGAACCCCGCCGTCCGCGTCGTCACCCCCTGGAACCAGCTCGCCCAGAGCCGGTCGCCGGTCCCCTCGAGCCCGCCAAGCGTGTTCGGGTTGGTCCATTCCAGCAGCGCAAAAGCCACCACCGACCAGAAGATCAACGCCAGCGTGCCCACGATCATGAGCTTGGTGTGCAGTGTGAAGGCCCGCCACTTCCGCTTCACGTAGAGCTCGTTCACCACGATGAATCCCAGCCCGCCGAAGATGAAGAGCGCGGGAATGGTCAGGTTGATGACCGGGTTGCCCACCCATTGCGACAGGCTGTCGGGGAAGAGCGCAAAGCCCGCGTTGTTGAAGGCCGACACCGTGTGGAAGAGCGCGTGCCAGAGCCCCATGCCCCAGCCGAACTCCGGCACGAAGACGATGGCCAGCAGCGCCACGCCGAGCAGCTCGCAGGCCAGCACCACCTTCAGGATGCCGCGCACCAGCGCCAGGAGGTCGGTGATCGAGGTCTGGTTCAGGTCCTCGCGCAGGAAGATCCGCTGCGACATGCTCACCGGCAACCCCAGCATCGACAGGATGAGCACGGCAAAGGTCATCAGCCCCAGCCCGCCAAGCTGGATCAGCACCATCACCACGCCCTGCCCGACCATGGTCAGCTGGCTGCCCGGGTCAATCACCACGAGCCCCGTCACCGTGACCGCCGAGGCCGCCGTGAAGATCGCATCCGACCAGCTGATGGGGACCGGCACCGAGACGGGCAGCTTCAGCAGCACGCCACCTGTGAGGATCAGCACCGCATAAAGCGCGGCAAGGATCGCGGGGGGCGGAACCTGCACACGCCGGCCCCGCCTGGCCCAACCCAGACGTCCCACGGATCAGAGCCTGTCGGTAAAGCGGCGCAGGTTTTCCCTGCGGCCGAGAAGCAGAAGCTTGTCGTCGGCCTGAAGTTCGGCCGCGCCGGATTCGCAGGACACGAACTCGCTCCCCCGCATCAGCCCGAGCGCCCGCAGCTCGAAATCCTCGGAGAGGCCCACCGCATCGACCCGCTTGTCGCTCAAGCTCTCGGGCACGCGGAAATCCACCACGTGGAAGCCGTTGCCGAGGCTCACGTAGTCGCGCACCAGCGGGTTGTGCAGCATCTGCGCGATGTGCCGGCCGATCTCCTGCTCGGGCAGGATGACACGATCCACGCCAAGCTTCGTCAGGATGCGGTGGTGCGTGCGGCTCATCGCCTTCACCCAGATCGTCGGCACCCCCAGAAGCCGCACGTTCATGGTGCACAGGATGTTGGCCTCGAGCTCCTCGCCGATGGCCACAACGGCCACGTCGTAGTTGCCCACCCCAGCCTCGCGCAGCGCCTGTTCGTCGCGCCCGTCCAGGATCACCGCCTCGGCCAGCGTGTCGGCCACCCGCGTGACGTTGGTCTCCTGGGTGTCGATGCCGAGCACATGGTTGCCGAACCGCGCCAGTTCAGACGCCACCGTGGTGCCGAAGGTGCCAAGTCCGATCACAGCAAAGCTGCGCGTTTTCGGTTTGGGCATGTCGCTCTCCTTTGAACGGCAAAGCGTTAGGCCCGGCCCGTGGCAGTGTCAACAACGCGCAGCGAATCCGTATAAATACATTTATTTATCAAAATACTACGGAGAACTCTTAAATCTCGCACTGCAGCAATGGGGTGCTTGTTCCGCCCGAGACTCAGGCCCCCGCGCAGGCGAGACTCACCCTGCGATCGCACTCACCTCGGTCCGCTCTCAGGAGCCGCGCCGCGTGAGCAGTTCCTCGAAGCGATGCAGGATGGCGATGTACTCCGGATCGTGATCCCACGAGGGCAACCCCTCGAGCAGCACCTCCGTGGACAGTCCCGGATGCGCGTCGAGCCACTTGCGCCCCGCCTCCACCGCCCGTTCGCGCTCACCCATCATCCAGAGCGTCCCGAACAGCATCCGGTAGGACCAGTGCGCCTTGGGCGCCGCGCGCTGGCCCTTCTCGATCAGCGCCAGCGCCTCGTCGAAACGGTGCAGCGCCCGCACCGCCGCCGAGCGCCCGAAGTCGATGTTGAACAGGAAAGGATCGAGCGGACTCAGTGTCTCGGCCCGGTCGAAATGCCCAAGCGCCTCCTCGTGGCGCCCCCGGTAGACCGCGACCCAGCCCAGCCGCAGCCAGCCCCAGGCGTTGTTCGGATCAAGATCCAGCGCCCGCCGCGCCAGATCCTCCGACGAGGCGAAATCCTTCAGCCCCAGCGAGGCCGCGGCGCTCAGCGCGGTGAAGGTTGCCGGGTGGTCCTGCGCCCGCGGCAGGGCCTGATCAAAGGCCGCGCGGCAGGCTTCCCGCGCCGCGACCGGTGTCAGCGTCCAGAGGTAACAGACCTCCTGCGCATGGCACCATGCCTTCATCGCCAGCGCGTGCCCCGACTCCGGATCGCGCGCGATGGCCCGGTCGAGCAGCTCCAGCGCCCGCCGGTTCTCGGCCGGATCGTGTACCCAGAAATGCGGCAGCGCGGTCAGTACCAGGTCGTAGGCGCTGCGGTCCTCCGGTGCCTGGCGCCGCGCGCGCAGGATCTCGGCCGCGCGCAGGTTCGGCGAAAGCTGTCCCGCGACATGCGCAGCGATCCGGTCCTGCAGGTCGAAGAGATCGTCCAGCCGATCATCGAAGCGGTCGGACCAGCGCGTGTGCCCGTCCGTCCCGTCCACCAGCTGCACCGAGATCCGCACCCGCTCGCCCGCCCGCCGGACCGAGCCCTCAAGCAGGTAGTTCGCCCCCAGCCGCTGCGCGACCTCAGGCACCGGCAGGGCCTCGCCGCGCAGCATGAAGGTCGACTGCCGTGCAATCACGTCGAAGTTCCGGCTGCGGCTCAGGGCGCCGGTGATCTCCTCGACGATGCCCTCGGCGAACATGTCGGTCTCGGGCGCGCCGATCTCCTCGAAGGGCAGCACCGCCAGCGCCGGATGCGCACCGGGCGCAGCCATCGCGGGCGCAGCGACCGGCTCGGCCTGACGCTGTGCCCGCAGCCAGTCCTCGAAGCCCTCCGATGGCAGGTCGAACCCCTGCAGGAAGGGCTCGCGCCCGTGGCGGACCTCGACCGCCTCCGGGTCGAGCCAGACCATCTGGCGGCTCGCCCCGACCACGGGCCCAAGCAGCTTGCGCAGCACCGACAGCTCCTGCCGCAGCGAGGCCCGCGCCTGCCCCTCGCTGCGATCCGACCACAGCAGGTCCGCCACGGCCCCTCTCTCGGCCCGCAGGCCCGGCTGGCAGGCCAGATAGGCCAGAAGCCCCTGCGCCCGCCGGCTCAGCCCCTCCTGAAGCGCACCGTCCCGCTCCGCTCTGAACGGACCCGAAAGATGCAGGACAAGATGGGGCATAGGACATTCCGGACTTTGGCCGCGCACGCCGTTCTTGCGCACCACGGTGACGTTCTTGCGGAACTATTGCACGGGGCGACGCCCCTCGCAGCCCGGAAATTGCGCTGTTTTTGCGGGGCGGGCGCAAGCTTGGGGCATTGAAAACGCGTCACAAAGGACCTCGACCATGGACCGCATCTTCGCCCTGCCCCGCGTCTTCCACCACGCACCGCTCGCCGCCTTCCTCCGCCAGTTCCGCGAAGCGCGCCGCCTGCGCGCCGATGCGCGCCTCCTCGACAGCCTCCCCCGTGAGCGGCTCGAAGACATGGGCATCGCCCCCCGCACAGAGGCCAACCACCGCCACAGCGGCGAGGCTGGAAACCCGGCCGAGATGCAGCTTTGGTGAAGCGCCCTCGCGACCGGAGAGTGACGGTCGCGGGGTCGTTCATGTCAGCGCGGACGAGTGATAAGGCGGGTTTCGACCAGAAGCCTCGTCGTGGTGCCGGTCAGCCTGTCCAAACGACACAACCCTCTGCGGTGCACCAAATTGGGCGTGCGACACACCGGGAAAAGCCCCTGCCGCCTGCTTCAGGTGCAAGCCCAGCCAGGCATCTCTCTGCCCTCACTCATCCTGGGCGTCGTAGTCCCGCACGTCCTCAAAAAGCCAAAGCCCCTCGACCTTGCCGCGCGCGTGGCCGTGCACGACGTTGATCTTGCCGGTCCCCTCGATCACCACCGCCTGCACCGCCGCGAGGTCCAGCACGTTGTGCGCCCGCAGCTGCGAGCGCAGGTCGCTCTCGGTCACCCGCGCCACCTGCATGCCCTTGGGCTTCAGTCGTCCGCCCGGCCCCACCAGCAGGATCGGCGTGTTGTCCGTGGCCTGCGTCACCCGCGGATACCGGAACCGCAGCCACGAGGCGCCCAGCTGGATCGCGAAGAGCGTCCCCAGCGCCACCGCGCCCTGCAGCACCGAGGGCGCCGGCGTCGCCACCGTCGTCGCCAGAAGCGACCCGACCGCGATGGTCACCGCCACGTCGAAGGCCGACATCTCGGCAAAGCTGCGCACGCCCGCGACCCGCGCAAATCCCAGCAGCACCAGGTACATCGCCACCGATCCGACAAGCACCCACAGCAGGGCCGAGGCCGAGCCGGGATAGAACCACTCCGTCCACATGGGGTTTCCTTCCCTCTCCGGCCGACCGGGGATCCGGCCCGCGCATGCCGCCAAGGCTCTCACCGATGCTCCCCGGCCTCAAGGCGAAGGTGACGTTGCAGCCCCCGCGTTCCGCCACATCCCCCTTGTCATGAGACCGTCACGCGGGTCTGGTGGAGAAAACGCCAAGAAATGATCCCACCCGACACGGAGGTCCCCAATGTCCCTCAAGCTCAACCGCCGCGGCTTTCTCGCCGGCACCGCGGGCTTCATCGCCCTGCACCCCTTCTCCGCCCGCGCCGCGGCCGGTCAGGCGCACCTGCGGATCATGGAGACCACGGACATCCACGTCCACGTCTACCCCTACGACTACTACGCCGACCGCGAGATCGACACCGTCGGCCTCTCGCGCACGGCAAGCCTGATCCAGGGCATCCGCAACGAGGCCACCAACTCGATCCTGCTCGACAACGGCGACTTCCTGCAGGGCAACCCCATGGGCGACTACATCGCCTACGAGCGGGGCATGAGCGAGGGCGACCCCCATCCGGTCATCACCGCCATGAACACGCTCGGCGTCGACGCCTCTACCCTCGGCAACCACGAATTCAACTACGGCCTCAGCTTCCTCGACAAGTCGCTGGCGGGGGCCGAGTATCCCATCGTCTGCGCCAACATCGTCACCAAGCGCGGCGCCTCCCCGCGCGAGGATCAGACCCTCCTGCCTCCCTACGTGATCCTCAAGCGAGAGATCACCGACGGTGCCGGCGAAAGCTACCCCATCCGCATCGGTCTCATCGGCTTCGTGCCGCCGCAGGTCATGAACTGGGACCGCAAGCACCTTGAAGGCAACGTCGAGGCTCGCGACATCGTCGAAACCGCCCGCGCCTGGGTGCCGCAGATGCGCGAGGAAGGCGCCGATATCGTGATCGCTCTGGCGCACTCGGGCATCGGCGCCGCCGACCACACCGACGGGATGGAGAACGCCGCCGTGCCGCTCGCAGGGATCGACGGCATCGACGCCGTGCTGACCGGGCACTCGCACCTCGTCTTCCCCTCCTCGACCTACGAGGGCTGGGCCGGCGTCGACGTGGCCAACGGCACCCTCATGGGCAAGCCCGCGGTCATGGCCGGCTACTGGGGCAGCCACATGGGCCTCATTGACCTGATGATCGAGCGCGACGGCAACTCCTGGCGCATCGCCTCTCACAGCGCCGAGGCCCGCCCCATCTACCAGCGCGAAGAGGACCGCTCCATCACGCCGCTGGTCGAGGATTACCAACCCATCCTCGACGCCGTGGAGGAAGAGCACGAGGCCACCCTCGCCTACGTCCGCCGCGCCGTGGGCAAGACCGATGCGCCGCTGCACAGCTACTTCGCACTCGTGGCCGACGACCCCTCCGTGCAGATCGTGTCGAACGCCCAGGAATGGTACATCGAACAGATGATGGCTGGCACCGAAAACGAGGGCCTGCCCATCCTCTCCGCCGCCGCCCCCTTCAAGGCCGGCGGACGTGGCGGCCCGGAATACTACACCGACGTGCCGGTGGGCGACGTGGCCATCAAGAACGTGGCCGACCTCTATCTCTACCCCAACACCGTCCGCGCGGTGAAGATCAAGGGCAGCGCCGTACGTGAATGGCTCGAACGCTCGGCGGGCATGTTCAACCGGATCGAACCGGGGGCCGAGGACGCGCGCCTTCTGAACCCCGACTTCCCGTCCTACAATTTCGACGTGATCGACGGGGTGACCTACCAGATCGACCTCAGCCAGCCCTCGCGCTACGACAGCGAGGGCGAGCTGGCGAACCCTGATGCGCACCGCATCGTGGACCTGCGCTACCAGGGCGAGCCCATCGACGAAGACCAGGACTTCATCGTCGCCACCAACAACTACCGCGCCTCGGGCGGCGGCAACTTCCCCGGCAACGACGGCTCCACGATCATCTTCGAGGGCCCCGACACCAACCGCGACGTGCTGGTGCGCTACATCGTGGAGCAGGGCACCGTCAGCCCCTCGGCCGATGCCAACTGGACGTTCAAGCCGATGGAAGACACCACGGTCCTGTTCGAGACCGGCCCGGCCGGCGCGAAATACGCCGAGAGCATCGAAAGCGTCGACATCGCCCCCGCGGGCGAGACCGACGAGGGCTTTGCCCTCTTCCGCATGACGCTCTGATCCCGATGGCCCGGGCAGCACCTGCCCGGGCCACCTATCCCGGCAGGAAAAGCCACTCCCGCCCCGGCGGGAAACGGCACTTCCCGTACAAACTGCCGGGAGATCTTCATCAACCGTAAAATTGTTGGCTCTAAGGTCCGCGCTGTCATGCCTTAAAACTAAGGATCGCCGGATGCCTCTTTTTGCCCGCCGGGCCCCCGCCCCCAGCCTCGATGCTGCCGACGTTGCCCTCGTGCAGATGGTGATGAACTCGCAGGCCGTGATCCACTTCACGCCTGACGGGAAGATCCTGCAGGCGAACGAGAATTTCCTGCACGCGCTGGAGTACGAGGCCGACGAAATCATCGGCAAGCACCACTCGATCTTCATCGAGGACGAATTCCTCGGCACCGACGAATACAAGCAATTCTGGTCCCGTCTGGCCGCCGGCGAAAGCTTCACCGACAACTTTCCCCGCAAGACGAAATCGGGCGGGCGAATCTGGATCCAGGCAACCTACGCCCCTGTCACCGACGAAAAGGGGAATGTCACCCGCGTCGTCAAGGTGGCCTCTGACATGACCGCGCGCACAAACGCGGTCTTCAGCCTTGCGCGGGGGCTCTATCATCTTCGCGAAGGGGACCTCACCCACCGCGTGCCGCTCTCCGGCCTGCACGACATGGACAAGCTCGTGCACGCCTACAACGCCGCGATCGAGCAAATGGTCTCCATGGTCGGCAACGTGAAGGCGATCACCGCGACGATCACCGCCACCTCCGGTACCCTTGGCCACTCCTCCGACGAACTCTCGGCCCGCACCGAAACGCAGGCCGCCACCCTCGAGGAAAGCGCGGCCGCGGTTCAGGAACTGACCAGCAACGCCAAGGAAGCGGCCGAAAACGCGCGCAACGTGACCGATGTCGCCCGCCAGACCAGCGCCGCCGCCGAATCCAGCAGCGATCTTGTCGCCCAGGTGACCGCCGCGATGGACCGGATCGAGGCCTCCTCGGGCAAGATCTCGCAGATCGTCACCGTGATCGACGACATCGCCTTCCAGACCAACCTGCTCGCCCTCAACGCCGGCGTCGAAGCCGCGCGCGCGGGCGAGGCCGGCCGCGGCTTCGCTGTCGTCGCCTCCGAGGTGCGCGGCCTCGCGCAGCGCTCTGCCGAATCCGCGCAGGAGATCAAGGCCCTGATCCGCGAAAGCTCCGAACACGTGACCGAGGGCGCGGAACTCGTGAACAACGGCAGCACCGAACTGGGCCGCATCTTCGAAGGCGTGAGCGAGATCACTGGCCGTATCACCGAAGTAGCGCGCAGCCTTTCGGACCAGTCCGGGACGCTGAGCGAGATCAACACCGCCATCTCGCAGCTCGACAAGGTCACCCAGCAGAACGCCGCCATGGTCTCCGAAACCGCGGACGCCAGCCGTTCGCTCTCCAACGACGCGCAATCGCTCAACAACGAGGTGGCGCATTTCCGGACCTCGGACGCGGAACCCGGCGGCTGGAAGCAAGGCGATCCGCCGATGCAGGGCGCCGGCAAGCGCCACGCCTGACCCGGCCGCCACAGCCCCGACCGGCACATTCCTAACAGGGGGTTAATTCGCCCTTGTAACCCGTTGATTTCCTTTCGCCGACAGCGTATCCCGGTCCGGGACACCCCTGTCCCGCTCCATCTGGCCTTCTCCAATGACCAAAGAAAAAGGGCCACCCCGAAGGGCGGCCCTCATTACGTCCGGATCCGGCGGGATCACTCCTCGTCGAGTTGCTCGACCGCCTTTTCCAGCTCTTCCTTGGTGACCTCGGTCTCGGTCACGGTCGCCTGTTCAGCGATGTGGTCGATGACCTTGTCCTCGAAGATCGGCGCGCGCATCTGCTGCTGCATCTGCGGGTTCTGGCGCACGAAGTCGAAGAAGGCGCGCTCCTGGCCCGGATACTGCCGCGCCTGGTTCATGATCGCCTGCGTCATCTCGGCGTCGGTCACCTCGATCTCGGCCTTCTGACCCAGCTCGGCCAGCAGCAGCCCAAGACGCACGCGACGCTCGGCCAGCTTCTTGTGCTCGTCGGTGGGCTCGATCTCGCCGTGGTCGTGGCCGTGATCGTCCGGGTGCTCGTCGTGGTAGAGCTGGTGCGCGATCTGCTTGGCCTCCGCCTCGACCAGGCTCGGCGGCAGCTCGAAGCTCACCATCTCGTCCAGCTTGTCGAGCAGGTTGCGCTTCATCACCTGACGCGCGGCACCGGCATACTCGGCCTCGAGCCGCTCGCGGATCTGGCCCTTCAGCGACTCGAGATCCTCGGCGCCGAACTTCTTGGCCAGCTCGTCGTCGATCTCGGCAGCCTTGGGCGCCTTCACGGCCTTCACGGTCACGTCGAAGACCGCGTCCTTGCCGGCCAGGTTCTCGGCGCCGTACTCCTCGGGGAACTTGACCTCGACAGCCTTCTCGTCACCGGCCTTCACACCGGTCAGCTGCTCCTCGAAACCGGGGATGAAGCTGTTGGAGCCCAGCGTCAGCGGGTAATCCTCGGCAGCGCCGCCCTCGAAGGCCTCGCCATCGATCTTGCCGACGAAGTCGATGACCACCTGGTCGCCGTCCTGCGCGGCCTCGCCCTCGGCGCGGTCCTCGAAGTCCTGCGCGTTTTCCGCCAGGCTCTTGAGCGCGTCGTCGACCGCGGCGTCATCGGCCTTCACGGTCATCTTGCCCACTTCGATCTGCGAGTAGTCGAGATCGGGCACGTCGGGCAGCGCCTCGTAGCTCATCTCGACGTGCACGTCGTCGCCGGCCTTCCATTCCTCGTTGGTCATCTTGACCTCGGGCTGGGCCGCGGGGCGGTCGCCGGTCTGCTCGAAGTGCTCGTTCATGGCACCGTCGATGGCTTCCTGCATCGACTCGCCCAGCAGGCGCTCGCCGAACTGCTTCTTCAGCAGCGCCATCGGCACCTTGCCCTTGCGAAAGCCCTTCATCTCGATATCGGGCTGCGCTTCGGTCAGCTTCTCGTTGACCTTGGCTTCCAGTTCATCGGCAGGCACGGTGATCTTGTAGCCGCGCTTGAGCCCTTCGTTG
>CAYNKL010000135.1:0-11720 GCA_964397775.1 uncultured Rhodobacterales bacterium | reverse complement strand
CTGACGCTCCACCAGATACTGACCTGCGGGGCTGCTTTCCTTGAAGGAGCCGGCGGGCGAGATGTGGTCGGTGGTGATCATGTCGCCGAGCACAGCAAGCACGCGGGCGCCCTTGACGTTGTGGATCTCGCCCGGTTCCTGGGACATGCCCTGGAAGTAGGGCGGGTTCTGCACGTAGGTCGAATCCGCGGGCCAGTTGTAGGTCTCGGCATCGGTGGTTTCGACCGACTGCCACTTCTCGTCGCCCTTGAAGACGTCGGCGTATTTTTCCTGGAAGCTCTCACGCGTGACGGTCTCTTCGACCAGCTTGGTGATCTCTTCCTGGGTGGGCCAGATGTCCTTGAGGTAGACGGGGTTGCCGTCCTTGTCGTGGGCCAGCGGATCGTTCGCGATGTCGATGTTCATGTCACCGGCCAGCGCGTAGGCCACGACCAGCGGCGGCGAGGCGAGGTAGTTGGCGCGCACGTCGGGGCTGATCCGGCCCTCGAAGTTGCGGTTGCCCGAGAGCACCGAGGTTGCGATCAGGTCATTGTCGGCGATGCACTGGCTGATCTCGGGCGCGAGGGGCCCGGAGTTGCCGATGCAGGTCGTGCAGCCGTAGCCCACGAGGTTGAAGCCGATGGCGTCGAGATCGTCCTGCAGGCCGGCGGCCTCGAGGTAGGCGGAGACCACCTGCGAACCGGGTGCCAGCGATGTCTTGACCCAAGGCTTGCGGTCGAGGCCCAGTTCGCGGGCCTTCTTGGCGACGAGACCGGCACCGATCATCACGTAGGGGTTCGACGTGTTGGTGCAGGAGGTGATCGAGGCGATCACGACCGAGCCGTCGTGCAGCTGGAAGGTCTTCTCTTCGCCGTCGATGTCGGTCATCTTGACGAAGCCGCGCTTGTGGTGGCCCTCGTCGCCGGGGATGGTGACCGGCTCGGGCGCGCCGCCTTCGCTTTCCCAGCGCACTTCCTGCTTGGCGTCGCTGTCGTCACCGTTGCGCTGACCCTTGATGTACTCGGCAAAGGTTTCGGCCGCGGCGTCGAGCTTCACGTAGTCCTGCGGACGCTTGGGGCCCGAGATGGCGGGCACGATCGTGCCCATGTCGAGCTCGAGCGTGTCGGTGAAGACCGGCTCGGCGCCCGCTTCGCGCCACAGGCCCTGCTCCTTCGCGTAGGCCTCGACCAGCGCGATGCGGTCCTTCTCGCGGCCCGTCATCTCGAGGTAGCGCAGAGTTTCGTCGTCGATCGGGAAGAAGGCGCAGGTGGCGCCGAATTCGGGGCTCATGTTGCCGATGGTGGCACGGTCGGCCAGCGTGACGTTGTCCAGACCGTCGCCGTAGAACTCGACGAACTTGCCGACCACGCCCTTCTCGCGCAGCATCTCGCAGACCTTGAGCACGAGGTCGGTGGCGGTGGTGCCCTCCACCATCTTGCCGGTCAGCTTGAAGCCCACGACCTCGGGGATCAGCATGGAGATCGGCTGGCCGAGCATGGCGGCCTCGGCCTCGATGCCGCCGACGCCCCAGCCCAGCACGGACGCGCCGTTGACCATGGTGGTGTGGCTGTCGGTGCCGACCAGCGTGTCGGGATAGGCCACAATTTCACCGTTCTGGTCCTCGTCGGTCCAGACCGTCTGGGAGAGGTATTCCAGGTTCACCTGGTGGCAGATGCCGGTGCCCGGGGGCACGACGCGGAAGTTGTTGAACGCCTTCTGGCCCCACTTGAGGAAGGTGTAGCGCTCGATGTTGCGCTCGTACTCGCGGTCCACGTTCATCTGGAAGGCGCGCGGGTTGCCGAATTCGTCGATCATGACCGAGTGGTCGATGACGAGGTCGACGGGGTTGAGCGGGTTGATCTTCTGTGGGTCGCCGCCGAGGGCCTTGATGCCGTCACGCATGGCGGCAAGGTCGACCACGGCGGGAACGCCGGTGAAGTCCTGCATCAGCACGCGGGCCGGGCGGTAGGCGAGCTCGCGGTCGCCCTTGCCGTTGTTCTTCGCCCAGTCGGAGAAGGCCTTGATGTCGTCCACTTCGACGGTCTTGCCGTCCTCGTAGCGGAGCATGTTCTCGAGCACGACCTTCAGCGAAACCGGGAGTTTCGAGAATTCGCCAAGGCCCGCCTCTTCGGCCGCCTTGATCGAGTAGTAGCTGACGGACTGTCCGCCCGCCGAAAGCGTCTTGCGCGTCTTGGCGCTGTCGTTACCGACCGTGATGGGCATGAAGATCTCCCTCGGGAATGGCTGGTGGCTGATGAGAGTTGAAGGTTATCTGCCGTAACGGGGGGCACCGATCAAGGGGGTGCGGCAATTTTAGTATACAATGGAATACAAACACGTCCCCTGTATCACACCTTCTTTTCGCAAAAGCTTGATTGGCGTGTCGCCGTCGCTTTCACTAGCACGAATGGTGTCAGAATGGAGAACCCGTTTCATGTCCTTCGCCCCCTTGCGGATCGCCGTTGCCTGCTTTGCAGCGTTCACTGCCACGCTGCCCGGGGCGGCCACCGCGGGTGATGACCCCGTAGTGGTGGAACTCTTCACCTCGCAGGGGTGTTCCGCCTGCCCGCCGGCGGACGAGTTGCTGGGCGAACTGGTGAACCGCGACGACGTGCTGCCACTGGCCCTGCACGTGGACTACTGGGACTACCTGGGCTGGAAGGACCGCTTTGCCAACGCCGCCTACTCTGAGCGCCAGAAGGGATATGCGCGGCGTGCGCATCGCCGGACGGTCTACACGCCCGAGATGATCGTCGACGGCGAGACGGCGCTGATGGGCACCAAGCCGATGCATCTGGCGGACCTCATCGGCAAGCATGCGGACAAGCCCGAAGAGGTGGACCTGCAGGTGCGGCGCGACGGGGCCATGCTGGTCATCAGCCTTCGCTCGCTGACCGAGGATCTTCCGCGCTGCGACATCCACGTCGTCACCTACATCCCGAACGAGACCGTCGCGATCGAACGCGGTGAGAACGCGGGCAAGGAAATCTCGTACAGTCACATCGTGCGCGACTGGAAGGTCGTCGGCGGCTGGGATGGCGAGAGCGAAATCGAGCTGACCGCCGAGGCGGCGGCGGACCACCCGGTCGCCGTCCTGGTTCAGGGCGAGGGGTTCGGGCCCATTTTTGCGGCCGCGCGCCTGCGCTGACGTTTCGGCTTCCACCGGCGGTGGAACCAGAACCACTGCTCGGGATCTTCGGCAATGCGGGCTTCGAGCCGTCGCGTGGCCTCGCGCATCATCTCCACAGGATTGCCTTTCGGGATCGGCGCCTCGATCACCGCATCGAGCCCCAGCCCGTCGGCGCGGCGCCGGCCAAAATAGGGAATCATTAGCGCATCGCCCCGGTTCGCGATCTCGGCCGCCGAGGTGAGCGTGGGCGCCGGTTTGCCGAGGAAATCGATGGGCGTGCCGTGGCTGTCGTAGACGTCGAAGAGCAGCGCCGCCATGCCTCCCTGCCGGACATGCCGGACGAGGCCCGTTGTGCCACGGCGGCCCTGCTCGAAGACGGGGCCCGAGAGGTTGTGCATGTTGGCGGCGTAGTGGGCGTTGAAGTAGGGGTTTGACATGGGGCGGTAGAGCCCGCCGATCTGGTAGCCGCGGGCGACCAGTGCGGCGCGCGGCGCCTCGTGGTTGCCGAAGTGTCCTGTCACGAAAAGCACCGGGCGCCCCTCGGCGCGGGCCTGCTCCAGCGCGGCGACGCCATCGCCCTGCAGGGGCTCGTTCCCCATGCGGCGGAGCATGCCGGGAACATCGTAATTCTCGACGATGGTACGACCGACGTTCTCGGCCACCCGGTCGGCGAGCGCCTCCCGCTCAGACAGCGGCATGTCGGGCCAGATGTAGGCCATGTTGGCGAGCGCACGGTTCCGCCAGCCCGCGCGCGGCGCGACGACCCGGCGCATGAGCCAGCCCATCATCGCGACACGGCGCTCCCATGGCAGGGCCAGCGCGGTGCGGATCATGCCGCGGAAGGCGCGGTCCACGGCCCATTCCTGCCAGCTGCCCTGCGGGTCCTCGGTCGTCGTCGGTTCTGCCAAGACATGCCACCCTGAGTGAACTCGGCGATGTCTTAGAGCCCGTGTGAGGGGGCAGCAAGGGTTGCGGCGGGGCGTTACTTCTCTTCGTCGGGGTCCAGAAGCTCGATCTCGCCGATCGCGACGAGGTCACGAATCGCGCTGACGACCGCGTTCATGGCCTTTTCCCCGACCTTCGGCTTGATCGCCCCGAGCCCCTCGGCCTCTTCGCGGATGCTGGCCGCCATGCGCTTGGAGAGGTTCTCGAGCAGGAACTCGACGGTGCGGTTCTCTTCGTCGTTGCTGGCGGCGGCGACGGCGGTGGCCAGCGTTTCGACCGGCACGTCGCGCGAGATCTTGGGCACGTCGATGGCGTTCACCCGTTCCGGGATATTGCCGAAGGTGAAGATCGCCTTGCGCACGGCGTTGGCGAATTCCTCGTCCTCCTTCTCGAGGCTGTCGAGGAGTTCGTCGCGTACCGCGGCATTGGTGTAGTTGAGGATCGCGCCGACGCGCTCGTTGGGCTTCTTGTCGAAGGCCTTGGGCGGTTCGGAGTCGATCTGCGTGGCGAGGCTGATGCCGATACGGTCGACCGCATCGGGCGTCACGCCGGTGGTCATCGACACCGCGTAGGTGATCCGCTGTGCGCGTTCCGCGGGTAGCCGGCCGAGGACCTGTGCGGCTTTGCTCACGTCGATGCGCGACATCATCACGGCGGCGACCTCGATGCTTTCGCCCTGGATGAGCGCTTCGAGCTTTTCGACAGGCAGCGCGTTGATCCGGTCCCAAGGGTCGCCCACCTGGCGGACCCCGGCCTCGCGCCGGAGGCGCTGCGCCGTGCGCGGGTTGATCTTGCCCTCGAGCGCATCGAGCGCCCCCGCCATGCCGCCGGGAAAGCTGAGACCCACTGCCTCGAGCTCGTCCGAGAATTCCTCGACAACGGTGTTGAGCGTTTCGCGATCGACATAGCGAAGCGATCCGAGCTGGCAGGTCAATTCGGTCTGGAGGTCATCGGACAGGGCGGAGAGCGGCACGTCCGCACCTTCGTTCAGGATGAACTGCACGATGATCGCCGCCTTGGCCTTGCGCGAGAGGCCGGCAGGTCCGGCGGGCACGAAGGGGCGGGGCAGGGTGGCGAGTGAGGTCTGTCGAGACATGCGGGAGGCTCCGTTCAGCCGCGGGTCCGGTTCGTCCCGGCCCGACTTGCAGAACTAGCGCCCCAAGGTTGCGAGGATGTTAAATCCCGCTTGATCCCTTGCATGTCGCGGCCCGCATTTCGCGGGCATCTCATCTGGTCCCGAAAGGGAAAGGGCGGCCAATCCGGCCGCCCCGATCTGTCAGCTTGCGATGACCACGCAGGCACCCTGCGCGGTGTCGTAGGTCATCCCGTCAGCGCAGGTGGAGACCTGCTCTTCGTGGGCGCCGTAGCACGCGGCCGAACCGATCGCGGGAACGAGGGCAAGGGCGAGCGCGGCAAGTGCCGTCTTGAACGTCATCTTCCAGTCCTCCTGTTGCGGGCAGGAGAAAAGTAGCACGACCTGACGCTGCGTCAAAACCGCGACTGGTGGCACGGGCGCCGTCCCGCCTCACGTTTGCATGAGCGGGGCGCAGTTGCGCACCGCCGGTCCAGGATCAGCTTTCGCCGAAGACGCGCTTGAAGATCGTGTCGACGTGCTTGGTGTGATAGTCCATGTCGAACTTCTCGTTGATGCCGTCGACGCCAAGGGCCGCAACGACCTCATCATCGGCCAGCAGCAGCTCGCGGAAGTCGAGACGTTCCTCCCAGACCTTGAGAGCCTTGCGCTGGACCATGGAATAAGCGTTCTCGCGCGATACGCCCGCCTGCGTCAGCGCCAGAAGCACGCGCTGCGACATCACCAGGCCGGGGAACTTGTTCATGTTCTCCAGCATATTGTCGGGATAGATGATCATCTTGTCGATGACGCCCGCCAGCCGGTTCAGCGCGAAGTCCAGCGTGACGGTGGCGTCGGGGCCAATGCCACGCTCGACCGAGGAATGCGAGATATCGCGCTCATGCCAGAGGGCCACGTTCTCCATCGCAGGGATCACCGTCATCCGGACCAGACGTGCCAGACCGGTCAGGTTCTCGGTCAGCACCGGGTTCTTCTTGTGCGGCATGGCCGAAGACCCCTTCTGCCCCATCGAAAAGAACTCGGCCCCTTCCAGCACCTCGGTGCGCTGCATGTGGCGGATCTCGATCGCGACGTTTTCCATGCTGCTGGCGATGACGCCCAGCGTTGCAAAGAACATGGCGTGGCGGTCGCGCGGGATCACCTGCGTGCTGATCGGCTCGGGCTTGAGGCCCAGCTGCGCGCAGACGTGTTCCTCCACGTGCGGGTCAATGTTGGCGAATGTGCCGACGGCGCCGGAAATTGCGCCGGTGGCCACTTCCTCGCGGGCGGCCTGAAGGCGGGCCTTGTTGCGGTCCATCTCGGCGTAGAAACGGGCGAAGGTCAGGCCCATGGTGGTGGGTTCGGCGTGGATGCCGTGGCTGCGGCCCACGCGCACCGTCATCTTGTGCTCCATCGCGCGCTTCTTCAGCGCGGCAAGCAGCTTGTCCATGTCCGCGAGCAGCAGGTCGGCGGCGCGCACGAGCTGCACGTTCAGGCAGGTGTCGAGCACGTCTGACGAGGTCATGCCCTGGTGGACAAAGCGCGCCTCGTCGCTGCCCACGTGTTCGGCGAGGTGCGTGAGGAAGGCGATGACGTCGTGCTTGGTGACGGCCTCGATCTCGTCGATGCGGGCGACGTCGAACTCGACATCCTTGGCCTTCCAGACGGCTTCTGCGTTCTCCTTCGGGATCACGCCCAGCTCGGCCTGCGCGTCGCAGGCGTGGGCTTCGATCTCGAACCAGATGCGGAACTTGGTTTCCGGCGCCCAGATGGCGGTCATTTCGGGGCGGGAATAACGCGGGATCATGGGCTGCCTTCCGTTGTGTTGGGGATCGTGCGCGTCATAGAAGGCGACGCACGGGCAGGCAAGCGGCGTATCGGACGATGAAGACAGTCATACTCGGGGATCTGCTGGGGCACTGGACCCTTTCGCGCGAGATCCGGCAGGGCGACGGGGGCAGGGCGCGCTTAGAGGGCAACGCGCAGTGGACCCTGCGCGACGACGGGGCTGCCGATTATGTCGAGACTGGCGCGCTGATCCTGCCTGAGGGCCGGTTTACCGCGGAACGCCGGTATCGGTGGGAGCCGGACCTGCGTGTCTTCTTCGACGATGGCCGCTTCTTCCATGCGGTGCCGCCGGAGGGGGGCGACGCCGGCCACTGGTGCGATCCGGACCAGTACGACCTGACCTACGATTTCGGGAACTGGCCGCGGTGGCAGGTCGAATGCCGCGTCGCAGGCCCGCGCAAGAGCTACGTCATGACGAGCCTGTACTCCCCGGGGTAGCGGGCGCTCGTTCCTGCCTGACGGCGCCGCGGTATACCATTGCATTCCTCTAACGCTTTGAAACGAGGGGGCTTTGGTTCTTTACTTGTGGTTTTCCTTGGGTAACCTCGCCGTGAGTAGACGGAGCCGCGCGATGCCGACGATCCAGGACCACCCCCTGCGCTACCAGCTTGCCAACGAGCTGCATGCGCGGCCCTTTCCGGTGCTGCAGGTTCCGTGCCGTGCCGTTTTCCTGGCCGTGAAGCAGCCCCGCAACGCCGCCGGGCGTGATCGAACGCAGGATCTGGCGCATCTGACCGCGCTGCTGGACCGCTACGGTGCGCAGCATCCACAGCCAGAGGCCACGCATTATTCCGGGCGCATCGGCAAGCACGAGCTCAAGTGGGAACAACACACCGAGTTCGTCACCTACACGGTCTTTCTCGCCGGGCTCGGCGAACGCCCCTTCGATCCGGAGGACCTGGGCGTTTTCCCCGACGACTGGCTGGCGCAAGCGCCGGGTCTGAGGTTGACCAGCGCCATGATCCGCGTCGTGCCCCGGCCCGAGGATGAGGCGCTGCAGAGTGACGTGGGCAACTGGTTCGTGCCCGAAAGCGTGGCGGTCAGTCGCGTGATCGATGACGATGCCGTGGTCGCGGGCGATTTCCATCTCGATCCGGCGGGGCATATCCGCTTTGCCGTCTTCCCGGGCGCGCAGGTGGGCCAGCGGCGCATAGGCCGGATCGTGCAGCGGCTTTGCGAGATCGAGACCTACAAGACCATGTCGATGCTCGGCTTCACCCGCGTGAAGGCAATCGGCCCCCGCATGGGCGAGATCGACGAGGAACTGTCGGGCCTGATGGAGGCGATGACCCGCGAGAACGGCGACGAGGAAGACACGCTGCGCCAGCTTCTGGCCACCTCGGCCGAGCTTGAGAACCTGCGCACGCGCATCGCCTTTCGCCTTGGTGCCACGGGCGCCTACGAGGCCATCGTCGGGCAGCGCATTTCGATCCTGCGCGAGGAGCGCTTTCACGGCCGCCAGACCTTTGGCGAGTTCATGATGCGTCGTTTCGATCCGGCGATGCGAACGGTGAAGTCGACCGAGATCCGGCTCGAAGGCATGGCCGCCCGGGCGAGCCGCGCTGCGGAGCTGCTGCGCACGCGGGTCGAGGTCGGACGCTCGGCGCAGAACCAGCAGCTTCTGGAAGGGATGAACCGACGCGCGGATCTGCAACTGCGCCTTCAGAGGACCGTCGAGGGGCTCTCGGTCGTGGCGATCAGCTACTATGCCGTCTCGCTGGCGGGGTACCTGCTCTATCCGGTGGCCGAGGCGCTGGAGCTCAGCAAGGGCATGCTGACTGCCGCGGTGACGTTGCCCGTCGTGGCATGCGTCTGGTTCGCCGTGTCCCGCATCCGTGAGAAGGTCGAGCGCGGCGCGCCCGAGCCCTGAGCTCAGGCCGGCTGCCGCGCCGGGGCGCGCCCGAGCAGCGCGTCGCAGACCAGCGCGCCGACGGCGATGGAGCCGAGCGCCAGGACGGCGGCGAACGAGAGTGTCGGCACGCCGGCAAGACCCGCACCCACGGTGCAGCCGCCAGCCATGACGCCGCCCATGCCCATGAGGCCCGCGCCCGCCATGTACCGGCCGGTCTGGCCGGGGCTTTCGAAGCTCTGCCAGCGGAAGCGGCCCCCGGCGAGTGAGGCCACCAGCGCCCCCACCAGCACGCCGCCGATCAGCCCGCTGCCGAAGCCCGCGGGGATGGATGTCGAGGCGATGGTCCAGAAGAGCGTGTCGGCCCATGCGGATGTGAAGCTCAGGCTCTCCATCGCGATCGGGTCGAAGTCGTCGTAGAGGACGAAGCCCGTCCCGACCCAGGCCAGCGGCACCAGCAGGCCCAGAAGTGCGGCCAGCACCAGCATGATGGGACGGTTGCGCGAGGTGGCCGCGATCACCAGCGCCGCGGCAGCCAGCACCAGCGTCCAGAGCAGCGGCCCACCGGGCAGGGCGCCAAAGCCCAGAGTTTCGCCCATGTTCACCGTCACGCTGCCCAGCGTGGTGCGCACCGGGGCAAGGATGCCCTTGAGCGTGGCATGCGCGGTGATCGCGAAGACCGCGACGACCAGCAGCCCCCGGGTGTTGCCCGTGGCCCCCAGCACCGTCAGGCGCGAGACGCAGCCGCGCGTCAGCACCATGCCCGCGCCGAACATCAGCCCGCCCGTCGCGATGGCCAGCACCGGCATCTGCGGAGTGTAGAAACGATGGTCCACAAAAGAGATCCAGCCCATCGCCGCGGCGCCCTGGGTCCCGAGGATCGCCACGGCCAGCGCGGTCATCCAGACGCCCATGGCCTGCTTGCGGTCGCTGCCGACCAGCGAGCGGCGAAAGCAGAACCCCGTGATTTCGGCCAAGGCGCCGAAGCCGAGACCGACCAGCAGCCCCAGCACGACCGCGGCCTGCGGCGCGGTGAGGGCGGTGATGTTCAGGGATTCATACATGGCGGACGCTCCTTTCGGCGGCGCTGATGCCTTAGACCGGGGCACACGGCTGGATCAAGGGCGGCTGCCCCCTTATGCGGCGAATGCCGTTCCGTTGGGCATGTCGCGGGCACTTGCCTTGTTCTGCGGCAAGGCAGGCGGGACCGGGGCGCGTTCCACGGCAGACCGGTCTTGCCGGTCCTGCGTCCTTATTCATGCGGGGGGAGGGCGCAGGCCTGCGCCGATCGTCTTCGTGATCTGGCGCGGGCCCGTGATCTTTCTGGTCGCGCCCCCGCGGGCGGGGGCGCGCAGGCCTCAGCGGCCGCGGATGCGCGGGTCGAGCGCGTCCCGCAGCCCGTCGCCGAGGTAGTTCACCGAAAGCACGGTCAGCGAGATCGCGATGCCCGGCAGCATCACGCGCTCGGGGAAGCGCTCCATCCGCTGCACCGCATCGGCCAGCATCTTGCCCCAGGTCGGGAAGTCCGACGGGAAGCCCACGCCGAGGAAGGACAGCGAGCTTTCGGTGATGATCGCCGTGGCCAGCCCGAGCGCTGCCGAGACCATGATGGGCGACAGCACGTTGGGCAGCAGGTGACGCCGGATGATCTTGCCGGGCCGTGTGCCGATGGATTGTGCCGCCAGTACGAACTCGCGTTCCTTGATGGCCAGCACGTCGCCCCGCACGATCCGCGCCGTTGGCATCCACGAGGTGATCGCGATCACCGTGACGATCAGGATGAACATGCCGCCCTCGGGTCCGAAGTTCGCCCGAAGCGGCTGCCGGAACAGCGTCACCGCCACCAGCAGCAGCGGCAGGATCGGCAGCGACAGGAACAGGTCCGTCAGGCGCATCAGCGGCCCGTCGAGCTTCTTGAAGAAGCCCGCCATGACGCCGAGGCCCGCGCCGATGATGAGGCTGAGCACCATGGCGGCCCAGCCCACTGCCATGGAGGCCCGCCCGCCGGCGATCATCTGGGCGAGGTTGTCGCGGCCAAGCTGATCGGAGCCCAGCGGCTTGGCCCAGCTCACGTCTGCATCGGCGTTCCAGATCGCGGTGTAGATCGGCCGCATGTCCTTGTTGCGGATGTCGATGTCCTGCGGGTCCACGGTCCAGATGTAGGGGCCGATCAGGACAGCCAGCGTGATGAAGGTCAGGAAGCTGGCACCGAACATGGCGCCCTTGTGCTTGGTGAACTGGTCCCAGACGTCGCGCCACTGGCTGCGCGGCGGCGCCTGCGGGATCTCGTCCCTCAGCGCTTCGATCGGGGCGGGGGAGGCGGGAGCGGGTTCAGTCATAACGGATCCGCGGGTCGAGCAGGCCGTAGAGCACGTCTGCGATGAGATTGAAGAGCACGATCAGCACGGCGAAGATGAAGGTCAGCGTCATCACCATGGGCAGGTCGTTCGCGAAGAGCGCCGTGATGAGAAGCTGGCCGATGCCGTTCACCTTGAAAACGTTCTCGGTGATGATCGCGCCGCCGAAGATCGCCGGCAGGCCAAGCGCAATGACCGTCACCACGGGGATCATCGAGTTCCGCAGCACGTGGACCAGCACCACGATCTTTTCCGACAGGCCCTTGGCGCGGGCGGTGCGCACGTAGTCCTGGTTGAGGTTGTCGAGCATCGAGGCACGCATGTAGCGCGACAGCTGCGCGGTGATCTGAAGCGCCAGCACCATGACCGGCATGATCATCTGCTGAAGCTGCACCTTGAAGCTTTCCCAGTCGTTCACGACGTGGGTCGTGTCGTAGATCGAGGGCAGCCACCCCATCTGGACCGAAAAGATCACGATCAGCAGCGGGCCGGTGAAGAAGGGCGGGATCGAGAAGCCGATCATGGTCACGAAGGTGCCCG
>CAYNKL010000134.1:0-11760 GCA_964397775.1 uncultured Rhodobacterales bacterium | reverse complement strand
CTACGTGGTAATGACCCGTGCGAAGGACGCGCTTTCCCTCGGAGTACCGCAGCGGTTCTACGTCACCAACCAGGGGCGCAACGGGGACCGCCACGTTTACGCCTCTCGAACGCGGTTCATTCCCAAGACGATCCTCGACCGCTTCGAGGTCACCCACTGGAGCCCGCTCAGACCCGACGGCGCGCCGGCCCGCGCCGCGCCACAGCCGATCGACGTCGCCGCAAGGATGCGTGGCATGTGGGCGGACTAGAACCTCCGGGCCCGGTCTCAACGGAAATACCCGTTTCACCGGCGGGCCGGCTTGAGGATGTGCCACGGCTCCACGGCACTGCCGCGAAGACAATCTGATCGCATCAGTATCTTCTTGTCTTCCAGCCCGCCGCAGGCGCGCGCCGGGCTAAACTTGGTCTTCACCGCGCTTCAGGCCAGGGCCTGCCATGCCGACGAGCAAGTGCTCGATCCGACCATCCTGCCGAACGCCGCCCCGGTACGCCCGCTGACCATCGAGGCGACGCCCCGGCCTCGTGGTTTCGGCTGTCGTCCGGTGAGACGAACCCGGACCCGATTTGCGAGGGGCCCAAACCGAAATCAGGCGGGCGCGACCGTGCCCACCGGATTTAACGCAGTTTTAACGGCACGCGGACGCCAGCAAAGACACCGGGCAGGCAGAGGGGGAGCGTCAGAACCAGAAAGGACGCTCCCATGTTCAAGTTTTTCTCTTTCCGCCGCCGCCAGGACAATGCCGCGCGGCAATCCCTCAGCCGGCTGCTGTTCGACGCGCATATGCGCCGCGACATCGGCCTTCCCAACATCGATCATGCCAGCCTTCTGATGGGCCGGCAGATGAACCACATCCGGGGGTGGCTGTGATGCGCGCGCTCTATCGCAATCGGTTGCCGCAAATTGAAGGCACGCAGCTTCTCACCGACTCGGGGCTGGAGACGACGCTTCTCTTCCTCGAGAACATCGACCTGCCCTGCTTCGCCTCTTACCCGCTCCTCGAAAGCGCTTCCGGGCGCGAGGTGCTTCGCGCCTACTTCGAGCGGCACCTTGCCATCGCGGCGGATCACGCCGTCGGCTTCCTGCTCGAAGCGCCCACGTGGCGCGCAAGCCGGGACTGGGGGGCGGAGCTCGGACACACGCCTGCGGATCTCGCACGGTTCAACACCGCCGCCATCGAGCTGCTGGCAGACATCCGCAAAGACAGCGCCCTGTCGCCCGTGGTGATCTCCGGCAACATCGGTCCGCGCGGAGACGGCTACCAGCCCGATCTCGTCATGACCGCCGAAGAGGCCGAGGCCTATCACGCCGAGCAGATCGGCTGGTTCGCCGAAACCGAAGCGGACATGGTCAGCGCCTTCACCATCACCACGGTGAACGAGGGGGTGGGGATCATCCGGGCGGCGACCGCTGCCGGCATGCCCTGCGTGGTCTCCTACACGACCGAGACGGACGGGCGCCTGCCCGACGGCACCCCGCTGGGCGAGGCGATCGAACGGACCGACATGATGACGGCGGGTGCCGCGGCCTACTTCATGGTCAACTGCGCTCACCCCGATCACTTCCGCGGTGCGCTCGAAGCGAACGCCGCCTGGCTCGGGCGGGTCTGGGGCGTGCGCGCCAATGCCTCGCGCCTCAGCCACGCCGAGCTCGACGCGGCGACGGATCTCGACTCCGGCAATCCCGCCGAACTCGGCCACGACTACGCGCAGCTCGGGCGCATGCTGCCCAACCTGCGCGTCTTCGGCGGCTGCTGCGGCACGGACCACCGCCACGTCGAGGCAATGGCCGACCGCTGCTGCCGGCAGCACGCGGCCTGAGCACTGCAAACAACGAGCGATCCGGGCACACCCGGTTCGCCCTCCACATTTCATTCACCAGACGAGACATCACCATGACCTTCTTCAAAGCCACCCTCCTGGCGCTTTCCGCCAGCACCATCCTCGCCTCGCCCGGCCGGGCGCACGAAAACGAACGCCGGACCGAGCTGTTCCGCCCGGGCGTCGCCCACGCCGAAAGCAACATGCCCGCCGGGGACGCATCGGCAGCGATGGAGCTTGCCGGCTATGGCGACTTCGGCTTCGACGCCGGCACCCAAGATCCTGGCGCACGCGCTGCCTTCGCCCGCGGGATCGCCCTGCTCTGGGGTTTCAACCATGCGGCAGCGGCCGACGCCTTTCGCGCGGCGCAGGCGGCGGACCCGGCCTGCTCTGCCTGCTACTGGGGCGAGGCCTATGCCCTCGGCCCGAACCTCAATGACGGCATGCATCCGGAGAACGCCGCCAAGGCCGCAGCGGCGGCCGGTCGCGCCCTCGCCCTGTCGGTGACACCGCGCGACCGCATGCTCGCCGAAGCCATCGTCGCGCGCTACGATGGAAGCCTCGGGGACCGCAGCGCCCAGGACCGCGCCTTTGCCGACAAGATGGCCATCGCCGCGCGGCACCTGCAACGGAACGCGAACGTGCTGGTCATCTACGCCGATGCACTCATGAACCTGCAGCCCTGGGACTACTGGGAAGCCGACGCCGTCACCCCGAAAGGTCAGACGGCCGAGATCCTCGCGACCCTCGATCAGGCGCTGCGGATCGATCCGGACCATCCCGGCGCGCTGCACCTGCAGATCCACGCGGTCGAGGCCTCGGCCGATCCCTCCGTTGCCGAAGCGGCGGCCGACGCCCTGCGCGGCGCCGTGCCGGTGGCGGGCCACCTGCTGCACATGCCCGCCCACATCTACAACCGGGTCGGGCGCTACGCCGAGTCCATCGAGGTCAACAAGGCGGCGATCGCGGCGGACCAGGCCTACCTCGCGGCGGCGGGCGATGCGGCAAGCCCGCTCTACCGCTACGGCTACTACCCCCACAACATCCACTTCCTGCTGGTGGGGGCACAGATGGCCGGCCTCGCGGACGAGGCGCTTGATGCGGCCGCAATGCTGGCGGAGGTAACCTCGGACGAGGTTTCCGGCGACCTCGCCTGGGTCCAGGCAATCGACACCGCTCCCTACGCGGCCCATGCCCAACTGGCCAGCGCGGACGAGATCCTCGCGCTCCCCGATCCGGGCGACCGCTTTCCCTTCGTGAAGGGGCACTGGCACTGGGCCCGCGGGACGGCCTTCGCCCTGCAGGGCGATCTGACCGCGGCCCTTGCAGAGCAGCAGGCGATCGAGGCGATCATCGCGAATGCCGACCTCGCGGGCCTTGAGGAACAGTACCTCCCGGCCCGTGACGTCCTCGGGATCGCCAAGCATCTGGTCGAAGCACGGATCGCGCAGGCGTCAGAGGACTGGCACGCGGCCGAGCACCATCTCGCGGAGGCCATCCTCCTCGAGGACGGCATCGCCTATATGGAGCCGCCCTACTGGTCCTACCCCGTGCGGCAGACGCTCGGCGCCGTTCGGCTTCAGGCCGGCGATGCCGCGGGGGCCATTCAGGCCTTCGAAGGGGCGCTCGCCACGCACCCGAACAACGCCTGGGCTCTCTGGGGTATCTGGCAGGCCCGAACCGCGGAAGAAGATGTCGCCGCGGCCGAGGCTGCAAAGGACGCCTTCCAGAAGGCCTGGCTCGGTCAGGAGATGCCCTCCCTCGACCGCCTCTGATCCTGCGGGAACCGGCCAGCGCCGGTTCCCGAAACACCTTCCCGCGGCGTCCCCGCCCGACTGGTCGCTACGTGGCCTCGATAGCGCCGCCACGATCGCTCGCCAGGCGGAACTGCCTGCCGAGATCGCCTGCGACGGTCCCGATGGAGCCGCGCAGCCGCTTTGCAGTGCTGACCGGATCATCGAGCTGGAAGGCTTCTGTCCCGGCAGGCTCCCCGTACCAGATCTTCGCAAAGAAGTCGCTTCTCGCAGAGCTCCGGCTTGCTCAGGGGGCAGCGCCCTCCTCCAGAAGCCGCGCCATGATGAAGGCATCGCGATATTCGCCGTCCACGAAGACGAACCTCCGAAGGCGCCCCTCGGTGACGAAACCGAACCGCTCATAGAGCGCCATCGCGCGCGTATTGCCCTCCCAGACGAAGAGCTGAAGACGGGTCACCTGCAGCCACCGGTCGGCAAGGTCGATCATCTCACCGAGCAGCGCCGCGCCGATACCGAAGCCCCTGAAGTCGGGATGCGTGGCCACCATGTCGATCTCGGCCCCATGCCGCATGCGGGGCCGGTCCGGCCATGTCTCGAGCTCGCCGTAGCCCGCGATGCGGCCTCCCATCTCGGCCACCAGCTTGAACCTGGCCGGATCGTCGGCAATCCGCGCCGCGATGCTGCTGTCGGAATGATGGGGAAACCGCTGCGTGCCGAGATTGACGTGACGCGCATTCATGATCTCGGCGACACCCGGCGCGTCCGCGGCGCGCACATGACGGATGCGGATTTCCGGCGGCTCTGACTGGAGCGGGTCTGAGGTCATGGAACGCATCCTTCCTGGCACATCGCGGCGCCGGGGGAGCGCGGCGACCATCGCCCTCGATCATTCGGATCGCCGCGAGGCTTGTAAACGCGCCCGAGCGGTGCGGCAGCGCATTTAACGCGGAAATAACGCCCGCCGAACGCGAACGACCACGGCCCGCCCTCATACGGCCGTCATGTCCGGTCCGGACCGGTGCTCCTCGGCGCCCGGCTCCACCAGGTCCGGATCTTCAAACCTCACATTTCCAGAAAAGGATTCCTCCCATGACCATGATTTCCGTCTACCAACCGCTCCGTGGCTCGTCGTACCGCCTCCGCCACGCCGCCGTCATCGTCCTTGTCGCAGCCGTGGCCTCGAGCCTCGCCGCTTCCGGAAGCGTTCCGACCGAAGGCAGTCTCGCACGGACAAAGGTAGTGTCCTCTCAGGCGCAGCCTGCAGCCCGCGAGCACAAGGCCATCGGAAGCGCCGCACGCGCGGAACGCCGCCCCGCCGCCGCCTTCGACAGCGGCATAGCCCCGGTCGAGACAGGTTCGTCCCAGGTGCGCCGCCAGACACGCGACACGGGCCGCGCCGCCTAGGTGTCTCTCAAGGAACATGCCACGGCCATGAAGCGTCGGCCCGGACAGGCCGGCGCTTTCCTTGCCTATCGGCCGGCGGTCAGCGCGGCATAGGCCGCGCCCAGGGTCTCCACCACTTCGACGGCACCAGCATCGATCAGCCTTGATCTGTGCACGTCGCGGATCGGGTCGAGATGGCTGCCGCCAACAAAGCCCACCGATCTCATTCCCCCTGCAACCGCCCCGGCAATACCATGCGGCGAATCCTCCAGCACGGCGCACCGCTCCGGCGAGACGCCCAGACCTTCTGCCGCAAGCAGGAAGACGTCGGGCGCGGGCTTGCCACGCGCGACGCGCTCGGCCGAAAAGGCGCGACTCTCGAAACGCTCGGAGAGGCCCCCGATGCGCAGCGTCTCGGTCATGCGCCGGATCGAGCCGCCGGTGGCAATGGCTATTGCCACGCCCGCAGCCTCCAACCGGTCCAATAGGCCTAGCGCCCCCTCGATCCGTCGCAACCGCCGCTCATAGACCTCGAACAACCGCGTCTCCACCCGTTCGACGAAATCGTCGGGCACCTCCCGTCCCAGACGCCGCGCGATGTCACGGCAGAGGTCGGTCATGGAGACCCCGAGGTAGTCGCGCCCGATCTCGTCGGCTCGCGCCTCCACGATCCCCTCCGCACGCATCTCGGCGGCAATCGCCTCTAGGGCATGCGGCTCGCTGTCCACGAGGCAGCCGTCGAGGTCGAAGATGACCGCCTCGATCCGTCCGGCGCCGGTCACAGGTGTTGTTCGCTGTCCCGGTCGAAGAGATGCACCTTCGCCGGATCGATGACGAACCCGATCTCCTGTCCGGGTCGGGCCGAAAGCCGCTCCTTCACGATGGCATCGATCAGGTCCTTGCCGGACCGGGCAAAGACCTGCGTCTCGGATCCCGTAGGCTCCACCACGACCACCTGCACCGGCACGCCGCCCTCGCCGATGGCGATGTCCTCGGGCCGGATGCCGTAGGTCACGGTCTGCCCGTCCGCGGCACGGCCCGCCGGCACCGGAAGGGTCAGTCCGCTGTCCGACACGAAGCGCTGCGCCCCGCCTTCTGAGGCGATGCGGCCGTGCAGGAAATTCATCGAGGGCGAGCCGATGAAGCCTGCGACGAAGACATTGGCGGGATGGTCGTAGAGATCCAGCGGCGATCCGATCTGCTCCACCCGGCCATCGCGCATCACCACGATCTTGTCGGCCATGGTCATGGCCTCGATCTGGTCGTGCGTGACATAGACGATGGTGGTCCCCAGCCGCTGGTGCAGCTCCTTGATCTCGACGCGCATGGTCACGCGCAGCTTGGCATCGAGGTTCGACAGCGGCTCGTCGAAAAGGAAGACCTGCGGGTCACGCACGATGGCGCGCCCCATGGCCACCCGCTGCCGCTGACCGCCCGAAAGCTCCTTCGGGAAGCGCTTGAGATACTTGGTCAGGTCCAGGATGCCCGCTGCGTGCTCGACCTTCTCGCGGATTTCGTCCTTGGACCGCTGCGCCATCTTCAGCGGAAAGCCGATGTTGTCGAAGACCGTCTTGTGCGGGTAGAGCGCGTAGCTCTGAAAAACCATCGCGATGTCGCGCTCCTTTGGAAGCACGTTGTTGACCACGCGCCCGCCGATGGACACGGTCCCGTCCGAAATCTCTTCGAGCCCGGCCAGCATCCTCAGCAGCGTGGACTTGCCGCAGCCCGAGGGGCCCACCAGCACCACGAACTCGCCGTCCTCGATATCCACCGAGACGCCGTGCATGACCTGCACGGCACCGTAGCGCTTGATGACATTGTCGATCTTCACGTCGGCCATGGAAGGTATTCCTCGTCTACTGGGGCAGTTCGATCTGCATCTTCACATCCTCCGGCGGCGCCTCGGCGGCCCGCTCGAAGGCCGCCACGCTGTCGTCGAAGGCAAAGGTCCGGGTGATGAGTGGCTTCACGTCGATCGCGCCCGAAGCCAGCATGGCCAGGCAGCGCGGAAACACATGGGCATAGCGAAAGATGTTCTCGACCCGCGCTTCGCGCACCATGGCGGCGCCCGCGTCGTAATTGATCGGATCGGGCTGCCCGCCGATCAGCGTCACGCAGCCGCCCGGGGCCAGTGGTTCGAACACCCCCGCCGCGGCCTTCGGCGATCCCGTCGCCTCCCAGACCACGTCTGCGCCCCAGCCGTCGGTTTCGGCCAGCACCCGCTCGGCAAGGGTCTCGCGCCCCACGTTGACCGGCACGATGGCCGGGCTCAGCGAAGCGGCGATTTCGAGCTTCTTCCCGGCCAGATCGGTCACGTAGACCCGGGCGCAGCCAGCCGCGAGCGCAGAAAGCGCCGTGACAAGCCCGATGGGTCCCGCCCCCATCACCACCCCGATGTCGCCCGGCTTGACCCGAGCCTTGGTGGCCGCGTGCACGCCCACGGCCAGCGGCTCCACCATGGCCGCCTCGGCAAAGCTCACCGCGTCGGGCAGCTTGAAGGTGAAGGCCTCGGGGTGCACGCAGGTTGGACGCAGGATGCCGTGGACCGGCGGCGTCGCCCAGAAGCGCACGGCCGGGTCCACGTTGTAGATGCCCAGCCGCGTGGCACGGGAATTGGGATCGGGTATGCCCGGCTCGGCACAGACCCGGTCGCCCACCGCAAGCGTCGTGACGTCGTCGCCCACTTCGATCACGGTCCCCGATGCCTCGTGCCCAAGGATCATGGGTTCGGTCACGACAAAGGGGCCGATGCGACCGTGAGTGTAGTAATGCACGTCCGACCCGCAGATCCCGACCGTGTGCAGTTTGATCCGAACGTCGCGCGGGCCCAGAACTTCCTCCTCGCGGTCGATCTGGGGAAAGTCGCGCAGCGACAGTTCGTGTTTTTGCTCAAGGACGAGCGACTTCATCCGTTTATCCCTTCCAGATTATGTAGAGGCCCAGCGCGAGCGAGACGCCGTGCGCGATGTAGAGATCCGCGCCCAGCGGTTCGATAAACCGCAGCCAGACAAGGCAGATCGCGACCCAGATCACGAGCGAGATGAACAGCCGGTCGAACCAGTTCGTCTCGATCGGCAGGAACCCGTGGGCTGGGGCCGGTGGCGGCGGGGCGTCGTCGTCCAGAATGTCGATGGGCTCGTCGTCAGTCTGTGTCATCGCATCAGCCTTTCACGGCGCCGAAGGTGAGCCCCGTCACGATGTGACGCTGCACCATGGTGAAGACGATCAGCGCCGGGATCAGGGTAAAGACCGAGATCGCCGCCATGATCCCCCACTCCGTCCCGGTGGTGGTCACGTATTCCGACAGGCCGGTGGTCAGCGTGCGGGCGTTGAAATTGGTGAGCGTTGCGGCGAGCAGATATTCGTTCCAGGCAAAGACCCAGGTCAGGATCAGCGTCACCGCAAGCCCCGGACGGCACAGCGGGAAGACCACTTCCGAGATCACCTTCCAGCTCGACGCGCCATCCACGTAGGCCGCCTCGTCCAGCTCGCGCGGGATACCGTCCAGCGTCGGCCGAAGGGTCCAGATCGCGAAGGGCAGGTTGAAGGTGCAATAGACCAGGATCATCCCGATCCGCGTGTCGAGCAGCGTGAAATCCCCCACCCGGTAGACCTGCGTCATCAGCAGGAAGAGCGGCAGCAGGAAGACGGCGGGCGGCGCCATCCGGTTGGTGATGGTCCAGAAGAAGATCGACTCCTTCCCGCCCAGATCGAAGCGCGTCAGCGCGTAGCAGGCGAAGAAGCCCAGACCCGTGCAGAGCAGCGCGTTGCCCGACGAGATGATGAGCGAATTCAGCATGTAGCCGCGCAGCGTCCGGTCGGTCCAGACATCCACGTAGTTCTGCCAGTAGGCGCTCTTCAGGATGATGTCGGGGGTCGAAAAGAGGTCCACCGCCGGTTTCACCGAGATTACGAAGAGCCAGTAGATCGGAAACAGCGTCAGGAAGCTGATGAAGATCCAGAACAGTGTCCGAAGCCAGGGATTGCCCTTTTTCATGTCCATGCCCTCACTTCTTGGTCCGGGGTGCCAGCATGCCGACATACAGCAACCAGCAAACGACGATGGTCAGGTAGAGGACGATCACGGAGATGGCCGATCCGTAGCCGTAGTTCGTCTTCGGGAAGACCTCCTTGAAGATGTGCACGCCCAGGTATCGCGTCGCCGATCCCGGCCCGCCACCGGTCAGCATCAGCACCTCGTCCACGGTGCGCAGCGCGTCCATCAGCCGGATAAAGACCGTGGCCACCACCGCCGGCGCGATCATCGGCAGCGTGATGTGCCAGAAGATCTGCCGCTTTCCGGCGCCGTCGATCTGCGCCTGCTCGAAGGGATCGGCGGGCAGCGACACCAGCGCCGCGATCAGCGTCAGGGTGACCAGTGGGGTCCAGTGCCAGACGTCCATGATGACCGTCACCGTAAAGGCCGCCAGCGCCGACTGTCCGATGTTCAGGTCGTACCCGAACCATTCGTCCAGCAGATGCGGGATGATCCCGATCGAGGGCGTCGTCATCAGCTTCCAGATCGAACCGACGATGATCGGCGCCATGATCAGCGGCAGGGTGTGGATCGTGCGGAAGATCGCCTTGCCGGGGAAGTCCTTCATGAAGGCCGTGGCCAGCAGATAGCCCACGATCAGTTCGGTCAGCACCGCGAAGACCACGAAGGCGACCGTCACCCCGAGCGAGGCCAGGAACCCGCTGTCGAAGACCAGCCGGCGAAAGTTGTCGGCGCCGGTGTAGATGATCTCGGGGTTCACCGCGAAGGGGTTCCACTGGTGAAACGACAGCCAGACCACGTAGAAGAACGGCACCGCGCCGAAGAGAAAAAGAACCAGGAGCGTTGGCGCAAGAAGCCACCAACCCAATCTGTTGGAGTGCATTGTCGCGACCTTTCTTGAAAGGTGCCCCGGCGCGACCTTGGCGCATTTGCGCCGGGGCGACGGGCGTGCCGAAAGGGAGGGGACGGCGCGCCCTGACTGCCTGGCCTATTGGCGGTAGCCGAGGGTGGTCAGTTCCTCCTCGGCGATGCGGGCCATCTCGTCGAGCCCCTCGTCGACGCCGGTGTCCCCGGTGAGGATCGAGTAGAAGGTCGGCGCCGTCGCCTCGAGCACCTGCCGGTGGAACGGGTATTCCGGCGCGCCCTTGAACAGGTAGCCCTGGTCGCGAAGCATCGAGTAGTAGCCGCCAAGTTCCTCGTCGAGCTCCTTCACCTTCGGCGCGTCATAGGTGGAGGTCAGGGTGATCCGCGAAGCCATCGCCCATTCCTCCTGCACCTCGGGCAGGGCCATGAACTGCAGGAACAGCAGCGCTGCATCCTGGTTCTTGGAGGTTGTCGGCAGGCCGAATGCACCGCCGTCATAGTAGCCGATGTAGCCCTCGCCACTCTCGGCATCTTCCATCACGCCGTCTTCCAGCGGCGGCAGGGCGACGCCCACGTTGCCCACCACACGCGACTTGGTATCATCGGCCGCGATCCAGGCTGCGTTCTCGCCGTAGACCAGCCCCTGCGCGACGCGGCCCGCGGCAAAGGTCGTGGCCACCTCGGTCCAGGTCGACTGCACCGATTCAGGCGGTGCGAGATCCCGCATCTACAGCCACCAGGTCAGCGCCTCTTTCGCGGCGTCCGAGTTCATCTCGCCGCCGTTCTCGACGCTCGCGGCGTAGTTCTCGTCGGGATTGATGCCCCAGTCGTAGACGCCGTAGGTGGGCGCCACGGACTCGAAGTACTCGTACCACGAGGCGGGGTGCCCGGTATGGGCCTGCGCCGTGGTCCCCCAGAGATCCATGTCGTTTTCTTCGCCATAGGCCGTGAAGAACCGGGCGATCTCGGAGTATTCCTCGTGCGTCGTCGCGGGTTTGAGGTCGTGGCCGGTTTCTTCATTGAAGGCCGCCTGGATCTCGGGATCTTCGAAAAGATCCGTCCGGTAGAGATAGATCTTGATGAAGGCTTCCATCGGCAGGCCGTAAAGATCGCCGTCCTCGGCCCCGCGGAAGTTGTCGGCGAAGCTGGTGAAGTTCGCCTCGTCGTAGTTGGGCGCCTTCAGCTCTGGATGCTCTTCCAGCGCCTCGGTGATGTTCACCAGGAAGTCGCGCGCCAGGTAGGCATAGACGATATCCTGCTCGATATAGACCATGTCGTAGATGCCGGTGCCGGCCTCCATGTCCTTGATGGCCTTGTCGTACATCTGGTCCCACGAGGTCGTCTCGACATCCACGCGGATGCCGGTCAGCTCCTCGAATTTCGGGGCCAGCACGTCGCTGACGAAGTTGGACGGCGGCGTCGACTCGGTCACGCCGCGCAGCGTCACGCCGTCGAACTTGGCGCCCGCCTCGGCCCACCAGTCGGCGTCCTCGATGGTGATGTCCTGCGCCGTTGCCAGTCCGGCAGCCATGGACAGCGCAAGCGCCGAAGCGCCCGCCCGGAATGCGATCTTCATGAGCTCCTCCCACAGAGTTGGCAGCGATGCGCCGGCGCCAGGTCCTCCGGCCGTCCGCATCCCCGTGGCATGAAATTACATATGTATCAGTTCTCGATCAACTGAATATTTTCATATGTTCGTATTGCGCGACAACTGTATATGATGGCACATCCCTTGAAGGAGGCGCCCCGGACGCGCCGCACGGAGGGCCCGAGACACATGCCGCGCGAGCAACAGGACGACAGCGACGCCTTCATCTGCGAGGTCTGCTGGCACTACTTCATCAACGAAATGACCCAGGCCGAGGTCGCCCGGATGATGGGAGTGACGCGCCTGCGCGTGAACCAGGCGATCCAGCGGGCAAAGTCGCTCGGCATGGTCAAG
>CAYNKL010000133.1:0-11821 GCA_964397775.1 uncultured Rhodobacterales bacterium | reverse complement strand
GAGCTTGGTAGCGACTTGGCCACTTGCAATACACTCTTATTCCTTATTGCACGGACAACTGAGCAGGAACCTGCCGTGGGTCGAGGGGTTTCACGACAGACCGAGGATGGAGTTGTGCATGCCCCTGGAATTCCTAATGATCGTCCTGATGATCGTTGTCATCCCCGGGGTCGACCAGCTGATGGTGCTCCGAAACACGCTGGCAAAAGGGCGCCCCGCCGGCCTCGCTACGGCCATCGGAATAGGTACGGCATCGTCGGCTCAAGCGCTTCTCGCTTCCATCGGCATTGGGGCTGTTATCGTCGCATCGCAACCCGTCTTCGAGACCATCCGTTGGCTTGGGGTCGCGTATCTTCTTTGGATGGGCTTTCGTTCGCTTGGATCGGCGGTTCGCGGGACCTATGAGGATCCGCCCGTGACGGCGGCCCGCGGTCCGCTTCTCGGTTTTCGAGACGGCGTCCTCTGCAACATCACCAACCCCAAGATGCTGGTGTTCTACCTCGCCCTCTTGCCCCAGTTCGTCAGCGCGACAGCGCCAATTGTGCAATGGGTTCTCTTCGCGATGATGGTTCCGTTATTCGGTACGCTCTTCCTGATCGGTCTGACGCTACTGATCGACGTGGCCAGACGCGTTTTGCTCAGACGCGTCGTGAGAAGGGCAATCGAAGGTGCAACTGGGCTCCTTCTCGTCGCTTTCGGCCTCAGGCTCGCTCGAGAGGCGTAGCAAGGCTAGCGGCACGTCCAGGCAGGAGGCCGGTGCGGCTTTAGCCCGCCAGTGCGGCCGAAGGACAACTTTATCACGCAACATCGCTCATTTCGCGCAAAGAGTGGCGAAGCACGAAGCTACCCCGCCACTCTCCTTGCCGAGAATTGGAGAACTTACTCCGCCGCCTGCGTGCTGGCAGCCTCGGACGCTTCGAGTTCTGCGGCCTTCTTCTCGACCTCTTCCACGATGTGGTCGATCATCTCGTCGTTGGACATGGAGTGCGATTTCTTGCCCGCGAGGTAGACCATGCCACGCCCGGCACCGCCGCCGGTGAAGCCGACGTCGGTCATCAGCGCCTCGCCCGGGCCGTTCACGACGCAGCCGATGATCGACAGCGACATGGGCGTCTTGATGTGTTCCAGGCGTTCTTCCAGCGCCTCGACGGTCTTGATGACGTCAAAGCCCTGCCGCGCGCAGGAGGGACAGGAGATGATGTTCACGCCGCGGTGGCGCAGGCCGAGCGATTTCAGGATCTCGTAGCCGACCTTCACCTCTTCCACCGGATCGGCGGAGAGGGATACGCGGACCGTATCGCCGATACCCATCCAGAGCAGGTTGCCGAGGCCGATGGCGCTCTTGATCGTGCCCGACGTCAGGCCGCCCGCCTCGGTGATGCCGAGGTGGATGGGCTTGTCGGTGGCCTCCGCGATGCCCTGGTAGGCGGCGGCGGAGAGGAACACGTCCGAGGCCTTCACCGAGATCTTGAATTCGTGAAAGTCGTTGTCTTCCAGAAGCTTGATGTGGTCGAGACCGCTTTCCACCATCGCTTCGGGGCACGGCTCGCCGTATTTTTCGAGCAGGTGGCGTTCCAGCGACCCGCCGTTGACGCCGATGCGCATGGAGCAGTTGTGGTCGCGGGCGGCCTTGATGACCTCGCGGATGCGGTCTTGGCTGCCGATGTTGCCCGGGTTGATGCGCAGACAGGCGGCACCGGCTTCGGCCGCCTCGATGCCGCGCTTGTAGTGGAAGTGGATGTCCGCGACGATCGGGACCGGGCTTTCGCGCACGATCTCCTTCAGGGCGCGCGAGGAATCCTCGTCGGGGACGGACACGCGCACGATGTCGGCGCCCGCGTCGGCCGCGCGCTGGATCTGCGCGATGGTGCCGCGGATGTCGGTCGTCTCGGTGTTGGTCATGGTCTGGACGCTGATCGGGGCGTCACCACCGACCGGCACGTTGCCGACCATGATCTGCCGCGACTTGCGGCGGTAGATGTTGCGCCAGGGGCGGACCTGGTTGAGGCTCATGGGAAATCCGTTCTGTCGCGTCGAAAGATTACCCTGGAGTCTAATCCTCCTCGGGCCGGGTTTCCAGTGACGGTCTTGCGACGGGCCGTCCGTGGGTCGATCAGTCGAAGGTGGTGGTGGTCCCGGCCTCGAGCTCGGCCACGGTGCGGGCGAGCACTTCGTTGCCGGAAACGTCGGCCTGCGCGAATTGCGCGACGACGCGCTCTGGGTCGAGGGCGAGGTTGTCGGCGATGGCGCCGTTGCTCCCGTAGGGGCCATAGGTCTGGCCGCCGACGGAGAAATAGATCGCGCCGGCGTTGCCGGTGCGGATCGTCGGCGCCTGTTCGGTGCGTGGGACCGAGTAGGTGTCGCCGGCGTTCATGATCGCCTCGTAGACGGTGGCGCCCGAGGACGACTTCACCCGGACCCAGGAATCGCGCGTGGCGACGATGGTCACGCCCGGCGCGCTTTCGGCAAGTACCTGCGGCGAGGGGCGCTGGTCGTCACCGCCCTGCCCGGCATCGGCGAACTGCTGACGCGGATCGGGCTGGCGGGGCTGCGAGAGTTCGGCAATGACGCGGCGCAGGTCGCCGTCGCTTTCGAGATCGGCGCGCGGGTAGATGGCGGCAAGAAGCGCGGGGTCGAGCGGCACGTCCTCGGAAGACTGGCCGTTGTCCCCAGCGGGACCGAGCGTATCACCGTTGACGGCAAAGTAGATCGCGCCGGCTTCGCCAAGTTCGACCCGGGGGTCGGTCGCATCGGCGGGCACGGGCACTGTGTCGCCGGCATCGAGAATGCCGGAGTGCAGGACGTTGCCCTCGCCATCCCGCAGGCGGACCCAGGACGGGCGCGCCGCGACGAGCGTCACGCCCTGCTGCGGCAGCCCCGTGCGGGGCGCGCCGTCGCCGGAGCGGCGGAAATCGTCAAGGGCGGCAGCCGCGAGCCGGGTGTCCTGCCGGATGCGGGGCAGATCGGAGCGCGTGACCCCGGCGAAGACGCCCACGCTTTCGGGATCGAGCGTCGAAATCGGCGCGTCGCGGGCCACGACCACCGGCACGTCGAGCGCCTGCGGGCGGTAGAGCCGGTCGAAGGCCTCGGCCGTGGGCGGGGAGTAGACGCCGGATCCGCCGCGCGCGCCGCTCTGCTCCTGGCGTTCGGCCATGACGCTGGGGGACATGGCCTCTTCCAGCGGATCGAGTTCGCTGAGCACGACGGGCGTCTGGTCGACGGGGGCCAGCTGCACGCGCTGGACTTCCTTCAGGACGGTCCAGCCGCCGTAGCCGATGCCCGCGATCAGGGCGAGCAGCACGAGCGTCGATCCGATGGCGCCGGGTTCGACATTGGCGAAGGGCGAGCTGCTTTGCGGGGCGAAGGGCAGCTTGGGGTCGGCGAGCGGGTCGCGGGCCTTGGGGCGCGGCGCCCGCTCCTCCTCCTTGCGGATGGAGGAGGCCTGATCGGACATGCCGTGCGCTGTGGTAAAGCCGCTTTCCGTGCAGAACTGGCGGAAGGCGTCATCCGGGTCCATGCCGAGGTAACGCGCGTAGGAACGCACGTAGCCCGCGATAAAGCCGGGCGTATCGAAAGCCGAGGGATCGCAGTTTTCGACCGCGGCGATGTAGCTGGCCTTGATGCGGAGTTCGCGCTGCACGTCGAGCAGGGATTTGCCCAGCGTGGCGCGTTCGCCCCGCATCAGATCACCGAGGCTCACGTGGAAGTCATCAAAACCCTGCGGGCTTTGCTGGTCCTGCGCCTTCGACAATTTGCCGGCCTTGCGCCCGATCATGTCCACTGCCCCGTCATCCCGTACGTGCCCCTGCCGCCGCATTTTTTGCGGCATCACACGATTCGCGCGATGCCTTTATTTATTGGAGCGTAACACATAACAAGGGTTTTGGCATGATTTGAACTACTATGCGCTGAGCTCGGCGCGATTCAGCGCACAATGGCTCCAGAGCTCGTCCATCGCCCGCACGAGGTGATCCATCTCTCCGGGACCGTGCACCGGCGAGGGTGTGAAGCGCAGACGCTCGGTCCCACGGGGCACTGTCGGGAAGTTGATCGGCTGCACGTAGATGCCGTACCCCTCGAGCAGCATGTCGGACAGCTGCTTGGTGTGAACCGGATCACCGACGATCACGGGCACGATATGCGAGCCGTGATCGATGATCGGCAGGCCCATCCCCTTGAGGCGTGTCTTGAGGATGTTTGCGCGTTCCTGGTGCAGGGCCCGCAGGTCGCGGTCGCCCTTGAGGTGCCGGATCGACGCGGCCGCCCCGGCGGCGACGGCGGGCGGGATCGAGGTGGTGAAGATGAAGCCCGGCGCATAGGAGCGGATGGCGTCGCACATGCGTTCGGAGGCGGCGATGTAGCCACCGAAGACACCGAAGGCCTTGCCGAGCGTGCCGTTGATGATGTCGATGCGATAGGCCAGCCGGTCGCGTTCGGAAACGCCGCCCCCGCGCGGGCCGTACATGCCCACGGCGTGCACTTCGTCGAGATAGGTCATCGCGCCGAATTCATCGGCAAGGTCGCAAAGCGCCTCGATCGGGCCGAAATCGCCGTCCATGGAGTAAACCGACTCGAAGGCGATCAGCTTGGGAGCGGCGGGATCATCCGCCTCGAGCTTGGCGCGCAGGTCGGCCACGTCGTTGTGCTTGAAGATGCGCTTGGCACCGCCGTTGCGGCGGATGCCCTCGATCATCGAGGCGTGGTTGAGCTCGTCCGAGTAGATGATGAGCCCCGGGAAAAGCTTGGGCAGCGTCGACAGCGTCGCGTCGTTGGCCACATAGGCCGACGAAAAGACCAGAGCCGATTCCTTGCCGTGAAGATCGGACAGCTCGGCCTCGAGCCGCTTGTGGAAGACGGTGGTGCCGCTAATGTTGCGCGTGCCGCCGGAGCCGGCGCCGGTGGCATCGATCGCCTCGTGCATTGCGGCGGTCACGACGGGGTGCTGCCCCATGCCGAGATAGTCATTGCCGCACCACACGGTGATCGGCGTCTCGCTCCCGTCGGGACGACGCCAGGTCGCGTGCGGAAACTGGCCCTTCTTCCGTTCGATATCGATAAAGGTCCGGTAGCGGCCTTCTTCGTGCAGGCGGTTCAGGGCTTCGTCGAGCTTTGCGGTGTAGTCCACCGGTTCCCTCCATCTTCGCTTTGGCCGGACTTTCGGCCTATGCGCGGGGGACCCTGGTTGGCCCCTCAAGGTCTAGAATGAATATAGACTGCGCACTGGGATGACAACGGTCTAGAGGGAGACCGACGGTCGCAGCCTTGATCTGCATCAACACGTTCAATGACTTCGCGGCAGGCACCGTGTCCCATACTGCCATATGTCGCCTATCGGAAACGTACCTGGGCGTCTGGACAGTGCCGGGGCCTCTGCTACCGTCGCGCCAAATTCAGAACCGGAGGCCCCATGTCGCTAGACGAAACCCTTGCCCGTATCGATGCCGATCTGCCCGAAGCGACAGACCGCCTGCTCAACCTTCTGCGCATCCCCTCGATCTCGACCGATCCGGCCTACAAGGAGCACTGCCAGGAAGCGGCGGACTGGCTGGTCGAAGACCTCAAAAGCCTTGGCGTGCCGGCCGAGAAGCGCCCCACCCCGGGCCACCCGATGGTCGTGGGCCACGTCGAGGGCGACGGGCCGCACGTGCTGTTCTACGGGCACTACGACGTGCAGCCGGTCGATCCGCTGGAGCTTTGGAACAGCGAGCCCTTCGACGCGAAGATCGAGGACACGCCGGACGGCAAGGTGATCCGCGCGCGCGGCGCGAGCGACGACAAGGGCCAGCTCATGACCTTTGTCGAGGCCTGCCGGGCATGGAAGGCCGTGCATGGCAAGATGCCCTGCAAGATCACGTTTTTCTTCGAAGGTGAGGAAGAGTCGGGGTCTCCCTCGCTCATCCCCTTCCTCAAGGAAAACGCCGAGGAGCTGAAGGCGGATCTCGCGCTGATCTGCGACACCGGGCTGTTCGAGTCGAAGACGCCTGCGATCATGACCATGCTGCGCGGGCTTCTGGGCGAGGAACTCACCCTGACCGGCGCCAGCAAGGACCTGCATTCGGGCATGTACGGCGGCGCGGCGATGAACCCGATCCGGGCGCTGACGAAGGTGCTGGCCAACCTGCACGACGATCAGGGCCGCATCCAGGTGCCCGGCTTCTACGAGGGCGTGCCCGAGATGCCCGAAGAGATCCTGAAGCAGTGGGAGGGCATGGGCTTCGACCACGCCAAGTTCCTGGGCGACGTGGGTCTGTCCAAGCCCGCCGGCGAACAGGACCGCACGGCGCTGGAAATGATCTGGTCGCGCCCGACCTGCGAGATCAACGGCATCATCGGCGGCTACACCGGCGAGGGCTTCAAGACAGTCCTGCCCTCCAAGGCGCGCGCCAAGGTGAGCTTCCGTCTTGTCGGCCAGCAGGACCCGCACAAGATTCGCGAGAGCTTTCGCGCCTGGGTGAAGGAACAGCTGCCCGAGGATGTGGACGTGGAGTTCCATGGGCACGGCAATTCGCCCGCGAGCCAGATGTCGACCGATCACCCGGCCTTCGAACAGGCGCGCCGCGCGCTGAGCGAGGAATGGACCAACGATGCGGCGCTGACGGGCTGCGGCGGGTCGATCCCGATCGCAGGGTATTTCAAGACCTACCTCGGGATGGACACGCTGCTAACCGGCTGGGGCAAGGACGACGACGCGATCCATTCGCCCAACGAGAAGTACGACGTGGAGAGCTTCCACAAGGGCATCCGCAGCTGGGCCCGGATCCTGGACGCCATCACGAAATAAGCAACGAAAAGGGGCTGCGAATGCGGCCCCTTTTTATTTATATCAGTTAGTTAAAGAATAAAGCTCAGGCACTACGCGAGCTTTTCCGAGTGACGTCAGCCGCGGAAACCGCGGGCGACGACGAACTTCTCGGAGGAATCCTTGCGGCTCGCGGGGGGCTTCACGTGGGCAACCGTCTCGAAGCGGCGCTTGAGCGTGTTCTGAAGCTCGCTCTCGGCACCGCCGGCGAGAACCTTGGCGACGAACGTGCCACCGGGTTCGAGCACATCGAAGGCCAGCTCCGCCGCCGCCTCGCAGAGCGCCATGATCCGCAGGTGGTCGGTCTGCTTGTGCCCCGAGGAAGCCGCGGCCATGTCGGACATGACCACGTCGGCATTGCCGCCGAGCCATTCCTTGACTTTGTCATCGGCGCCTTCGTCCAGGAAATCGAGCTGGTGGATCTCGGCCCCGGCGATGGGATCGACGGGCTGGAGGTCGACGCCGATCACCCTGCCCTGGGCCTTGCCCTGCTTTTCCCCGAGCGCGTTCACACGCGGCACGGCCACCTGACACCACCCGCCTGGCGCGCAACCGAGGTCGACAACGCGCGCGCCGGGGACGAGAAAGCGGAACTTCTCGTCCAGTTCCAGGATCTTGTAGGCCGCGCGGCCGCGGAAGCCTTCGGCATGCGCGCGCTTCACGTAGGGATCGTTGAGCTGTCGCTGCAGCCAGCGCGTCGAGCTGAGCTTGCGCCCGCGCGCCGTCTTGACCTTCACCTTGAGGTCCCGCTCTCCGCGGCCAGACGTGTTCTTCGGCCCCTTAGCCATTGCGCCACCTTTGCATTCCGGATCGCGCCGCTATAGCAGCGGCGCGCAGCGGCGTCACCCGGGTATCTAGTGCGCGGCCGCCACGGCCCGCCGCGCGATGACAGCGGCGATATGCGCCCGGTAGCCGGCGGACCCGTGGATGTCCGAGATCAGCCCCTCGGCCGGCAGAGCCAGCCCGTCGAGGGCCTCGGGCGTGAAGCTCTCGCTCAGCGCCATCTCGGCCTCGGTCCAGCGGAAGACGCCCTCCTCCGAGGCGCCGGTCACGCCGACACGGGCCCCATCGGGGAACCTGGCAACAAAGACGCCGACCAGGGCGAACCGCGAGGCGGGCTGCGCGAATTTCACGTAGGCCGAGACCTCGGGGATCGGGATATTGACCCGGGTGATGATCTCGCCCTCTTCCAGCGCTGTGGCGAACATACCCTGAAAGTAGTCGTCGGCTGCAATCTCGCGCCGGTCGGTCACGATGGTGCCGCCGCAGGCCAGCACGGCCGCCGGGTAGCAAGCCGAGGGATCGTTGTTGGCAAGGCTGCCGCCGATAGTGCCGCGGGTGCGCACGGCGGCATCGCCGATCTGGCCGGCGAGCGCCGCGAAGCCGGGAAAGGCCTCGGCCGCGTCGTGCGCGATGGCGCGGTGGGTCTCGCCCCCGCCGAGCGAGAGGACGCCATCGGTGGCACGGATATCTCGTAGCTCCTCGATCGCCATGAGGCTGACGAGCTTCGAGGGCATGGCAAGCCGCTGCTTCAGCGCCGGGATCAGGGTCTGACCGCCGGCAAGCGCCTGCGCTTCCTCATCCTCTTTCAGGACGGCAAGCGCATCGGCAAGGGTCGTCGGGCGGGTGAACTCGAATTCATACATGGTCTAAGCTCCTGTCCGGCGCGTCACTCGGCGGCGCTGCCGGCAACCTCCTGCCCGCTCGCGGCCATGATGGCGCGGACGATGTTGTGGTACCCGGTGCAGCGGCACAGGTTGCCCTCGAGATGCTCGCGCACCTCGGCCTCGGTCGGCTTTGGTGTGTGGTCGAGCATCGCGGTCGCGGTCATCACCATGCCCGGCGTGCAGAAGCCGCACTGAAGCCCGTGGTAGTCGCGGAACGCCTGCTGGACGGGATGCAGCGTGCCGTCGGGATCGGCCATGCCCTCGATCGTGGTGATCTCGGCGCCGTCGCATTCGAGCGCGAAGATGCTGCAGGCCTTTACGGGCGCGCCATCAAGGTGGATCACGCAGGCACCGCACTGGCTGGTGTCGCACCCGACATGCGTGCCCGTCAGCTTCAGCACGTCGCGCAGGAAGCCGGTCATCAGCGTGTTGTCGGGAACATCCTTCGTCACGGACTCGCCGTTGACGGTCATCGTTACTTCGGTCATCGCGTCTCCCCCTCCTTACTCGTTACGCGGCATCGCCACCGCCGGAGACCATCCGGCGGAACCAGCCTTTGCGTTTCTCGCCATCCTCGGTCTCGACCTCCGGCGCTTCCTCGGCGTCCGTCGGCCCCTCGACGGCAGCCTGCAGATTGGCGAAGAACTGATCGGCCATCTTGCGGGCAAAACCGTCCACGACCCGCCCGCCGAGCTGCGCGAGCTTGCCGCCGACCTTGGCCTCGACCTCGTAGTGCAGGCGTGTGCCCGTCTCGATGGCTTCCAGACGGACGGTGGCGCCGCCCTTGGCAAAGCCGGCCGCGCCGCCCTTGCCAGCCCCCGAAAGATGCAGGCTTTCGGGCTCGACCATGTCGCTGATTTCCACCTGACCGTTGAAGGTGGCCTTCACCGGCCCGACCTTCTGGGTCACCACGGCCTCGTAGCCGTTCTCCGGGTCCCCGGAGAGTTCCTTGCACCCCGGCAGCGAGGCCTTGAGGACCTCGGGATCGAGGATGGCCGCCCATACGATTTCGGGCGGCGCCGCGATCTCGCGGCTTTCGCTCATCTCCATGGGCATCCTCCTTCGTCTTGCGCCGGACCGGACCGGCATGTGCTGGCGCAAGACAATGCGATTTCCGCGGCGGGGGCAAGGGTGCCCGGCGGATATTCCGGAGGTGTCCTCAGCGGAAGGCGTGCAGCACGCCGTTTCCGGAAACCACGTAGAGCGTCCCGCCCGCCACGACCGGCGCGGAGGTGGCGCCGCCGGGAATCTCGACCTGGGACAGCAGGGCGCCGTTCTCGGGGCTGAAAGCGCGGATCGCACCGTCGGAGGAGGCGACGATCAGGCGGTTGCCGGCCAGGATCGGGCCATAGTTGGCGAAGGACCGGTCGCGGCGGCGGTTGGGCTGGGCGCTCGGCACCCAGCCGGGCAGCTCCACCTCCCAGATGACATCGCCCGTGGCGGCGTCGAGCCGCACAAGCGCGTTGCGGTCGGACACGAGGAAGACCGATCCGCCCGCGACCCAGGGCATGTGCAGCGCGCCCATGTCGGCGGTCCAGAGCCGTTCGCCGCTGCCGAGGCCGAGGGCGACGGTCTGACCGGCGGAGTTGCCGGCATAGACAGTGTCGCCGACGATCACCGGATCGCCGGTGATGTCGTTGGCACGGTCGATGGCACGGCCGCCGCGGCGCCCGGAAAGCGTGGCGTTCCAGCGGCGCAGGCCACCCTGGCGGAAGGCCGCCTGCAGCGTGCCGTCCCCGTAGGAGAAGATCGCAAGATCGTCGCCGACAGCCGGTGCCGGGGCGCCGGCGATGTTGTGGATGTTGGCGACGCCCTCGGCGCGCCAGCGCACGCGGCCGTCGCCCGCCTCGATGGCCCAGCCGGTTTCGTCGCCGCTGGTCACGTAGACCAGACCGTCGCGGTAGGTCGGCGCACCCGAGGCCTCGGCGCCGAGACGCTGCTGCCAGAGCTCGGCCCCGGTTTCCGGATCGAAGGCGGTAAGCGTGCCGAAGCCGGTGGTCACGTAGAGACGCCCACCGCCCACAGCCATGCCGCCGCCCTGGGCCGCCACCGCGTCGTCCCGCAGGGGCACAAGCGACTTCGACCAGAGCGCCCCACCTGCAAGCGACGTCGCCTGAAGCGTCGAGGCGCTGTCGAGCGTGAAGATGCGGCCGTCCGCGACGACCGGATCGGCGATGATGCGGTTGCGGCGCGAGTCGCCCTGCCCGATCGACGTTGACCACTGGGGCGCAAAGGCGCCGGAGAAGGCGGCATTCGACACGCGCGCGTGCGGCGAGACCGGGCTCTGCGCCCAGTTGGCCACCGACTGCTGCCCCGGCAGCGCGATCGGCGCGGACCCGCGCGGCGCGCTTTCCGCTTCGGAGCCCGGGCCGGTGCGCAGGATCTCGCGCACGCCGAGCCGTTCGCCCGTCAGGATGTTCTCGTTCTCGGCACAGCCCGCCATGAACACAAGCGCAGCCCCTGCCAGGATCGCCGCACCTCGGTTGCGTCGCAGATCGCGCATCATTCGCCCCTTCCGGCCTTCAGCCGCCCGCGGGCGGTGTACCGCCCAGGGCAACAATCAACTGCGTGGCACGGCGGCGCAAGCCTGCCGTGGCCTCCGAATCTTGGCTGATCGACTGCAGCCGCTCCAGCGCCGCCTCGCGCTCGCCCGCCTCGACATCGAGCAGGGCAAGCTGTTCCTCGGCCAGCAGACGCAGGGGCTGGCCGGGCACGGCCAGTGCCTCGAGGCCGCTGCGGCGTTCGTCCAGGGAAAGCGCTTCACCACCGCGCGAGAGCGCCTTGAAGCTGGCCACCTGCCGATAGAACTGGGCGACGCCTGAATCGTCGGCCACTGCCGACAGACGCTGGACCGCCGCCTGCGCATCCTCGGCCTCGGCGGCCTCGTTCGCGGCGAGAAGCGCAAGGATGGCGCGACCGCTTTCGGTGGGCGGTTCGATGGCATTGAGGGCCGCGAGGCGTGCCTCCGCCTCACCCTCGTCGAGGGCGGAGAGGATCGCGTCGCCGAAGGCCTGGGCGCGGGCGCTGTCGCGGGCCTGGCTCCATTCCCGCCAGGCGGCGCCGCCGACGATGAGCAGCACCAGCAGAATCGCAATCCAGCCGTAGCGTTTCATCAGACCGAACAGCCTGTCGCGGCGGACCTCTTCGGTGACTTCCTCGATAAAGCTGTCCGACTGGCTCACGCCTACCCCCTTGATCAGTGCCCGGTTTTCCGGATCGCCCCCTCTTATCGCCTCGGTCCGGGCCTGCCAAGGCCGCGACCGGTGGCTTTTTGCGCACGCTCCGCCGACAAAATGACGAGCGCTGCCATGAATAGGGAACAAAATACCGCGTGGCGTTGCATCCGGTTCTTGAT
>CAYNKL010000132.1:0-11878 GCA_964397775.1 uncultured Rhodobacterales bacterium | reverse complement strand
GCTTCGTCGGCCCCCGCCCGGTCGTGAAGGCCGAGATGCGCAAGTACGGTCTCTATCGTCCCGCCTACCTCTCGCTGAAGCCCGGCATCACCGGTCTCTGGCAGGTCTCGGGCCGCAACGACGTCAGCTACGACGAGCGCGTGGCTATGGACGTGCGCTACCTCTCCACCGTCTCCTTCCGCCGCGACCTCGCGATCCTCTACAAGACCGCTGCCGCCGTGATGGACCGCACTGGCAGGTAAACCGGGCGCCTCACCGGGGATGGAACCCGGGCGGAGCGGATCGGTTGAACGGGCACGAGCAGGCGGGAGCGTGATACGCCCGATGCTCTCGAAGGATGCCACGGAGACCGCGAAACATGAGCCAGACTGCCACCGACAGCGCGACCGCGGGAAGCGGCCGGACACCGCCGAGCGGGCCGAAGGCGGTACCGGCCATGGTCGACCGGCTGCGCGAGCTGGCGCAGGACCGGGATCAGGTCAGTTTCGACGAGCTGGTGCAGACCATGGGTCAGCAGGGCAACGCGCCGCTGCTGATGGTCTGTGCGCTGCTGATGATCTCGCCCATCGGGATGATCCCCGGGGTTGGCGGGGCGCTGGGGGTGGTCGTGGCGATCGTGGGGCTTCAGATCCTGCTGCGCCAGACCAGCATCGACCTGCCGCATTTCATCGGCAAGCGCTGCATCCCGGCCCGGCATATCCGGAAGACGGCCGACAAGATCCGCCCGGCGGCGGACTTCCTGCGGAAATTCCTGCATGTCCGGCTTACGAGCCTCGCCGAGGGGCGGGCCTCGCTTTCGGTGGTGGCGGTGATCCTGATGCTGGGGGGTGCCTCGCTGCTGGTGCTGGGGGCGATCCCGGTGGCCACGCCCCTGATCGGACTGCCCGTGGCGGTCTATGCCTTCGGCATCATCGCCCGCGATGGCGCGGTGGTGGCTGGCGGCCACGTGCTGGTCGTGCTGGTGACGGCGGGGATCTGGTATTTCCGGGCCCAGACCGGCGGCTAGCAAAGGCCGTCCCGGGCCGGGACAGGTCGAAGTCACACCCGGCATGCTCGATGCGCCGCCTGCGGAAACCACATGCGACAGATCCGGTGCTCGGGACCGAGAACTGCTCGGCCGGAACCCGTTGCAGCACTGCAATTAATCTAACACATTAGGTTTATGTCATAAATTATTGATTTAAAAATAAATTAGACCCCAATGAAAATCGCCATCAACAAGGTTCTAGCAAAACATCCAGCCGCCAAGAGCCCTCGAGTGCTTACCTGACATCGACCGGCCCAACGGTCCGCGGTACCTGTATGCCTCTTCATCCCCGCTCGCGCAGGACCCAGCGGGCGGCGGCGCGGGCGACGGGCGGTCCGACCAGTACCACGACGAAAAGCCGCATGATCTGCAGCGACATGACGACCGAGACGTCGGCGCCCTCGCTGTAAGCGATGGCCGCGACCGCGTCGATCGATCCCGGCACGGTCGACAGCAGCGCCGTCAGCGTGTCGACGCCCGTCACCAGCGCCATGACCATGCCCAGCCCTGCCCCAACGCAGTAGAGCCCGATGGCCACAACGATCACCACCGGCACCGCGCGCCGGGCCTGCAGCAGCAGATCGCGGTCGAAGCCGAGCCCCACGTTGCCGCCGATGACGAGATAGGCCAGCACGATCACGATGTGCGGCAGCCCCACGGTGATCCCGCCGAGCTTCAGCGCCGAGGCCAGCACCAGTGGCACCAGCAGCGCGCCCGCCGGGATCGCGGTCAGGAACCTGTCGGCAAGCGGGCCCAGTGCGATCACCAGCGGCAGCAGCCAGAGTGCGCCCTGCGCGGGCGCCCCGCCGGGCACCGACCCGCCTGCCCCCAGAACAGCCACCAGAAGCGCGGTCATCAGGATGACGGTGACGAGGCGGATCACCTGGATCACCGCGACGATGCCCGCGGGCAGCCCACGGTCCGCGCTCATGGCGATCATCGCGCTGGCCATGCCGGGCAGGAAGCCCCAGATCGCCGCCTCGCGGTCGATCCGGGCAAGATAGCCTGTCAGCACGCCCGCGAGCACGGCGCAGACCATGACGGCGGTCAGCAGCACCAGCGCCACCGGCCAGATCCGCAGCAGCGTCTCGAAGGTGTCGGGCCGCAGCGAGGTCGCCACCAGCGTGGCGGTCACCGCCTGCGCGCCGCTGCGCGTCCAGCGCGGGTAGCGGATCCTGGCGCCCCAGAGGCTCATCGCGGCCCCCACCAGCAGAGGACCGACGAGTGCCGCTGCCGGCACATGCACGCTTTCGAGAAGGACACTGACCGCGACGGAGGCGCCCAGCATGATCAGCCACTGGACAAGGCGACGTTCGGATACGGGTAAACCAGGCACGGAGGCTCCATCGGCGGGAACGGCGCCGGGTTCAGAGCAGCCGGCGGGAGATCTGGGTCCGACCTGCTGCAATCGTGCAGGCTTGTCCAGCCTGCGCCCTGCGCCGCACCACGCGGTGGAAAAGGCGGATGCGGAAGACACCGCAACCGCCTGTTTCGCGCGCAGGAAGACGAGGCAACTCGTCCGCGCCCGGGCGGCACTGCCGGCTCTGAAACGCTCAAGCGGTTTCCTTGCCGCTTGCGGCGCACCCCTGCCGACAGGCCCTCACGCGGTAGCGATCGGAGTCAGATCACAGGAAGGTCAGTCCGATCGAGATGATGACCCCGCTCACGATGAGATGCAGCGTGCAGAACCCCATGATGTCCTTGGCCTTCAGCCCGGCGATCCCGAGGATCGGCAGCGCCCAGAAGGGCTGGATCATGTTGGTCCAGGCATCGCCCCAGGCCACCGACATGGCCGCGCGCGCAGGGTCGACGCCCAGCTCGGCGGCCGCCGGCAGGATCACCGGGGCCTGCACGGCCCACTGCCCACCCCCGGACGGCACGAAGAAGTTCACCACGCCCGCGCTCAGGAAGGACCAGAACGGCAGAGTCGTCTCGGAGGCGAGCGAGACCATCCCGGACGAGATCGACCCGGCCAGCCCCGAGTCCACCATGATCGCCATGATGCCCGCGTAGAAGGGAAACTGGATGACGATGCCGGCGCCGCCCTTGATGCCCTCGTTCAGGCTGGCCAGCAGGTTGCGCGGCGTGCCGTGCAAAAGGATAGCGACGAAGAGGAACAGGAAGTTGACGATGTTGAGCGTCAGCGCACCGCCGCCCACGAAGTAGTCGAACAGAAAGGCCAGCCCCGAGAGGCCGATCAGCCAGGTCAGGATGCGGCTGCCCTCCATCCGGTCCGCAGGGGTGTCGCCCTTGGCAACGGGCGGCTCGGCCTCCTCCAGCTGCTTCGGATCGACATAGACGCTTTCGTCGGGGGTCGGCAGCATCGCGCGGTTGATCAGTGGCACGGCCACGAAGAGGCACAGCACGATGGCCAGGTTGAAGCCCGAGAAGATCGTCTCGCCGGTGCCGATGATGCCGATCATGTCCTGGAACGGGTGCCCCTCGGTCGCGACGGCGAGCGGCACGGAACCCGCCAGGCCACCGTGCCAGACGATGAAGCCGGAATAGGCCGAGGCGACCAGCAGCCGGTAATCGACCTTCACCTTGCGGGCGACCTCCTTGGCGAAGAGCGCGCCGACGACGAGGCCGAAGCCCCAGTTGAGCCAGCTTGCCGCCAGCCCGACATAGCTGACCAGCATGATCGCCGCGCCGGGCGAACTGGCGAGGCCGGCCAGTTTCTGAAGCCCGCTTTTCACCAGCGGCGTCGAGGCCATCATGAAGCCGGTGACCAGCACCAGCAGCATCTGCATGGAAAAGGCGAGCAGCCCCCAGAACCCGGCGCCCCACATCTCGACCACCGCAAGGGGTGTCTGGCGCTCGATCGTCATGGCGGCGATCATGACGATCAGGGTCAGGATGACGACGAAGATATAGGGATCGGGCAACCAGCGCTCGAACAGGCGCACGAGTGGACGCGACAGGGCATGCAACATGGGACTCCTCCAAACCGATGAACTCGGGGGCCGCTGTGCGGCCTCCTCCACCAGGAGGAACTGTGTCGGGTCCCAGCGGTGGCAAGGCATTGGAGCTTTGCAAGGGGAGCGTGTGCGGGAGGCGGGCCACTCTTGAGCGCCGAGCGGGCGCGGGATTCGCTCGGCCTCGGCAGGCCGTGCAGGAGGGACGCACCGGCATTGCCAGCGCCTCGCCTGCACGGGACCGACGGCGGCTCAGGCCCGGCGGGTCGTTCAGAGGCCGAGCGACTCCAGCCCCGCGATCACCTTGTCGGGCGTCGCGGGGAAGTCGTAGAGCCGCAGGCCGCAGGCATTGTGGATGGCGTTGAAGACCGCAGCCCCCGCACCCGAGATGCCAAGCTCGCCGACACCCCGGCTCTGCATGGGGTTCGCCTCGTCATCGCGGTTGTCGAGGAAGCTCACCTCCATGCACGCGGGCACGTCGGCGTGCGAGGCCACGTGGTAGTTGGCCAAGTCACGCGTCACGATGTGGCCCGTGCGCGGATCGTGCGAGAGCTCTTCGGTCAGCGCCGCTCCGAGGCCCCAGACCATGCCGCCCACCGCCTGCGAGCGGGCGGTTTTCTCGTTGAGCACACGGCCGATGTCCATGATGCCGAGCATCCGGCGGACGCGGACCTCGCCGGTCCAGGCATGCACCGCGACCTCGACGAAATGCGCGCCGTAGCCGGCGGAAAAGTGCGTCTCGGCGGTCTTGCCCGCCTCGATCTGCGCCTCTTCGACCAGTTCGCTGTCGATAAGGTCCGAGATCGGCACCTCGCGGTTGCCGCCCCGGGCGATGCCGTCCTGCAGGGTCAGCTCGTCGGCGTCGCAGCCCATGGCCTCGGCCAGCTTGGCGCGGATTTTGCGCGCCGCGAGGAAGACGGCCGAGCCCGAGGAGCTGGCCCCGAACGACCCACCGGACCCCGAAGCGCCCGGCAGATGGGAATCCCCCAACCGCACCGTCACACGATCAGTGGGCAGGCCCAGCATCTCGCCCGCGATCTGGGCGAAGATGGCGTAGGTCCCGGTGCCGATGTCGGTCATGTCGGTCTCGACCGTGGCTCCGCCCGCCTCGAGCCGCACGCGCGCCGCGGCTTGGATCAGCATGTTGGGACGACCCGCCGAGGCCATGCCCATGCCGATGAACCAGTCGCCTTCTCGCCGGGCGCCAGGCTTGCCGCGCGCCGACCAGCCGAATTCTTCGGCGCCGCGACGCAGGCACTCGGCCAGCCCGCGCGACGAAAAGGCCAGCCCCGTCATCGGGTGTTTCTCGGGAAGGTTCTGGAGCCGCAGCTCCACCGGGTCGATGTCGAGCTGTTCGGCCAGTTCGTCCAGCGCCGCCTCGAAGGTCAGCATGCCCACGGCCTCGCCCGGCGCGCGCACCGACCCCGCCGGGGTGCGATGGGTGCGCGCCAGCGACTGCTGAAAGCGCAGCGCGTCGGCGCCGTAGAGGAACTGCGAACAGCTGCTGACCGGTTCGGCGAAGCCTTCTTCCCAGATATTCGACACCCGGTCGTCGTGCCCCACCGCGCGCAGGCGTCCGTCGGCATCGGCGGCGAAGCGCACGCGCTGCGATGTCTCGGTGCGGCGCAGGATCGTGTCGAAGACCGCCTGCCGGGGCATCACGACCCGCACCGGGCGGCCCAGCTCGCGCGCGGCCTGTGCCGCGGCCACGGCATCGGGGCCGATCCCCAGCTTGGAGCCGAAGCCCCCGCCCACGAAGGGCGCAAGGATCTGCACGTTCTCGGCCGGGATGCCCAGAGCGTCTGCGATCTCGTTCTTGTTGAAGCGCAGCATCTGCAACGACGAGCGCAGCAGCAGCTTGTCGCCCTGCCATTCTGCGATGGCCGCGTGCGGCTCCATCGCGGCGGCGACCTGGGGGGCCGTGGTGTAGCTGCGGTCGACCTTGAAGGCCGCGCCGTCATAGGCGCTGTCCCAGTCACCCACGGCCGAGGGATCGCCCGTCTCGACCTCGGAGGCCGTGGCGGGATCGACCTCGGCGCCCTCTTCGGCCTCGAAATCGACCTTGAGGCGCAGCGCCCCGTCGCGGGCCGCCTCGAAGCTTTCCGCCACAACCAGCGCGATCGGCTGCCCGTGGTAGTCCACGCGGGTGCCGGGCTGCACCGGGGCGGCATCGGCCATGCCCTGGGCCGGGTTGCGGATGAACACCGGCCCCGAGACGACGCCAATGACACCGGGCAGGCCGGTGATGCTGTCGGCGTGGATGGCCGCGACCTGGCCCTTGGTGATCGTGGCGCGCACGAGCACGCCGTGCGCGGTCCCCTCGGGCGTGCCGTCGGCGGCGTAGCGCGCCCGGCCCGACACCTTTTGCGGGCCGTCGGGGCGGTCCATGGGCGTGCCGATGACACCCTGCCCGGTTTCGTCCAGAAGGCGCGCCTGCGCCTTGTCCATGCGGAACGTCTCGGTCATGCGGCGTCCTTCGTCTTGTCGGTTCCGGGGCTTGCCTCGGCAAGGCCTGTGGCCTCGCGCAGGACGGCGACGAGCGTGCGCCGCAGCATCAGCAGCTTGAAGGCGTTGTCGGGATGCGGCGTCGCAGCGGCGGTCAGGGTCTCCGCCGCCTTGCGGAAGAGCGCCTCGTCCGGCGCCTGGCCGATGAGCATCTGCTCGACTTCGGCGTTGCTCCAGGGCTTTGGCGCGACCCCGCCGTAGGCAAGTTTGGCCCGCGCGATCTTGCCGTCGGTGACGGTGACATTGGCCGCGACCGAGACCAGCGCAAAGGCGTAGGAGGCCCGGTCGCGCACCTTGCGGTAGGCCTGCACGGCGCCCTTTTCCGGCGCGGGCAGCACCACCGCGGTGATGATCTCGCCCACCTCCAGCGTGGTCTCAATATCGGGGCGGTCACCCGGCAGCCGGTAGAGCTCGTCGAGCTTCAGGCGGCGGGTGCTGCCGTCGGGGCTGCGCACCTCGACCTCGGCCTCGAGCGCCCGCAGGCCCACGGCCATGTCCGAGGGGTGCGCGGCAAGGCAGTCGTCCGACACACCGAAGACGGCCAGCATGCGACCGACGCCGCCCTTGGCGGCACAACCGGCGCCCGGCTCGCGCTTGTTGCAGGGCATGGCGGGGTCGTAGAAATAGGGGCAGCGGGTGCGCTGCAGCAGGTTGCCGCCGGTGGTCGCCTTGTTGCGGATCTGCCCCGAGGCACCGGCAAGGATCGCGCGGCTCAGAAGCGGATAGAGCGACCGGACGCGGTGATCCTCGGCCAGTTGGGAATTGGTGACGAGCGCGCCGATGCGCAGGCCCTCCCCCTCGGCGCTGATCTCCGACAGCTCCGGCAGGCGGGTGATGTCGACCACCTTCTCGGGGGTCATGACCTGCAGCTTCATCAGGTCCAGCAGGTTGGTGCCGCCCGCGATCACGCTTGCGGTGGCGTCAAGCTGCCCCGCCGCATCGTCGAGCGTCTCGGCGCGTGCGTAGGTGAATTCCCTCATGATTTCTTCTCTGCGCTCATGGCGATGGCCTCGCGGATGAAGGGATAGGCCGAGCAGCGGCAGAGGTTGCCGCTCATGCGCTCGGCGATCTCGGCGTCGGTGAGGGGCACCGTGCCGGTCAGCGTTTCCGACACATGCGAGGGCGCGCCGTTGCGGGCCTCTTCCAGCATGGCGGTCGCCGACATGATCTGGCCGGGCGTGCAGTAGCCGCACTGGTAGCCGTCCTTGCTGACGAAGGCCTCCTGCAGCGCGTTGAGCGCGCCGGGCTCGCCCAGCCCTTCGATGGTGGTGATCTCGTCGCCGTCATGCATCGCGGCGAGCGAGAGGCAGGAATTGACCCGGCGCCCGTTCACGAGAACCGTGCAGGCCCCGCACTGGCCGTGGTCGCAGCCCTTTTTCGTTCCGGTGAGATCCAGGTGATCGCGTAGCGCGTCGAGCAATGTCGTGCGCGTGTCATGCTCGACCTGCCGTGCCTCGCCATTGACCGTGAGGTCCGTCTTCATGCCGCCTCCGTCTGACTGGGTGGGCCCCTTCGCTTGGAAGAAGTCCGGGGCGAACGAGTGGAGGCTGGAATTGTTCCTCCGTGGCCGCGGCCGGGAGGGGGCTGGGACGCTTTCCGTAACGGCCGACCCAAGGTGACTTAGGGTCGCCTCCCGCCGCGGCGCGCCACTCAGGGAGCGGCGTATCGAGAACCCGAACGGCTCGAGGAACGGACGAGGATGGGAGAGCGGCGACAAGGCGCAAAGGTATCCACGTGCCGGGACCGACTTTTGCTTTACGTCAAAATGGTGCGGGTGGAGGGACTTGAACCCCCACGCCTGAGGCGCCAGAACCTAAATCTGGTGCGTCTACCAATTCCGCCACACCCGCACGCGGCCGGGTGCGAGGCACCCGGCTCGAACGGCTCTCTAGCAAAGCCTCTGGGCCAGCGGTAGGGGAAAAATCCCTTCTCCGCGCGTCACAGTCCCAGTTCGAAGAAGACCTCCGGCAGCATCTCGGGCAGGTCCGTGGCGATCAGGCCCGGCCCGAACATGAGCGCCGCCTCGACGTGCAGCCAGGCCGCCGCCTGCGCCGCCTCGAAGCCTTCCATGCCGCGCGCCATGAGCCCACAGATGAGACCCGCGAGGACATCCCCGGCGCCTGCCGTCGCCAGCCAGGGCGCCGCCCTTTCGCCGGTCGCGGCATGCACCGCCACACGGCCGTCGGGCGCCGCGATCACGGTGTCGGGGCCTTTCAGCAGCACAACCGCACCGGCCCGCGCCGCCGCGATCCGGGCCGCATCGATGCGCGAGAATCCGGGGCCCTCCTTCAGCGGGCCGTTCAGCCTCTTGCCGAGGTCCGGGAAGACACGCGCGAATTCTCCGTCGTGCGGCGTCAGCACGCAGTTGTCGTGCAGCAGCTTGAAAAGCTCCTCGGGTTTCTCCGAGAACCCCGTGATGCCGTCGGCATCAAGCACCAGCGCCCTGCCCGGCTTGGCCGCGACCGGCACCAGCTCTGCCGCCCGTTCGGCGCCCAAGCCCGGGCCGATGCAGAGCGCGTTGAGCCGGTCATCCTCGAGCAGCGACTCGAGGTCGGAGGCCCCGTCCACGCGCCGCAGCATCTCGGCCGTCACCTGGCAGGCGACCTCCTGCTGTGCGGATCCGGGCACGCCCAGCGTCACCAGCCCTGCCCCGCTTCGCAGCGCAGCCCGCGCGGCCATCCGGGCCGCGCCGGTCCGCCCGGACCCGCCAGTTAGGACAAGCGCGTGCCCGCTGGCATACTTGTGCCCCCCTGCCTTACTGAGCGCCCCCTCGGGAAGATCGACCAGCGTAACATGGCCGTCGGAGGGCGCCTCCGCGTCCTCGAGGCCGATATCGACGATGGCGATCGTTCCGCAGTGCGCCGGCCCCTCGGCCAGCACGTGCCCGCGCTTGAGGCTGTGGAACGTCACGGTGAGGTCCGCGGCCATCGCCAGATCGCCGATCACCCGCCCGCTGTCGCTGCAGAGGCCTGACGGCATGTCGACGGCGACCACGCGTGGTGCCTCGTAGCTGTCGAGCGGCAGGTCTACGGGCCGCGTCAGCCCGGTCCCGAACAGCGCATCGACCAGCAGGTCCGCCTCGCCCGGCTCCGTTTCACCGGTCAGGGGAAACACATCGCCCAGGGCGGCCCAGAGATCGTGGTTCGCCCGTGCATCGGGCGGGAGCTTTTCGGCATCGCCATAGAGGTAGAGATCCACGGCCCAGCCGCGCGCGTGCAGAAGCCGCGCCACCACGAAGCCGTCGCCGCCGTTGTTTCCGGGGCCGCACAGGACAACGGCCCGGCGCGCGCCTTTCTCGAGCTCGGGCCAGGCGTCCGCCACGGCGGCGACCACGCCCTGACCGGCCCGCATCATCAGCATCGCTCCCGACACCTCCCCGGTCCGGATCGCGCTGCCCTCGGTCGATCGCATCTGCTCGGCGGTCAGAAGTTCGGTCATGAAGCCCCTCGATTCAATTCTGCACATATTTTGATCTGATCGCCCAATTTTTGAACTCGCCTAATTTTCCGGCAAGGCCTGTACGGCTTGGCCAACCCTATCGGATTGTGGCTCCAACGCAGAAGTGTTCTCCAAGGGTCCAACAATCCGGATGAGGAGGGACTGGGGCATGAAAAAGATCGAAGCGATCATCAAGCCGTTCAAGCTCGACGAAGTGAAAGAGGGCCTGCAAGAAGCCGGCATTCAAGGTCTTTCCGTCGTGGAAGTGAAGGGTTTCGGCCGCCAGAAAGGGCACACCGAGCTGTATCGGGGTGCAGAATACGTTGTCGATTTCCTTCCCAAGGTGAAGATCGAGGTCGTGCTGGACGACGATCAGGTCGAGTCCGCGGTCGAGGCCATCGTGGCCGCCGCCAAGACGGACAAGATCGGCGATGGCAAGATCTTCGTCAGCCCCGTCGAGCAGGCCATCCGAATCCGCACCGGCGAGACAGGCTCGGACGCTCTCTGAGCCACTGTCGCAGCACCTGACGCCCTAACAATATACAGAAAGGGAATTAGAGAATGAGCAAGGACGCAGTTCTCAAGATGATCAAAGACGAGGACGTCGCCTACGTCGACATCCGCTTCACGGACCCGCGCGGCAAGCTGCAGCACGTGACGCTGATGGAAGACCAGGTCGATGAGGATTTCCTCGACGAAGGCTTCATGTTCGACGGCTCGTCCATCGAGGGCTGGAAGTCCATCGAAGCTTCGGACATGAAACTCATTCCCGACACCGAGAGCGCCTACATCGATCCGTTCTATGCGGAGAAGACGCTGTGCCTGCATTGCACCGTGGTCGAACCCGACACCAACGAACCCTATAACCGCGACCCCCGCGGCACCGCGCTTCTGGCCGAGGCCTACCTGAAATCTTCCGGCATCGGCGACGTGTCCTACTGGGGTCCCGAGGCAGAGTTCTTCCTCTTCGACGACGTGCGCTTCTGCAACAAGATGAACAAGGTGTCCTACGAAGTCGATGCGATCGACGCGGCCTGGAACACCGACACCGAGTACGAAGTCGGCAACACCGGACACCGTCCGGGCGTCAAGGGTGGCTATTTCCCGGTGAACCCCATCGACCACGGTCAGGATATCCGGGCCGAAATGCTGTCCACCATGAAGCGCATGGGCATGAAGGTCGACAAGCACCACCACGAGGTCGCCTCCTGCCAGCACGAGCTTGGCCTGATCTTCTCGAGCCTGACCAAGCAGGCGGACGAGCTTCAGAAGTACAAGTACGTCATTCACAACGTCGCCGAAGCCTACGGCAAGTCGGCCACCTTCATGCCCAAGCCGATCTACGGCGACAACGGCACCGGCATGCACTGCAACATGTCGATCTGGAAAGACGGCAAGCCGCTCTTCGCCGGCGACAAGTACGCCGACCTGAGCCAGGAGGCGCTGTACTACATCGGCGGCATCCTGAAGCACGCCAAGACACTCAACGCCTTCACCAACCCGTCGACCAACTCCTACAAGCGCCTGATCCCCGGCTTCGAAGCGCCGGTTCTGCGCGCCTACTCGGCCCGCAACCGGTCGGGCTGCGTGCGGATCCCGTGGACCGAGAGCCCCAAGGCCAAGCGTGTCGAAGCCCGCTTCCCCGATCCGTCGGCAAACCCCTACCTGTGCTTCGCCGCACTCCTGATGGCCGGTCTTGACGGCATCAAGAACAAGATCGATCCGGGCGAGGCCATGGACAAGAACCTCTACGACCTTCCGCCGGAAGAGCTCGAAGGAATCCCCACCGTCTGCGGCTCGCTGCGCGAAGCCATGGACAGCCTGAAGGCAGACCACGAGTTCCTTCTGGCCGGCGACGTGTTCACGAAAGACCAGATCGAAGGCTACATCGATCTGAAAATGGAAGAGATCGAACTCTTCGAACACACGCCGCACCCGGTCGAGTTCGGCATGTACTACAGCTGCTGATCTTCCCCATCGGGACAGTGAGAAC
>CAYNKL010000131.1:0-11945 GCA_964397775.1 uncultured Rhodobacterales bacterium | reverse complement strand
GGCGAGCTAGAGATCACCGTGCATTCCGCAGGGTCGCTCTTCGCCCACCCCGAGATCAAGGACTCCGTCCGCCGCGGCCTCGCGCCCATCGGCGAAACCCTGATGTCGCGGCTCGCAAACGAGGACCCGATCTTCGGCATCGACTCCATCCCCTTCCTCGCCGCCTCCTACGAAGACGCCGGCAAGCTCTGGGAAGCCTCGCGCCCCGTGGTCGAGGAAAAGCTGGCCGAACAGGGCCTGACGCTGCTCTATGCCGTGCCGTGGCCGGGCCAGAGCCTCTACACGCAGGAAGAGGTGGAAAGCACCGCCGACCTCGAGGGCGAAGCCTTCCGCGCCTACAACACCGCGACCGAACGACTGGCCCAGCTCATGGGCGCCGTGCCCACGCAGATCGAGACCGGCGACATCCCGACCGCCTTCTCCACGGGCCGCGTCGACGCGATGATCACCTCGCCCTCGACGGGCGTCAGCTCTCAGGCCTGGGACTTCGTCTCGGTCTACACCGACCTCCAGGCCTGGCTGCCCAAGAACATGATCATCGTGAACACCCGCGCCTTCGAAGCGCTCCCGGACGAGGTGCAGACCGCCGTCATGGAAGCCGCCGCTTCCGCCGAGACCCGCGGCTGGGAAATGTCCTCGGCCGAGACCGCGGACCAGATCGCCACGCTCAAGGAAAACGGCATGACGGTCACCACACCCTCGGACACCCTGTCGGAAGAGCTGGCCGAGATCGGCGAGACCATGACCCAGGAATGGCTCGACGAGGCCGGCGAAGAAGGCCAGGCGGTCATCGACGCCTACCAGGGCGAGTGATCCCCCGGGGGCCGGCACCGCGCCGGCCCCTTTTTCGTGGTCCCCCGCGGGCCGAACGCCCCTCGTGATCCGGAGCGCTCCATGCGACGTTTCCTAGACCGGCTCTATGCTGGCGCCCTCGCGCTGGCCGCCGCCACCTTCGCCGCCATCGCGGTGCTCGTCCTTCTGCAGGTGCTCGGACGGTTGCTCGACCGCGCCGCGCGCGCCTTGGGCGCGCCCCCGCCGGGCTTCACCATACCCTCGCTGGCCGAAATCGGCGGCTTCCTCTTCCTCGGGGCCGTCTTCCTGGGTCTGGCGGGCACCTTCGCCCGCGGCGGCCACGTGCGCGTCACCCTGCTGATCCGCGCCCTGCCCGACCAGGTCGGCCGCTGGCTCGCGGCCCTCGTCGCGCTCGGCGCCGCGGCCCTCGCCGTCTTCTCGACCTGGTCGAGCTTCCTGCAACTGCGCGACAGCATCGCCTTCAACTCGGTCAGCTTCGGCATGGTCAAGGTGCCGCTCTGGATCCCGCAACTGGTCATGACGCTGGGCCTCGCGCTTTTCGTCGTGGCGCTCATCGATGCGGCGGTGACACTGATCCGGGGCGGCACGCCGGTGCATGACCTGGCCGAAAGCGGGGAGATCGAGTGATGGAAATCGCGACCCTCGCCCCGCTCCTCCTCGTGGTTCTCTTCGTGACCCTCGCCGCCGGGCTCTGGATCGGCTTCGCGCTGATCGCCGTCGGCCTTGTCGCCATGGTCACCGCTGCCTCTGCCCCGGCCGAGCTGGTCTTCGCCACCAAGGTCTGGGGCGGGCTGACCGTCTGGGACCTGACCTCGCTGCCCATGTTCATCTGGATGGGCGAGATCCTCGTGAGATCGCGACTGTCCTCGGACATGTTCGCCGGCCTTGCGCCCTTCACCCGTTACCTGCCGGGCCGCCTGCTGCACGTGAACGTTCTGGGCTGCGCGCTGTTTGCCGCGGTGTCGGGGTCGTCTGCGGCCACCACGGCCACCATCGGCCGCATGTCAGTGCCCGAGCTGACCTCGCGCGGCTACGACAAGACGCTGGCCATCGGCACGCTGGCGGGATCGGGCACCTTCGGCTTTCTAATCCCGCCGTCTATCATCCTGATCGTCTACGGCGCGGCCACGGAACAGTCGATCGCGCGCCTCTTCCTTGCGGGTCTCATCCCCGGCCTGATGCTGGCGCTGATGTTCTCGGGCTTCATCATGGCCTGGGCGCTGCTGAACCCGTCCAAGACCCCGGATTACGAGCCGGGCGAGGATGACGGACAAAGCCTGCGCGCCTTCCTGCGGTTGCTGCCGGTGGTGGGGCTGATCGCCGCCGTGATCGGGTCGATCTACGCGGGCGTCGCCTCGCCCACCGAGGCTGCCGTCATCGGGGTCGCAGGCGCGCTGATCCTGGCCTCGGCCACCGGCGCCATGAGCTGGCGCGGCTTTGCCGACGCACTTCAGGCCGCCACCGTGACCACCTGCATGATCGCCTTCATCATGGCGGGCGCGGCCTTCCTGACGGTGGCCATGGGCTACACCGGCATCCCCCGCGCGCTCGCCGCCTGGATCGGCGAGATGGGTCTCTCGCCCTATGCGCTGCTCGCCGCGCTGACGGTCTTCTTCATCGTCATGGGCATGTTCCTCGACGGGATTTCCATCGTGGTGCTGACGGTCTCGATCATCCTGCCCATGGTGACCGAGGCCGGGATCGACCCGATCTGGTTCGGCATCTTCCTCGTGCTCGTCGTCGAGATGAGCCAGATCACCCCGCCGGTGGGCTTCAACCTCTTCGTGCTGCAGAAGATCACGGGCGAGGACATCCTGACCATCGCGCGCTACGCGGCGCCCTTCTTCGGGTTGCTCTGCGTGGCGGTGGCGATCCTTTCGGTCTTCCCGCAGATCGCGCTCTGGCTGCCGGGGACGCTGAACTGATGGCGGACGATGGCAAACCCGACGTGGGCCCGGTCGTCAGCTCGGCCCACCTCGCCAACTCGGCCCTGCCCGAGGCTTCGGAGCTGGAATTCGCGCTGACCATGGCGAACCACGCTTTCCAGCGCTGGATGACCCGCTGCATGGCGGCCGCCGGTGCCGAGGGCATGGCGCCGCTCGAGATCCTGATCCTGCACCTCGTGCACCACCGCGAGCGGCCCAAGACGCTCGCGGACATCTGCCTGGTGCTCAACATTGAGGACACCCATCTGGTCAACTACGCCCTGCGCAAGCTGACCGAGCGCGGGCTGGTCGACACCGGTCGCAAGGGCAAGGAAAAGACCGTCAAGATCACCGCCGAGGGTGCCGCGCTCTGCACCCGCTACGGCGAGGTGCGCGAGGCGCTGCTTGTCCGAGGGCTCAAGGCCACGGGTCTCGATCCGGCGGAGGTCTCACAGCTCGCGGCGCTGCTGCGCGCCATGTCGGGCAGCTACGATCAGGCCGCCCGCGCGGCTGCCAGCCTCTGACGGCTGTGCCGCGCGGGCAAACCAAATCAGAACGGGGCGTCGGGCGGTTTCGTCCGTCGTGCCTATCTCGCCAGATGCGTCGTATTGTAGCTCGTCCGAGAGCTGGCTTCGGGCCAGGCGATGCTGGCATTCAACGCCGCCACGATCAGGACGACGACGAGGCCGATCGAAAGATGCTGGATCACTCCGATCGAGCGATTGAGGGCCGGGGTCATTTCCCCGCATTTTCCACACAGATCGCTGCCGGGACGAAGCTTGTGGCCGCAGGACGTGCAGCGGATCAGTCGAAACGCCATTACATTGCACTCACTTCAGATACATACAAATTACACTCAACAACAAAGCGCGGCACGTTTAACCACCTTACGTTAAGGTAGACAAGCGCCGCAGGGAGCACACTGGCCCTGTAAAAAATGACATCGCTCTCACCCTGACACAACGCGCCATGCCGTCGCGGCAGTCTTCTTGAGCTTTGCGCCTAAGGATCGGCCGGGAGCAGCTCGAAACAACCCTCCGCCGCGTCCTCGCCGTTGACCTGCAGGATCACCCCGTGCGGGCCGGGATGCAGGCGGAATGTCGTCGCATCCCCCTTGAGCCGGTGTACCTTCTCCAGCCGCAGAGGCTCGCCCGCCTTCAGCCGAGCCGCCTTCAGCTTGAACACCTTCTCGGCGCTCCCGCCGGGCCGCGCGAACCGCAGGCGGTAATCCACCATCACCGGCAGGTCCTCTGCCGCCTCCAGCACCACCGAGAACCGCAGCACATCGCCGATCCGCGCGACCTCGGGCAGCTCCAGCGACACCAGCACGGCCCCCGTCCGATAGCCCAGGAAATCCAGCGCCCCGCGCTCGCCGCGCTTGACCGCCGTGCGCAGCGCGTGCCGCGTCATCCAGTCGAGCTCGCGCTTCTCCTGCCGCCCCTCGTCGTGCCACGCGCCAAGATGGGCCAGCACCCGCTCCGGCATCACTTTTGAAAGATCGTTCATGTGGTTGGCCACCGACCGCGTCACGTAGCGTGTCGGATCGCCATGCAGCGCATCGAGGAAGCGCAACGGCACCTCGGGCGGCAACGAAATGTTCCGCGCCCAGGGCAGCCGCGGCCGCGTGCCCTCGCTCACCAGCCGCCGCACGTGGTAGTTGTCGGCCTCCGCCCAGACCTCCAGCCGCGCCAGCGTCACCTCGCGATGCGCGTCGATGAAGGGGCGGATGTAGAACTCCATGGAAAACCGCCGCGTCGCCGCGTGCAGCAGGTCGAGCGCCCGCTCGGGATGATCCATCCCGTGCCGCACCGCCAGCACACCCGGCACCGCGTGGATGAACCGCCCGAAATCATCGTCCGTCCGTGACGCATCCAGCGGCGGGGGCATCGCCGCCTCCAGCGCCTCGGCCATGGCGGGAAATTCCGAAGGCAGACGCGGCTCGAGGCAATCGGCGATCCACTCCAGCCGCTCCAGCAGCCCGCGCCCCTCCAGCCCCGCCACGACCTCCGCGTGAAAGGCCTCCCGGTCGAACCCCGGCAGCACGGCGAACTCATCGGCCAGGTCGCCCAGGGACCCGGCGTTGAACAGCTGGTCGGCGAGCGAAAACCCCGCACCGCCGCCTGCCCCGTCGGGCCCCCGCGCCATGTTCAGATGGTCGCGTTGGTGGCGCCGCCGTCGATCAGGATGTTCTGCCCGACGATGAAGCCCGAATGCTGCGAGCAGAGATAGGCGCACATCTTCCCGAATTCCTCCGGCGTGCCGTAGCGCCGCGCCGGGATCGTCGCCTGCCGCTTCTCCCGCGCCTCGTCCATCGAGATGCCTTCGCTCTTGGACACGCCACCGTCCAGCGCCTCGGCCCGCGCGGTGTCGTGGATGCCCGGCAGCAGGTTGTTCACTATCACCCCGTGGGGCGCCACCTGCCGCGCGGTGCCGGCAACGTAGCCCGTCAGCCCCGTCCGGGCAGAGTTGGACAGCCCAAGCTGCGGGATCGGCGCCTTGACCGATTGCGAGGTGATGTTGACCACGCGGCCCCAGCCGCGGTCGATCATCTTGGGCATCAGCGCCGTCATCAGCGCGATCGGCGCCAGCATGTTGGCATCGAGCGCCGCGATGAAATCGTCGCGGGTCCAGTCGTGCCACATGCCCGGCGGCGGGCCGCCCGCATTGTTGACCAGGATGTCCACCTCGCCCGCGGCCTCCAGCACCTTGGCGCGACCCTCTTCCGTGGCGATGTCGGCGGCCACAGCCGTCACCTCGACGCCATAGGCCTCGCGGATCTCGGCCGCCGTCGCCTCCAGCGCCTCGGCGCCCCGCGCGTTCAGCACGAGGTGCACGCCTGCCTCGGCCAGCGCCTCGGCGCAACCGCGTCCCAATCCCTTGCTCGAGGCGCACACCAGCGCCCGCTTGCCCGCGATCCCAAGATCCATTGCCGGTCTCCTTCCCGTCCTGTTTGGCGTCACCGGACCCGCCGGTGATCTTGGCGCCACAATCCCCCGTCTGGCCGCCACCTTCAAGCGCGCGATCCCCCTGCGTCCCGAGGGCGCCTTGCACCGCGGTGGATCCCCCGGAATAGTTGCGGCAACACGACCCGGGCCATCCGCGCCCGAAGCCGAGGGACGCCATGCAGAAACTCGCCAAACTCCTCGTCGCGACAGATCTCTCGCACCGCTCAGACCGGGCGATGCGCCGGGCCTTCGCGTTGGCCAAGGCTCACGATGCCGAACTGATCGTGGTCAGCGTGCTCGACGACGAGCTGCCCGAGGAGATGATCGGCGAGCTTCACGCCCGCGCCGAAAGAAGACTTGAAGGCATGTGCGAGACCCTGGGTCCCGGCGGCCGCCACAGCATCGACCTGCGCAAGGGCGATCCCAGCGAAGAGTTGCGCGAAGCGCAGCAGGCCCACCAGCCCGACCTGACGGTGATCGGCGTGCACCGCACCCGGAACTTCTTCGACGCTCTGCGGGAAACCACGATGATGCGGCTCGTGCGGCTAAGCAAGACGGCCGTCCTGCTTGCCCGCGAACCCGCCGAGGAAGCCTATGACCAGGTCGTCGCGGCGGTGGATTTCTCGCCCGCCTGCGGCGTTGCCCTCGCGCTCGCCCACCGGCTGGCGCCCGCGGCCCAGGTCACCCCGGTGCACGCCGTCCACGTGCCCTATGCCAGCATGATGAGTTCCATGGCCCGCGGCGAGGATGAACTCACCCGCGCCTACCTGCGCGAGGCCACGGCCGAGGCCCATGCCTGGAGCATGGCGCAACACCTGCCCAAGGGACGGCTCGCCCCGGTCCGCGTCGCCGTCGGCGCGCCCTACAATTCATTGCATCAGGCGGTAAAGGACGTGGGCGCGACACTTCTGTGTGCCGGCGCCCACGGGCGTGCCAGCGCCGCACCCGCCGTGATCGGCGCCGTGGCGAACGACCTCATGCGCGATCCGCCCTGCGACCTGCTCATCGCCCGCCCGGGCCTGTCCTGAGCGCCGCGCGGGCTCAGTGCTCGCGAAGCGCCTCGATGAGCTCGTCCTTGGTCATGTCGGAGCGGCCCTCGATGCCGATCTCCTGCGCGCGCTCGTAAAGATCGTCCTTGCTCCACTCCTCGTAGGGCGGCTGCTTGCCACCTTTCTTGGAAGGGTGCTGGCTGTCGTTGGCTTTCGCGTTGGTGATGCGCGCGGCCTTTTCCTTGGACATGCCCTTGTCGCGCAGTTCCTCGTACATGTCCTCGTCCTTGATCGACGGATCCGGCATGGCAAAGCTCCTTCTCGGCTGCTGCCATCCGAACCGCGCCACGCGCGGACAGGTTCCCGCGCCGGCCGTGCCGTCAGGAGGTCGCGAAGAACTCTTCCAGCACGATCCTGCCGCCCGCCACGTGATAAAGGCCGATCTCGCGCGACTGCATGCGCTCGGCGCTTGCCTTGTGGGTGGCATCAATTGTGAAGATCACCGCAAACCGGTCCGGCCCGTGCAGGAAGGGCCCCTCCACCTCGCGGCCGTGCACCTCGAAATTCTCGGCCCACCAGGCGTGTTTCTCGCGGATCCCGGCAAGACCCATGGCCTTGCGTCCCCGGCCCATGTCGTGCGGCTCCACCGAGATGGCCTCGGACGAATAGAGCCGCCCGAGGTTCTCTTCCTCATTGCCGTCCCGGCAGCCCGCCACCAGCGCGGCGGCGATCTCTTCCAGCGTCATGAGCTCCTCCCCCGTCATGCACCGCACCAGAATGCGCGGCCTGCACGACAGGGGCAAGAGACCCGAAGGTGCCGGGATCAGAACCCGGCGAAGTCGAGCGTGCTCAGCGGACTGCTGAACAGACCTTCGTCCTTGCCGCGGCCCATCTGCCAGCGCAGCCCGGCGCTGACGGCTCCGGCGTAATCGTCCCCGTCGGTGACCCGCCCAAGCTCTCCGTAGAACTCCACGTCGGGCGACAGGTCGACGCTTCCGCCGACATAGAGCCCGGTGGCCGCGTCGTTGTCGTAGCGCGTGCGCGTCACCTCGCCGTGCAGGTCGAAGGTGCCGAAGCCCTGCTCGTAGCCCGCGGTCAGCAGGTCGGCATAGTCGCCGTCCATGCTCAGCCGGTCCACGCCGCCATAGGCCTTGGAAATGCCCGGCACGAACTCGTAGTGGCCCTCGACGCTCAGCGCGTTCATCGGATCGGCCTCGCCGTCGTAATGCGTCACGCCGCCTTCGACGCGCACCGGACCCGCAAGATACATGGCCTGCATCGAATAGAAGGTCGCCGGTTCGAAATCGTCATCGTCGAAGGGCACCAGCCGTCCGACGCCGACACCGAAGCTCAGCGCCCGGTCCATGTCGTAGCGGCCCAGAAGCCGGAACGAGAAGGCATCCGCATCTTCATCGGCATTCAGCCCCAGATAGCCCAGGTCGCCCTGCACCCCGAAGCCCCGGCCGAACCCGTAGCCGACATTGGCGTCCACCTTGCTCAGCGAGACGGTCTGGTCGTCAAACGCGATCCGGGAATGACCGGTGTCCACGTCGAGCCCCTGAAAGCTCTGCGCGGATGCGCTGCCTGCACCGATGAGAGAAACTGCTGCCGCCGCAATGATCGGGATCTTTTTCATGTTCTTCACTCCGCTCGAAGATTGTCCCTGTCGCTTCTGATGCACCGCGCGCGCGTGTGACGCCAGACCGGAACCGGCCGCCACGCCGCTTTTTTGCGCGTCTGTGCCCCGCTGGACTCAACCCTAACCGCGCTGCGACATCTCTTTTGCACTGCGACGGCGAACAACACCGGCTCCGGTGTCGTTGGTCCCCCGACCGCGGCCCACGCGCCGCGCAGACACTCAGAAGACCAGGAGACATCCATGCAGATCGATCTTTCCGGCAAGACCGCCCTCGTCACCGGCTCCACCAAGGGCATCGGCCTCGCCACAGCCAAGGGCCTCGCCGCCAGCGGCGCCAAGGTCGTCGTCAACGGCCGCAAGCAGCACGACGTCGACGTCGCCGTGACCGAGGTACAGCAGCACGCCCCCGGGTCCGAAGTCTCGGGCATCGCCGCCGACCTCGGCAGCGCCGAGGGCTGCAAGACCGTGACCGACGCGCTGACCGACTGCGACGTGCTGGTGAACAACGCCGGCATCTTCAAGCCGGAGGACTTCTTCGAGGTCCCCGACGAAACCTGGCAGCAGTTCTACGACGTCAACGTCATGTCCGGCGTCCGCCTCGCGCGCCACTACCTGCCCGGCATGAAGGCCCGCGAATGGGGCCGCGTGGTCTTCCTGTCGTCGGAATCCGCCTTCAACATCCCGCCCGAGATGATCCACTACGGCATGACCAAGACCGCCGTCACCGCCGTCGCCCGCGGCCTGGCCAAGCGCATGGCCGGCACCGGTGTCACCGTCAATTCGGTCATGCCCGGGCCGACGTTGTCGGAAGGCGTCGCCACCATGCTCAAGGACGACATGGAAAAGAACGGCAAGTCGCTCGAGGAAGCGGGCCGCGACATGGTCATGTCCGACCGCCCCAGCTCGATCATCCAGCGCCCCGCCTCGGTCGAGGAGGTCGCCAACATGATCGTCTACACCTGCTCGCCGCTCGCCTCCGCCACCACCGGCGCCGCGCTGCGCGTCGAGGGCGGCATCGTCGACACGCTTTGAGCGAATCCGCGCGCCCCTTGCGCCGATTTCTGGACACCCGCCCCGCGGGCACCAGTTAGTCCGGGCGGCGGCTCCAAAGCCGCCGCATCGGACATTCGCAAGACACGGGCACACATGAGAGTTACGAGACACTGGATCGCGGCGCTGCTGATCCTCGCAGCCGCCGCGGCGGGCACCTTCACCCCGACACGAAGCCTGGCCCAGAACGCGGCCCCCGCCGAGGGGACCGAAGCCGGAACCCCCGCCAGCAATCTCGACCTTCTGCTCAACGTCATTGAGGACGACGCCAGCCGCGCCGCGCTCATCGACGAGCTGCGCAAGGCGCAGGAGAGCGCCGAAACGCCCGTCGACGACAAGATCGTCGAAACCCTCGCGCCCGGCGCCTCGACCCCGCCCGAGGACCTCTCCTTCTCGCGCCGCATCGCGCTCATCACGCAGGAGGTGGCCGAGGGCGTCGCCGGCCGCGCGGAAACGCTCTGGACCCAGCTCACACGCGCCCCCCGCATCTTCGAGGGCCTCAGCGGCGGCGAGGCCGGCGTCCTGCTCGAGGCGCTCCAGCAGCTTGCCATCATCATCGTCGCGACCATCGCGGTCTTCATCGTGCTGCGCCGGCTCGGCAAGTCGCTCTATGCCCGCATGGGCGCCAAGGCCCGCGACAGCGGCGCGCTGCGCACGGTTATGCTTTTCTGCGCCTCGGCGGTGATCGACGCGCTGATCGTCGTGGTGGCATGGGCCGCGGGCTATCTCATCGCGATCCTCTTCCTCGGGACCATGGGCAGCATCGGCATCCGCCAGACGCTCTACCTCAACGCCTTCCTGCTGGTGGAGATGGCCAAGGTCGCCGTGCGCCTCGCGCTTTCGCCATCAGCGCGCAACCTGCGGCCCCTGCCCGTCTCGGATGCCGGGGCAAAGTATCTCGCAAGCCGGCTCAACTTCATGGTCGGCCTCGTCGGCTACGGCCAACTGCTGATCGTTCCGATCATCAACACCAACGTCTCATTCGCGGGCGGACGCGCCATCTCGGCGCTGATTTCGCTCATCGTCGTGGCCTTTGCCATGTGGCTCGTGGTGCGCAACCGCCGCGCCGTGGCCGGCTGGCTCGAACGCGGCGGCCAACCCGCGGAAGAGCACGCCGAGGAACGCCGCTTCGCCGAGCAGGCCGCTCGTGAAGAAGCCGAGCTTGCCACCGACACCGTCGGCGAAACGCCCGACCAGATCACCGGCGCGGCCGAGGAATACCCCATGGGCTCCGACGCCGACACGCCCGAGAAGCGCTCGCGCCGCAGCGGCGCGCTGCACTTCCTCGCCCGCCAATGGCACTGGTTCGCGCTGGCCTATCTCGTGGTCATGCTGGTGCTCGTCCTGGCGCAGCCCAACGCGGCCTTCCGTTCGCTGCTCAACTCGGGCCAGGTGCTGCTCGTGGCGCTGCTGGGCATCACACTTTCGGGGATGCTCACCCGCATCATGGTGCGTGGCGTCCAGCTGCCCGACAACATCACCGCCCGCCTGCCCCTGCTCGAAAAGCGGCTCAACACCTTCGTGCCCCGCGCGCTCTTCGTGCTCAGGCTGGTGATCTTTGTGGTGGTCGTCGCGGTGGCGCTCAACGCCATCAGCCTGATCGACCTGCGCGCCTGGATGGCCAGCCAGATCGGGCTCGAGCTGACCCGTGTCTTGTTCTCGGTCGCAGCCGTCCTGCTCTTCTCCTTCCTGATCTGGGTCGCGCTCTCGTCCTGGGTGGACTACCGCCTGAACCCCGATTTCGGCTCGGTCGCCACCGCCCGCGAACGCACGCTGCTCACGCTGCTGCGCAACGCGGCCACCATCGCGCTGCTGATCATCACGCTGATGTTCGTGCTGTCAGAGATCGGGCTCGACATCGCGCCGCTGCTGGCCTCCGCCGGGGTGCTCGGCCTCGCCATCGGTTTCGGTGCCCAGAAACTGGTGCAGGACATCATCACCGGCATCTTCATCCAGCTCGAGAACGCGATGAACGTGGGCGACGTTGTCACCGCAGGCAGCACCACCGGCGTGGTGGAAAAGCTCACCATCCGCTCGGTCAGCCTGCGCGACCTCAACGGCACCTACCACCTCATCCCCTTCTCCTCGGTGGACATGGTCTCCAACTACATGCGCGAGTTCGGCTATTCGGTCTGCGACATGGGCGTGGCCTACCGCGAGGACATCGGCGAGGTGAAACAGGCGATGCACGATGCCTTCGACAAGCTGCGTGCCGACCCCGATCATGCTCCTTCCATCCTGGGCGACCTGGAATGGTTCGGCGTCAACGCCTTCGGCGACAGCGCCGTGGTGGTCCGCACCCGCATCAAGTGCCGCCCCGGCGACCAGTGGGGCATCGGGCGTGCCTACAACGGCATCCTGAAAGAGATCTTCGACGAACGCGGCATCGAGATCCCCTTCCCGCACCAGACCCTCTACCTGGGCGAATCCAAGTCCGGCGCCACCCAGCCTTTCCGGGTCCGCATGGAAGGCGGAAACGAGGGCACAGGGACGGCCTGACGGGCCGTCCTTACGCCACGAAGCCGGGCGCGCGCCGGACCGCGAAATCGGTCCGGCGCTTCTTTTTGAAGTACAAGCCGCGTAT
>CAYNKL010000130.1:8160-12030 GCA_964397775.1 uncultured Rhodobacterales bacterium | reverse complement strand
TGGATCTTGGGCAGCATCTCGAGCCCGTTGCCATCGGGCATGACCACGTCCGAGATCACAACGTCGCCCTTTCCCTCGCCGACCCAGCGCATCAGCGTGGTCAGCGACGAGGTGGCGTGCACCTTGCACCCCGCGCGCGTCAGCGCCTGGGTGAGAACGGTGCGGATCGTACGATCGTCGTCTGCGACAAGAACGGTGCCATCCATGGGACTTACTCCTTGGGCTCACCCGGCGCGCGGGGCAGGGAAATGCGAAAGACGGTACGGCCGGGGGCGCTGTCCACGGTGATCCAGCCGTCGTGATCCGAGATGATCTTGCTGACGAGAGCCAGGCCCAGCCCCGTGCCATTCTCCTTGCCCGAAACGAAGGGGTCGAAGATGTCGGCCTTGATCTCCTCCGGCAGGCCCGGGCCGTCGTCTATGATCTCGATCTGGAGCGGCAGCGTCTGCCCGCTGCCGTCGGCGCGGCGCAGGCGGAAGCTGTGCTCGTAGAACGTGTGCAGACGGATGGTGCCCCCCTCCTTGGCATCAGCCGCCTCCGAGGCGTTCTTCAGCAGGTTCAGGACGACCTGCAAAAGCTGGTCGGGATCGCCCAGCGCGTGCGGCAGCGACGGGTCATAATCCTCGACGATCTTCATGTGCCCGCCAAAGCCCAGCACCGCCGACCTGCGCGCCCGGTCGAGCACATCGTGGATGTTCACGGCCTTTTTCTCGGGCGGGGACAGGTTGCCGAACTGCTCGACCTGTTCGAGCAGCTTCAGGATGCGGCGCGTTTCGGCAACGATCAGGTCGGTCAGTTCAAGATCCTCGGACCCGAGGTTCATGCTCAGAAGCTGCGCGGCCCCGGTGATCCCGGCGAGCGGGTTCTTGATCTCGTGGGCCAGCATCTCGGCCATGCCGATGGCCGACTTGGCCGCGGACTTGACCGAATTGCTGCGCGTGATGCGCCCGGCAAGCTCGCGCGGCGAGACCAGCATCATCATCCAGCCGCGCTGGCCCTGCACCGGCGCGATCTGCAGGCTGCACGACAGCGGCGCGCGATGCCCCGTGCCCACGTCCACGTCATTGACGAAAAGCGGCGTGCCGTTGGCCCGCGCCTTGGCAAAGCTCTCCTCGATGGGCGCGTCGACCGCGAGCCGGTCCCAGACCGGCTGTCCCACCAGCCACTTGGCTGAATTGTTGAGGAACCCTTCCGCTGCCGGGTTCATGTCGGCGATCAGGTCGCCCTCGTCGATGAGCATCGCGGGGACCGGGATCGACGACCAGAGCTGAAGCTCGAGTTCGCGTTTCATGCCGCGCACCTTTCGCGCGTCGCGGCGCCCAGCGCGTCGGGCAGCATGGTCTGAACCTCGGCGGGGTCCTTCGCGGTCAGCACCCGCTTGCGCAGCGCGCCCGGTGTTCCGGCCGCGTCCATGTACCATCCCAGGTGCTTACGTGCGCAGCGCAGCCCCAGGTCACCACCGTAAAACGACAACATCGCCTCGTAATGTCCCTGCACCATGTCCACCAGCGCGGCCCCCTCCGGCACCTCGGGCGCCGGCGCGCCGTAAAGATCCGCCGCGATTTCGGCGAGCGCCCAGGGCGCGCCCTGGATCCCCCGGCCCACCATCACGCCATCCGCCCCGGATAGGCGCAGTGCATCGCGCGCGCTTGCTGCGTCGGTGATGTCGCCGTTGGCGATGACGGGGATGGAGACTGCCTCCTTCACCGCCCGGATCGCGGCCCAGTCGGCCCTGCCCTTGTAGAACTGACACCGTGTGCGCCCGTGGATCACCACCATCTGCACGCCAGCCGCCTCGGCCCGCCGCGCGATGTCGGGCGCGTTGAGAGCGTTGTCATCCCACCCCAAGCGCGTCTTGAGCGTCACCGGAACCGACACAGCGTCCACCACCGCCTCGATCAGGCGCAGCGCGTGGTCGGGCTCGCGCATCAGCGCGCTGCCGGAATAGCCGCCCGTCACCTTCTTGGCCGGGCAGCCCATGTTGATGTCGATGACTCGCGCCCCCATGGCCTCGACCATGCGCGCGGCCTCGGCCATCGGCTCCGCCGCGCGGCCCGCGATCTGGACCGAGGTATTGGCGATGTCCGCGCCGAGCTCCGCCTTCTCGCGCGTGCCGGGACGCGCGGTCAGGAACTCGCCGCTCGCGATCATTTCCGAGACCACCAGCCCCGCGCCGAACCGGCTGACCAGTGTACGGAAAGGCAGGTCGGTGATGCCCGCCATGGGTGCGAGCAGAACCGGTGGAGCGATGTACCTGTCGCCGAGGGAGACGTTCATGCCTATTCCTTGTGCATATGCTTTGCAGCTAACGCCTCCCCTGCCCGCCTTCAACGCTCGCCGCGCTTTTCAGAAGCGCGGAAGAGGCAGGTGCCCAATTATTGAGCGAAATCCCCCGGCGCGTTGCACATGGCCGGTGCAGGCCCTAGAGACGGTCGCCAAAAGGGACCGCAGATGAAGACAGCAGCCGTGATCGTGGCGGCCGGGCGCGGACAGCGGGCCGGAGGCCCCTTGCCCAAGCAGTGGCGCGATGTTGCCGGCCGCCCCGTGGCGGCCTGGACGCTGGACGCCTTCGCACATCTCGACCGGCTTGTCATGGTCATCCACCCAGACGATGCGGATCTCGCGCGGGCCGCCTTCAACGGCCTCGCGGTCGAGCTTGTCCCCGGCGGCCATGACCGCGCCGCCTCGGTGCTCGCTGGTCTTGAGGCTTTGGCCGATGATCCGCCCGATGCGGTGCTGATCCACGACGTGGCCCGGCCCTGCGTCTCGCGCAACACCATCGACGCGGTCATCGCCGCGCTCACCCGCTCCCCCGGCGCCGCCCCGGCCCTGCCCGTCACTGACGCGCTCTGGACCGGCGCCGGGGGACAGGTGACCGGCACGCAGGACCGAACCGGGCTTTTCCGCGCCCAGACCCCGCAGGGCTTCCGCTTCGCGCAGATCCTCGCCGCGCACCGTGCCCATCCGGGCGGCGCCGCCGACGACGTGCAGGTGGCGCGAGATGCCGCACTCGACATCGCCATTGTCCCGGGCGACGAGTGCAACCTGAAGATCACCGGCCCGGACGACTTCGCCCGCGCCGCCCAATACCTGGAGAGCGCGATGGATGTGAGGCTCGGCAACGGCTACGACGTGCACCGCTTCGGCCCCGGCGACCACGTCACCCTCTGCGGCGTGGACCTTCCCCACAGCCACGGCCTCGACGGCCATTCCGACGCCGACGTCGGCATGCATGCCCTCACCGACGCCATCTACGGCGCGCTGGCCGTCGGCGACATCGGACGCCACTTCCCGCCCAGCGACCCTCAATGGAAGGGCGCCGCAAGCCATATCTTCCTGCGCCACGCGGCCTCCCTCGTGGCAGAGCGCGGCATGAAGATCGCCAACGTCGACGTCACGCTTGTCTGCGAACGCCCCAAGATCGGCCCCCACGCCGAGGCGATGATCAAGGCGCTTGCCGACATTCTCGGGATCGAGACGTCCCGCGTCTCGGTCAAGGCCACCACCTCCGAAAGGCTCGGCTTCACCGGCCGGGAAGAAGGGATCGCGGCGCTCGCCACCGCGACACTGGTATCGCAATGAAACTGATCGCCTCGTTCTTCTACGTCGGCTACCTGCGCCCCGGCCCCGGCACCTGGGGTTCGCTCGCGGCCCTGCCCGCGGCCTGGCTCCTGCACGCCATCGGCGGCGTCTGGCTCCTTATCATCGCGGGCCTCGTCCTCTTCGCCGCCGGTCACGCCGCCACGAAGAAGCTCATCGCAGGCGCCACCGACCACGATCCGTCATGGATCGTCGTCGACGAGGTCGTGGGCATGTGGATCGCCCTGCTGCCGGTCAGCTACGGCGCCACCGCCATGGGCATCGACGTGC
>CAYNKL010000130.1:0-8150 GCA_964397775.1 uncultured Rhodobacterales bacterium | reverse complement strand
AGCAGGACCCGTCACCCTCGCAGATAGAAGCGGCATGGGCAACACCGGCTCCGTCCCCAGCGCCACCGCCATGGGCATCGACGGGCTGCGCCTCGGGCCCGGCATCCTCTCGGCCTTCGTCTTCTTCCGCCTCTTCGACATCTGGAAGCCCTGGCTCGTCGGCCGCGCCGACCGCTCGGGCGGCGCCATGGGCGTCATGCTCGACGATGTCATCGCCGGCGTCTTCGCCGCGATCGTCACCGCGGCGCTCGCGGCCATCGAGCATGGGGTCCTGATGTGAGATAGGAGGGTCCATGACCCAGCACCTCGCCACCGAGATCCTCACCCTCGCCCGCGCCAGCGGCCGGACCGTCACAACCGCCGAAAGCTGCACCGGGGGCATGGTCTCGGCCGCGATCACCGACATCGCGGGATCCTCGGACATCTTCCAGCGCGGATACGTGACCTACTCCAACGCCGCCAAGACCGAGATGCTGGGCGTCTCTCCCGGCACGTTGGCCGCCTTTGGCGCCGTCTCGGAAGAGGTCGTCTGCCAAATGGCACGCGGCGCCCGCGTGGCCGCGGACGCCCATATCGCCGTCGCAATCAGTGGAATCGCGGGCCCCGGCGGCTCGGAACACAAGCCCGAGGGCCGCGTCTGCTTCGGCCTCGCCATCGGCACCGAGGTCACCAGCGAAACGCAGGACTTCGGCGCCATCGGGCGCGCCGAAGTGCGTCAGGCGGCCACGCGGCGCGCGCTGGAACTGGTCCGCGCGGCGCTGTCCTGACTCGCCCTTAGCGCGTGGCTCAGGCGGCGCGCACTAGGCCGGGCTCAACCGGATCGGCGGTCGCCACGACGCCACCGGCGTAGCCCTCGCGGGCGGCCTGCGTGACATCCTCGTTCTCACCGCTTTCCGGCGTCTGGGTCGGCTCGGGCGCAACGGCGCTGCGGGTGGTCTCCACCCCCGCGGGTCCGCCGCGCGTCAGTCCCTGCGGATCCGGGTCGATCCCGCTGCCGGCCGGCTGATCATTGCCTTCCGCCATCTCCTTCACGCCCTTGCCCTTCAGGACGGTGGGCTTCTCGAAGGCGGGATCGACGTTGGGCTCGCTCTTCGCCTGCGCCTCGGATGAGGCGATCTTGGCCTGCACGACCTCGGCAAGGCCCGGCTGACTGGGCGCCGGGCTCTTGTCGGCATTGGCAATGCTCGACGCGCCCGCCCCGGCGGGCGCCGGCGCGGCAAGGTTGGATTTCGGTTCTTGGTTTCGAGTCCCGTTGGGCGTTGCGCCGTAACTCTCGCCCCCCGACGCGCGGGGTTGCGACAGCGGCGATGCCCCAGGAGTGCTGGCAGCAATCGGCAGCATTGGATTCACCTCTTCGTAAGCGATCTTACTTCAAGATGAGATTTGCGCTCCGAATCCGGCGCAAAAGTGGCGAAAAACCCTCTTTCGAATCAGAAGGTTAACGCAACGCTAACGTCCGTAGAGCTCTGCGGCGCGGCGCTCGAAGGCCCGCACGATGCGCTGCATGGCCTCGTAGAAGAACATGCCCGCCGCACCCTGCAGGATGCGGTTCTTGAACTCGAAATCCACGTGGAAATGCACGTCGCATTCCTTGCCTTCTTCACCCGCGGGCTCGAACTCCCACTTCGATTCCATATACTTGAACGGCCCGTCCAGGTACTCGGTGTCGATGCGGTTGTCCTGCGGATAAAGCGTCACGCGCGATCCGAACCGCTCGCGGAAGACCTTGAAGGAAATCACCAGGTCGGCGAGCATTTCTGTGCGATCCCCCTTGTCCTCGGTCGAGCGGATGCGCGCGGCGGCCGTCCAGGGCAGGAACTCCGGATAGGACCCGACATCGGCCACCAGATCGTACATCTGCTTGGGCGTGTAAGGCAGGCGTCTCGTTTCGGAATGAGTGGGCATGATGCTCCCGCGCTGGCCGTGACAATGCCGCGACATGTCGTATGCTGCGGCCGAAATTTCAAGGGAATCCGGATGACCCAACGTCCATATGTGGTCGATGAGATGATCTCGGCCAAGGCCATCGCCGCGCGCATCGAGGCCCTCTCGCACGAGATCGAGGCCGTCTTCGCCGACACCGAAAAGCTTGTTGTCGTGGGCCTTCTGCGCGGCAGCTTCGTCTTCATCGCCGACCTCGTGCGCGAGCTGAACCTGCCCGTCGAGGTCGATTTCATCGAGGCCTCCTCCTACGGTTCGGGCATGGAATCCTCGCGCGAGGTGCGAATCCTCAAGGACCTGCGCAGCCCCGTCGAGGGCCGCGACGTGCTCGTGGTCGAGGACATCGTCGACACCGGCCACACGCTTCACCACGTGACCAACCTGCTGAAATCGCGCGATCCCGCCCGGCTGCGGACCATTGCCCTGCTCGACAAGCCCGCCCGCCGCGAGGTCGACTTCCGCGCCGACTGGACCGGTTTCGAGATCCCCGACGAATTCGTCGTCGGCTACGGGATCGACTACGCCCAGCGCAACCGCAACCTGCCCTACATCGGCAAGGTCCGCTTCACGGACTGACCGCGACCGGATCCGGCAGAGCCCCGCGCATCAGCCCACACGTCTGACGGGAACGTGAGGTGGACTGACGGATCTGTTACGCTAGCGTTTTGATGTGTGATTAGACACAGTCACACGATCAGCCATCCGACAGGGAAAGCGATATGAAAAAGACATTTGCCCTCCTGACCGCCGCGGCGACGCTCGTCGGCACCACGGCCATCGCGCAGCAGGCCGACATGGCCGTCAAGGCGCGCCAGGGCCAGTTCAACACCCTGGCCCTCAACCTCGGCATCCTCGGCGACATCGCCCGAGGCAATGCCGAATACGACGAGGCGACCGCCACCGACGCGGCCGATTCGATCGTCGCCATCTCGATGGTGCACCAGCCCATCCTCTGGCCCGAGGGCACCAGCACCGAGGACCGCGACGACACCCGCGCCCTGCCCGCAATCTGGGAAGACCAGGACGACTTCTTCTCCAAGTGGGAAGCGCTCGGTGAAGCGGCCGAGGGCATGCAGACCGCCGCGGCCGAAGGCGCCGAGGCCATCGGCCCCGCCATGCGCGCGCTCGGCGGCGCCTGCGGCGACTGCCACGACAGCTACCGCCAATCCGACGACTGATCCGGCATGAAGCGCGTCCTACTGGTCCTACTCCTGGCGGCGCTCGGCGCCGCCGGGCTCGGCTTCTGGCTCACCGCCCCCTCCCGCGTCGCCGCCGACCGGCTCGAGGGGCTCACCGGGGACGCCGAGGCCGGCGAAGCCGTCTTCACCGCCGCCGGCTGCGCCTCCTGCCACCACGCGCCCGACAGCGACGACAAGCTCGTGCTCGCCGGGGGCCAGGCCTTTCCCTCCGACTTCGGCACCTTCCACGCGCCCAACATCTCGCCCGATCCGGACCATGGCATCGGCGACTGGAGCTTCGAGGATTTCGCCAACGCCCTCCTGCGCGGCGTCTCACCCGAGGGCAGCCATTACTACCCCGCCTTCCCCTACGCCGCCTACACCCACATGCGTGAACAGGACATCGCCGACCTCTGGGCCTACATGCAGACCCTGCCGCCGTCGCGGGCCGAGTCGCAGCCGCACGAGGTCGCCTTCCCCTTCAACATCCGCCGCGCGGTCGGCGGCTGGAAGGTGCTCTTCTTCGATCCCTCCTGGGTGATCGAGGATGTCGATACCCCCGAACTCGAACGCGGCCGCTACCTGGTCGAGGCGCTGGCCCATTGCGGCGAATGCCACACCCCGCGCAACGCGCTCGGTGGGCTCGACCGCGACGCCTGGCTCTCGGGCGCCGCCAACCCCAGCGGCGATGGCCGCATTCCGGGCCTCACGCCCGACCATCTCGACTGGTCCGCCGGCGACATCGCCTACTACCTGGAAACCGGCTTCACGCCCGACTTCGACAGCGCAGGCGGCCACATGGTCGAGGTGATCGAGAACTTCTCCAAGCTTCCCGCCGAGGACCGTCAGGCCGTCGCCGCCTACGTCAAGGCCTTGCCCGAGCCCGCCGAGTAGCCCCGGCCTTCGGTCCGGAGCCGCCCGTCGCCTCTGCCCGAACAGGCGGGCAATGACGGCACGGCCAAGCCAAATCCCCGAGGGGCCCCGCCTCGCGGGGAGACGGGCGATTTTGCTTGGGCGGGACGGCAGCGCCTGCCAGGGCAGAAGAGGCGTCGGGTGGCCCCGGGCCGAAGCTCTTCGGTCTGGTGAGCCCCGAGCCCCCACCACGCCAACAAAAAAAACGCCCGGCGGAAAACCGGGCGTCACCTCTCAACTCGCGGAATGAAAGCGCGCGGAAGCGCACCGCTGGATCACCCCCGGCGGATCACGCCGTCGCCAGCTGCTTTTCGCGCGCGGCGCGCAGCTTCTGGAAATCGTCGCCCGCGTGGTAGCTCGACCGCGTCAGCGGCGTGGCCGAGACCATCAGGAACCCCTTGCCCCAGGCCGACTTCTCGTAGCCCGCGAACTCGTCGGGGGTCACGAACCGGTCCACCGCGTGGTGCTTGGGCGTCGGCTGCAGATACTGGCCGATGGTCAGGAAATCGACGTCCGCGGCGCGCATGTCGTCCATGACCTGCAGCACCTGCGGGCGCTCCTCGCCGAGCCCCACCATGATGCCCGACTTGGTGAAGATCGACGGGTCGATCTCCTTCACCCGTTGCAGCAGTCGCAGCGAATGGAAATACCGCGCTCCCGGCCGCACCGAGGTATAAAGCCCCGGCACCGTCTCGAGGTTGTGGTTGAACACGTCCGGCCGCGCTGCGACCACGATCTCCAGCGCCTCGGGCCCGCACTTCAGGAAGTCCGGCGTCAGGATCTCGATCGTGGTGCCGGGCGCGCGGTGCCGGATCGCCCGGATCGTCTGCGCGAAATGCTCCGCCCCACCGTCGTCGAGGTCATCGCGGTCGACCGAGGTGATCACCACGTGGTTCAGCCCCAGCTTCTCCACCGCATCCGCCACACGGCCCGGCTCGAACACGTCGAGCGTGTCGGGACGGCCCGTGGCCACATTGCAGAAGGTGCAACCGCGCGTGCAGACCTCGCCCATGATCATCATGGTGGCGTGGCCCGCGTTCCAGCATTCGCCTGCGTTGGGACAGCCCGCTTCCTCGCAGACCGTGGTCAGGTTGTGCTCGCGCATGATGCGCCGGGTCTCGTTGTAACCCTGCCCCCCGGGGGCCTTCACCCGGATCCAGTCAGGCTTCTTGGGCTGCGCATTGTCGGGACGATGCGCCTTTTCGGGGTGGCGGGATTGGGGAATCTTGAGATCGCGCAAGAGCTTGTCTCCGGTCTGGGGAGAGGATCGGTTCTCAGGACAGTAGGCGCCTCTCGCGCGGATTTCCACCCTTGCAACCGGCGGCACTGCGGCGCAGGGCGCAACCCCGCCTTGCGCCATAGGCAGGCCTTATCGAAACCATCCGAAAATCCGATGAAACAATATGGCACCCCGCCTGTTGGCCCGATGAGATCAGCCAAGGGAGATCCGTCTCATGAGCCAACGTCTGACAACGACCGCCGGCGCCACCGTTCCCAGCAACGAAACCTCGAAGACCGCCGGCCCGCGCGGCCCGCTCCTGCTGGAGGACTACCAGCTGATCGAGAAGCTGGCCCACCAGAACCGCGAGCGCATTCCCGAACGGGTCGTGCACGCCAAGGGCTGGGGCGCGCAGGGCACCTTCACCGTCACCCACGACATCACGCAGTACACCTGCGCCGATCTCTTCTCCGAGGTGGGCAAAAAGACCGAGGTGCTGTCGCGCTGGTCCACAGTCGCCGGTGAACAGGGCGCCGCCGATGCCGAACGCGACGTCCGGGGCTTTTCGCTCAAGTTCTTCACCGAGCAGGGCAACTGGGACATGGTGGGCAACAACACACCCATCTTCTTCGTCCGTGATGCCTACAAGTTCCCCGACTTCATCCGCACGCAGAAGCGCCACCCCAAGACCAACCTGCGCTCGCCCGAAGCCATGTTCGACTTCTGGGCCGGCCAGCCGGAATCCGTGCACCAGGTCACTATCCTGATGTCCGACCGCGGCATCCCCAAGAACCCGATGCACATGAACGGCTACGGCAGCCACACCTTTTCCATGTGGAACAAGGACGGCGTGCGCCACTGGGTGAAGTTCCACTTCCGCACCCACCAGGGCCACAAGACCTACACCAACGAGGAAGCCGAGCGGCTCATCGGCTCCACCCGCGACAGCTACCAAGAGGACCTCTTCAACGCCATCGAGGCGGGCGAGTATCCCAAGTGGACGCTCTTCATCCAGGTCATGCCCGAGGAAGAGGCCGAGACCTGCGGCTTCAACCCCTTCGACCTCACCAAGGTCTGGCCGCACAGCGACTACCCGCTGATCGAGGTCGGCGAGCTCGAGATGAACCGCAACCCCGAGAACTACTTCCAGTTCGTCGAAAACGCCGCCTACAGCCCGTCGAACGTCGTGCCGGGGATCGGCTTCTCCCCCGACAAGATGCTTCAGGCCCGGATCTTCGCCTATGCCGACGCGCACCGCTATCGTCTCGGCACCCACTACGAAGCTCTGCCCGCCAACGCGCCCAAGGCGGACGTGCACCACTATCACAAGGACGGCGCGATGCGGTTCTTCCGCAACGACACGGGCAATCCCAACGCCTACTACGAGCCGAACCAGTACGAGGACGCGCCGCGCGCCGATCCTGCGGTGCAGGAGCCGCCGATGAAGATCGACGCCGAGGCCTTCCGCCATCCGCAGGAGATCACCGACGAGGACTTCGTCCAGCCCCGCAAGCTCTACGCCGAGGTGCTGAGCGACGACGAGCGCAAGCGCCTTCACCAGAACATGGCCGGCGCCATGGCGCCCTGCTCGGACAGCGTAAAGGAACGCTGGTACGCCGTCCTGGGCCGCGTGCACCCCGACTACGAGAAGGGCGTGCGCGAGGCCTCGGAATCCCAGCCGGCGATCCCGGTGACCGATAACACGCCGGTCACCGCGGCCGAGTAAGCGACCGGTAGACATGACAAGGGCGGCAGCCAGGCGCTGCCGCCCTTTTTCGTGCCCGCCTCCGCGGCACCTAGCCGATCAGGTCGCCCCCCCGCGCGCCCAGTTCGTCGTAGTGACGTCGCAGCCGCTGAAGCGCGATGCGCAGCACGACCTTTCCCGACCGCGCGGACCACCCCAGCCGCTTTTCCGTGGTCTCCAACCCTTCGAGATAGCAGCAGCACTGCAGCGCCACGTCGCCCAGCCCCGGCCCGAGATCGGCCAGCGCCGCGCGCAGCCGCGCCTTGGCGTCGATCGTGCCGCCCGCACCGTTCGACCCGCAGCCGTCGATCTTTCCCGACATCAGGTGCTCCCAGTTCTGGGTGCCCGACGGGTCCATCTGTGCCAGTTCGAAATCTTCGCGCAGCCGCTCTCCGGCCGAAACCAGACGCTCCGGCAGGAAGGGTTTGCCATCCTTGTCCCGCCGCCGCGCAAGCGCCGCAAGCGGGCTGTCGGCCAGCGCAAACCGCGACTTGCGGTTCCGCGGGTCGGCCTCGAAGGCACTCAGCGCCTCGTCCGCCGCCCGACCGTTCTCGAACCCGGCCTGCGCCTCGGCGAAGCCGCGCACCTGGTTCTCGCGCTCGGCCACCAGCCGGTTCAGCGCCGTGCGCCCCGCCGAGGTCACCCGGTATCGCGACACCTTCGCCTTGGGTTCGTCGCAGGCGATCCAACCCTTCAGGGCCAGCGCCTGCGCCACCGGCGTGTCGACCACCGCCGTACGCGTGCTCGCGCCGGCAGCGGTGTCGCGCACGACGACGGCCTTCTCCATGCCCGGCGCCACGGCCAGCACCGCCCCGGGCTCGCAGAGCCGGCGCAGCACCCGCCCCGCCTCCCGCGTGAGCGTGGCCTCGTCGACCCCGCCCGCCTTCAAGCTTTCAACTTCCATGGCAGCGTTTCCCCTCGTCCTCTTCTCGATTTCCGGGAGGCCCCCCAGGGCGCCCAGACGTCGCAGGCCCGCGTCGATCAGCGGGTCATCCCGCCAGGTTTCCACCCGGCGCACCTGTCGAAGCACCGTGGAGGCGTGGCAGCCTGCTCCACGGGCGAGGGCGCGGATCGGCGTCCCCAGTTCAGTGTGCGCGAGATAGAGACAAATTTGTTCAGGCACCCAGCGGGGCCAAAGCGTTCCAGCAGCCAGCTC
>CAYNKL010000129.1:0-12090 GCA_964397775.1 uncultured Rhodobacterales bacterium | reverse complement strand
ACGTGGCGCCGGGGTTTTCTCATTGCGCCAGAACGCGGCCCTCGCCGGGGGCGAGGTCGCCCGTGGTGGTGCCATGGGTGGAGATCAGGCAGTCGCCAGTCTCGGGGCAGGGGGCGGGGGTGTCGCCCAAGTTCAGCGCTACGGCCAGCGTGCGGCCCTGATGCGTGCGGCGGTAGTGCAGCACCTCGCCCGTGGCGTTGACGCCGGTGAGGTCGCCGAGCGTCAGGGATTTTTCCCGTTTCCGCAGCGCCAGAAGCGCCTTGTGGAAGGAGAGCATCGAGTGCGGGTCGGCCTGCTGCGTCTCGACCGCGACCTCGGGGCGGGTGTCGATGGGCAGCCAGGGCGTGCCGGTGGTGAAGCCCGCGCCGGGGCCGGTCTCCCAGGCGATGGGCGTGCGGACGGGGTCGCGGCCAAGGCCCTGACCGGGCACGTTGCGCTCCCACGGGTCCTGCACGGCCTCGGGCGGGATCGGCACGTTCTCCATTCCCAGCTCGTCGCCCTGGTACAGGGTGGGCGTGCCGCGCAGCGTCAGCAGCAGCATGGCCGCCAGCCGCGCGCGTCCGGCGCCGATGCGTGAGGCGATGCGCGGGCGGTCGTGGTTGCCCAGCACCCAGTTCGGCCAGGCGCCCTCGGGCAGGGCGGCCTCGTAGGCGCGGATCATGCCGGCGAGCGGTTCGGCCTGCCAGACCGCCTCGATCAGCAGGAAGTTGAAGGGCAGCTGGAAGGCGTCGTGGTTCTCGCCGTAGTATTTCATCAGCTGCTCGGTGGTGCCGTAGATCTCGCCCACCAGTAGCCGTTCGGGATCGTATTCGTTGGCGACGCTGCGCATGTCGCGCCCGGCGGCGAGGATCTCGGGCTGGTGCTTGATGTTCACGGGAAGGTGGCTGCGGGCCGGCCCCATGCTTTCCACCCACTCGGGGTTGGGCGGGTTGTCGCCCAGGTCGGGGTTCGGCATCAGGTTTTCCAGCGCGTCCACGCGGAAGCCATCCACGCCCCGGTCGAACCAGAAGCGCATGACGTCGTACATGGCCGCGCGCAATTCCGGGTTGCGCCAGTTGAGCGCGGGCTGTTCGGGCAGGAAGACGTGCAGGTAGTACTGGCCGGTCTCGGGGTGGAAGGTCCAGGTGGAGCCCGCGAATTCGCTGATCCAGTTGGTGGGCGGGCTGCCGTCGGGCAGGGGATCGCGCCAGATGTACCAGTCGCGCTTGTCGGCGTCGCGCGACTGGCGCGCCTCGAGGAACCAGGGGTGCTGGTCGGAGCTGTGCGACGGCACGAAGTCCAGCAGCAGCTTGAGCCCCGCGTCCTTGACCGCCTGCGACAGACGCTCGAAATCCTCGAGGCTGCCGAAAAGCGGGTCGATGTCGCAGTAATCCGCAACGTCGTAGCCCGCGTCCTTCATCGGCGAGGGGAAGATGGGCGAGATCCAGATCGCGTCGACGCCCAGATCGACCAGATGCGGCAGACGCTGCCGGATCCCTTCGAGGTCGCCGATGCCGTCGCCGGTGCTGTCCATGAACGAGCGCGGGTAGATCTGGTAGATCACCCCCTCTTTCCACCAGGGCTGCGTCGCTTGGTGTGTCACGTGGGGCCTCCGTTTCCTGCCTGCCTGTCGCGGGCAGTCTGGAAGCGCCGCCCCCCGGGCGCAAGCAGGCTCCGGGATCGAGGATTTGCGCGGGAACCAATCCCCCCTGATCGGGCGTTAATGAGGAAATGATGTCATTGACATCCTGCAGACACTGCTCCGCGAGGGGCGCTTGAGGAGACGATCCGATGGCCTTTTACGACGACCTGATGACCCGCGAACGCCCGTCCCTGCGCAATTGGGTCGCCCGCATGGTGGAAACCCCCTTCGACCGCCGTCAGCGCCAGCTGGCAAGCCAGGTCGAGGCCCTGCGGTCCAAGTCCGACGCCCAGCTGGCCGAGCTTGGCCTGCAGCGCGAGGATATCCTGTTCCACGTCTTCGGCGCCGGTCGCCGTTAGGGCGGGCTGGCGGCCGCGGCGAATCCCCCCGCCGCGGCCGCCGTCCGGACCTTAGGACGAAGTTGGAAACCCGGTGGCGTCAGGCCGCCGGGTTTTTTCGTTGGACGTGAGAGAGCGGCTTCGGAAAAGCGCTGCTTTCGGCAACACGCCGGTCAGTCGCCGAAGACATCCCCGAAACTGCGCTTCAGCGCCGTGTCCACGTCGCCCATCGTCACTGGCAGCCCGAGATCCACGAGGCTTGTCACCCCGTAGTCGGTGATGCCGCAGGGCACGATGCCGTCGAAATGGGAAAGGTCCGGCTCCACGTTGATCGACACGCCGTGGAAGCTCACCCACTTGCGCAGGCGGATGCCGATGGCGGCGACCTTGTCCTCGGCCATGCGGCCGTCGGGCAGGGGCGCCTTGTCGGGACGTTCGACCCAGACACCCACGCGGCCCTCGCGGATATGGCCTATCACATTGAATTCGGCCAGCGCGCCGATCACCCAGGCCTCGAGCTCGGCCACGAAGCGGCGCACGTCGTGGCCGCGTTCGCCCACGTTCAGCATGACGTAGGCCACCCGCTGTCCGGGGCCGTGGTAGGTGTACTGGCCGCCGCGCCGGGTGTCGTAAACGGGGAAACGGTCGGGATCGCGCAGATCCTCGCGTCTGGCCGATGTGCCGGCGGTGTAGAGCGGCGGATGCTCCAGCAGCCAGATGCATTCCTCGGCCTCGCCCGCCGCGATGGCGGCGGCGCGCGCCTCCATGAAGGCCAGCGCCTCGTCGTAGCCCGTCAGGCCGTCTGTCGTGATCCATTCCACCATGCGCGATGCTCTATGCCGGTCCGCGAGGGCTGTCAAAGCCGCTCAGGGCATGAGGCCCGCGGCACGCAGCTCGGGCAGGCGGGCGCGGCTTACCGGCAGCTCTCGCCCGTCCCGCAGGGTCAGCACGCCACGGTCGCCTTCGCGGCGGACGCGGGCGACCTGCGCCGTGGCCACCCAGTGCGAGCGGTGGATGCGCAGGCCGGGCTCGGGCGCGGTTTCCTCGATCGCATCGGTCAGCCGCAGGAGCAGCAGGTCGCGGCCCCGGGTGGTCGTGACCTCGACGTAGTGGTCCTGCACCGAGAGCGAGACCAGCGCGCCGCGCTTGCCAGGATCGAGGCGGTTCAGCAGGCGGGGCGGTGATGGGGGCGCGTCGATGGCAGGCGCGGGGCCGGCGCTCAGCCAGTCGAGCGCCACGGCGATCAGAACGGCGGCGAGGAAGATCAGGGGCAGCGACCCGGGGCCGTCTGCCGGCGGCAGTCCCAGCAGGGCAAGGTTCAGGCCGATCATGCAGACCAGCACCAGCACGCCGGTGCAGAGCGCACCCGCCATGCGGCGCAGGGGACCGGGCGGCAGACGCGCCTCGGCCAGCCCCATGGACAGCACGCCCGCCGCATAGGTGACGACCACCACCACCGCCCAGTAGCCCAGCCGCGCCGGGGCAGTGAGCGCGGCCAGCGTGTCAAAGGGGCCCGAGAGGGTGAGAATCGCCACCGCGAGCGCCATGCCGATCCAGCGGCGGCGGTCGCCAAAGACCCTCCGCAACTGGCGAAGCGCGAAGTGCAGGGGCGGGTGTTTCACGAAGTCCTGCGGCATTCCGGAGCAATGGCACTGTTGGCGGGCGCAAAGACACTGGCACAGCGGTGGGCAGACGCAAACAGGTGATGGAGCGTGCCATGCAGCCCGGTCTCTTTCTTCAGTTCGACCCCGCGATCCAGATTCATGTGGCGGCCGCCCTCTCGGCGCTGCTGCTGGGGCCGGTGGTCCTGCTGCGCCGCAGGCGCGACGCGCTGCATCGCGCGCTGGGCTACATCTGGATCACCGCGATGGCCCTTACGGCGCTGAGCAGCTTCGCGATTCACGGTCTGGCCCTGGTGGGACCCTTCGGTCCGATCCACATCCTGTCGGTGGTGGTTCTGGTGGGCCTCTGGCGCGCCATCGGCCATGCCCGCCGGGGCGAGATCGCCGCCCACCGCCGCACGATGGAAAGCCTCTATTCCGGCGCCGTGATCGGCGCGGGCCTGTTCACGCTGGTGCCGGGGCGGCGGATGAGCGCCCTTGTGCTGGGCGATGCGGGCTGGCCCGGGTTTTTCATGGCGGCGCTGCTGGGCGTGATGATCTGGGGGCTGCTGAGGGTGTCGTTGCGGCAGGTGGTGGGGGGATGAAAATTTTCTCTTTTCATCCTCCGCAGGCTTCGCTAAGAGGCCCGTCACCAAGCCTAGACAGTGCGGTCGTGGCGGAATTGGTAGACGCGCAGCGTTGAGGTCGCTGTGGGGTAACTCCCGTGGAAGTTCGAGTCTTCTCGACCGCACCATTCTCTCCCGAGGCTAAGCCCCGGTGATCGAGATCCCCAAGTTCCGAGACTGATGACACGATAGCAGGGCTGACGGCCCATTACGACGGATGCAGTTGTGCTGAGCGTTGTTGATCTCTCTTCAGAAATCTCCGGCACTCGCCCGGGCACGCCTGAAACGGCTGGAAGCTTCGCTTTGTCGGGTCGCCTGTCTCCGCCAAGCCCGTGAAGACGCCTTGCGGCCAGATCAGCGCAGCATGGCCCCTCGCAGGTGAGGACCGCCTGTGATGGCCCATCCTCCGGCAGACTGTCTCCGAATTGTTGCGCGCCCGCCACGACGTGTGCCGCGCGCGTACCTCTGGTGTACTCCTGTCTTGTTCACCTAGCGTCAATCGCGCCTACTGATCGGGTCGGAGATCCTGCTGCCATACGGGGATCCGGCGCGAAGGATCGTTTGGGGGGGAGGTCACATGCCCTGTGTCCTGTTGCGCGCGTTTGCGGACGCGGCGACCGGCCTTTGGCAGGTTGCGCGGCCGGTGTGCCGTGCCGATACCGTGCGGGCCATGCCGGCGTGAGCCGCTTCGGTCCCCAGTCCGGCAATGGCCGGATCGGCGGCGGGGCGATGCCGCCGCTGCGGGTGACGCGACCCGCGCGCGCCGCCGCGCGCCGGGCGCAGGATTCCGTGACCGAACGCCTTGCCGCCGAACTCGCCGCGCTGCGCGCGGCGCAGGGCTGGACGCTCGAACAGCTTTCCGAGCGCAGCGGCGTCAGCCGCGCGGCGCTCTCGCGCCTCGAACATGCCGAGGTCAGTCCCAGCGCCGACGTGCTGGCCCGCATCTGCGGGGCGCACGGGCTGCGGCCCTCGCAACTCATGGCGCGAATCGAGGAGGCCTTTCAGGCCAGCGTCCCGGCCGAGGAGCAGCCCCACTGGCGCGATCCCGAGCGGGCGGTCAGCACGCGCATGGTGTCGCCCTCCGGCCCGGGGCTTGCGGGTGAGGTGACGGAATGGCGGCTCGGGGCGGGGGGCAGCGCGGATCTCACCAACCTGCAGAACACGGTGCGCGAATGTCACCTGGTGCTGCTGCAGGGGCGGCTGCGTGTGACGCTGGACGGCACGCCGCAGGATCTCGCACGCGGGGATGCGCTGCGCTTTCACCAGGGCGGGCCGGTGCCCGTGGTCGTGCTGGGCGATACCGGCGTGCGGCTTCTGCTGTTTGCCGCCGCGCCCTGAGGGCGCAGGCAATCAACAGTTGGGGACGTTCACCGCCAGCCCGCCAAGCGCGGTTTCCTTGTACTTGTGGCTCATGTCAGCGCCGGTCTGGCGCATCGTCTCGATGCAGGCATCCAGCGGCACGAAGTGATCGCCGTCGCCCCGCAGCGCCAGTGAGGCTGCGCTGACGGCCTTGATGGCGCCCAGCCCGTTGCGTTCGATGCAGGGCACCTGCACGAGCCCCTTCACCGGGTCGCAGGTCATGCCGAGGTGGTGCTCCAGCGCGATTTCGGCGGCGTTCTCGATCTGCTCGGGCGTGCCGCCCATGACGGCGCAAAGCCCCGCCGCCGCCATGGCCGCGGCGCTGCCGACCTCGGCCTGGCAGCCGGCCTCGGCCCCGCTGATCGAGGCGTTGTATTTCACCAGCCCGCCGATGGCGGCGGCGGTGAGCAGGAAGTCGGGGATCTTGCTGCGCGCGGCCCCCGGCACGTGGTCGAGCCAGTAGCGGATGGTGGCCGGCACCACGCCCGCCGCGCCGTTGGTGGGGGCGGTGACGACCTGGCCCCCGGCGGCGTTTTCCTCGTTCACCGCCATGGCGTAGACGCTCATCCAGTCGTTGATGGTGTGCGGCGCGGCAAGGTTGCGCCCCCGTTCGGACAAGAGCTGGTCGTGGATGTCGCGCGCGCGCCTGCGCACCTTGAGGCCGCCCGGCAGGATGCCCGGCGCCTCGAGCCCGCGTTCGATGCAATCCTCCATCACCTGCCAGATCCGCGCCACGCCACGGTCGAGGTTGTCGGCGCCCCCGCGCGAAATCTCGTTGGCGCGCTTCATCTCGGCGATGCTCTTGCCCGAGGCGCGCGCCATGTCCAGCATCTGCGCGGCGCTCTTGAAGGGGTAGGGGACAGGCGGGCCGTGGTCGGTGTCCTCGCCCGAGGCCAGCTCCGCCTCGGTCAGGACGAACCCGCCGCCGACGGAATAATAGGTCTCCTGCAGGATCACGTCGCCCTGCGCGTCATGCGCGGCAAGGATCATGCCGTTGGCGTGGCCCGGCAGCGGGTCGCCGAAATCGAAGCGCAGGTCCTTTTGCGGATCGAAGGCCAGCGGCGCCAGCCCGTCGGGCGTCACCTGCCGGTCCTTCCGGATCTGCTCCATCGCGGCATCGGCGGCCTCGCGGTCGTAGCTTTCGGGCCGGAACCCGGCGAGGCCGAGGATCGTCGCACGGTCCGTGGCGTGGCCGACGCCGGTGAAGGCGAGGCTGCCATAGAGCGCCGCGCTCACGCCATGCGCGGTGAAGGGCGCCTCGCGCAGCGTGTCGAGGAACCGTGCCGCCGCCACCATGGGCCCCATGGTGTGCGAGGAGGATGGTCCGATCCCCACCTTGAACATCTCGAAGACCGACAGGAACATGGATGACCTCCCGTTGCGCGTCCCGCATCTGTGGCACGCCACCACGGCACGCGATGGGCCGCAAGCGGCTTTGCACCAACCTAATGCGTCAGCCCTCGCGGGAAAGCGTAGGGGCGCCTCAGGTCGCCGAGCCCTCGGGTGGCTGCGGCGGTTCGGGCCGGGTGAAGGGCTTCGGCCCCAGCCCCTCGGCCAGGATCGCGGCCTTCGTGGCCGGCCGCGATTCGAGGCTTTCGGCCAGGTCCCAGAGCGCCGGGTAGCGCGCGAGCTCGAACCAGCCCGTGTCGCCCGCCGGATAGAGCCCCGCCCACCGCAGGCAGCAGGCCACGTAGTAATCGAGCACCGTCACCTCGGCCGCGTTGAACCAGCCGTGCGCGCGCCGCGCCTCGGCATCCAGCAGCCGGAGCTGTGTGTCGAGGCCCGTCCGCGTGCCCGCCCGCAGGGCCGCCTGGTACTTCGGCGCATCGCCCACGTAGTTCTGCGGGTAGAAGGTCAGCCGCAGCCCGGCGTGCAGGGTGTTCGACACGAATATCAGCCATTTCAGGAAATGCCCGCGCGCCACGTCCCCCGGCGCGGGGCCGAGGCCGCCGTGCGTGTCCGCCAGCCAGAGCAGGATCGCCGCCGTTTCGAACAGCACGCCGCGCGGCGTCTCGAGCGCCGGGATCAGCCCCAGCGGGTTGATCTTGCGATAGGCTGCGCCCTTTTGCGCCTCGGTCGCGCGGTCCACCAGCGCCGTGCGGTAGGGCAGGCCCCGGTCCTCCAGCGCCAGCCGCACCACCAGCGAGGCGTTGTCCGGCGCGTAATGCAGGATGTAGTCGTCCATGACGTCCATGTACCGCGACCGAAAGCAGGGCGAAACCTCTCGCGACATGCGACGCTGGGTCGGAATTCCCCCTCGCACCACGGCAGCCGCGCCCCTATAAGGCGCGCAACCAGCCAGGAGGGAAGTCATGACCGGAGAGCTCTCGCCCATCGACACGGCGAAATTCGTGGCCGCGCGGCGCGCCGCCGACATGGTGCAAAGCGGCATGCGCGTGGGGCTGGGCACCGGCTCGACCGCCGCCTGGCTTGTCCGCTGCCTGGCCGAGGCCGTGCGCGAGCGCGACCTGCACTTCCGCGGCGTGCCCACCTCGACCCGCACCGCCGAGATGGCGCGCGATCTGGGGCTCGAGGTCATCACGCTGGAAGAGGCGGGCTGGCTCGACATCACCATCGACGGCGCGGACGAGTTCGACGGCGAGCTGAACCTGATCAAGGGCGGCGGCGGGGCGCTGCTGCACGAGAAGATCGTGGCCAGCGCCAGCGACCGCATGGTGGTCATCGCCGACGCCGCGAAGGAGGTCGAGAGCCTCGGCGCCTTCCCCCTGCCGGTCGAGGTCATCCCGTTCGGCTGGAAGGCTACGCAGACCCTGATCGACGAGGCGCTGACCGCCATGGACGTGATGGGCAAGACCATCGAGCTGCGCCCCGGCGCCGACGGCCCCTACCGCACCGACGAGGGCAACCTGATCCTCGACTTGAAGCTCACCCGCATCGGCAACCCCCGGCAGCTCGCCATGGTGCTGAACCAGGTGCCCGGCGTGGTGGAGAACGGGTTGTTCGTCGACATCTGCGACCAGGTCGTCATCGGCCACGCCGACGGCCGCGTCACCCTGCGCGACGTGACCGCCGATACCGTGTCGGAAGAGCAGTATGATGTCGGTGGCGACGGGAATGCGTTCGGGGATCTGGGGGAGTAGGCTGTCCCAGTCTCCGTGCTTAGCCGCGCATCGCCGACGCGCGCGGTGGCGATCCTGCACGTCGATCCTAGCGCTTTATGCCGGCCACTCCGAAAGACCTCTACACGTCGCGCCTTTCCTCACCAAATCGCCGCCGCATGGGAGCGCGTCGGCGATGCGCGGCGGGCCTGCGGCCCTTGTTTCCGCGCAGCTAGTGTGGCGCTAGTGGACTTATGCAGACAGACGGCTATGAATTTGTATCTAGCGTGGGTGGTTGGCACATTAGTTTTAGGTGAGTTTCAGAAATTTCTTGATCCAACTGTTTGAGGGATATTTAATACCTCCACTCATGCGGTGGGGGTTGAAATGCCAATCGATAACCTAGCTCTTCGAAAAGCTTTAAAGATCACCTTCGCGTCCGATAAGCTCCGGCGTTCTATGATAAGGGAATTAATCAGAATTGATATAGCACGTGAAACGGGCGCGACAAGTGGAGGCGGCGACTTCTACTCACCTTTCTGGAGTGATGCAAAACGTCATGCCTTGGGTCTCTCTGACTTGTATGCTGACACTGAGGGCCGTATCCAGGGTAACTATAGAAGGCAGAATTTATACCCGCTGTTGCGCGACGGCTTTCTTCTTTGGTGGGGGGAAAGGAGGCGTTGGGTAAATGCTCCATATGAGCAAGGTGAAAATTATTCCGGAAATATCGAGATCCTGAGTTTAGACGCAACGATTCGTGTTGAGAACCTGTTGTCGGTTATAGACGGTCAGGGGGATGAGTATGTTATTTACCCGTATTTTTCGCATGATCCAGCAGTAAGCACTGATATGGCGAGAATTGGACTATGGGCAATTCAGGAGGCCTTGACCAACGTTGAGCCCGCTCAGATCCGTTTGCTTGACGTATTTCGAGGGCAATCCTTCGCATTGGATCGAAGTCCGCTTGAGGGTACAGAATTCGATGAGTTCCATGATCGCCTGGGTTCTGTGATGGCTGAGTACAATAGGCTCAGGGAGCAGTATTGATCGCCATAGTGACTATTTGGCGCGTGATCTGTAACGTTTAGAAGAGTTTAATTTCTGGCAGTGACGTTGATATATATTTCACACTAGATCCATATGGATTTTCGGAATCTAGAAGAAGATATGGTATCTGTTGGGATGGATCGCCTTGCTATTTAAGCGTTTCTTTCTGAATCTTGTTTGGGTCATAGGTGCCGAGCTTTCTGTAATACATATCCTTATCTTACCGATTTTTGGCCGAGTTTGGTATAATCACATATTCAGTTCAAGAACACAAACAGTTGTCATGTTGTCCCGTCTGTTGGTTCAACCCCTTGCTCTCCGTTAACGCGCCCATCTAACCCGTTGAAATCATTGACCCCAAAAAAATGTCCCGGCCCGGGACATCGCTCTGTCCCTTACCAGAGGGCGGCGCCGGTCCGTCCGCCTCGGGCGTTGAAGCCCGGTGCCCGGCGTGGGACAGATCCGCTATCCGAAACAACGTGAGGACCGGCGCATGACCAAGACCCCGCAGGACGGCAAATCCTTCGATCTCAGGGGCGGGACCACCGATCCCGAGGCGGTCTCGGGCTATTACGATGCCTGGGCGGCCACCTATGACGCGGACACGATGAAGGCCTGGAACTACCGGGCGCCTTCGGATGCCGCCGACCGGCTGGCGCCGCATCTTTCCCAAGGCGATGCGGTGCTCGACATCGGCTGCGGGACGGGGCTTTTCGGCGTGGCGCTGGCCGAACGGCTGCGGGTCTCGCTGACCGGGCTCGATATCTCGGCAGAGAGCCTGAAGCTGGCGGGCAAGCGGGATCTCTATGACCGGCTGGTTGAGCACGATCTTCAGAAGCTGCCGCTGCCGGTGGAGGACAATTCCATGGCAGCCGCCGCCTCGGTCGGCGTGCTGACCTATATCGAGGATGCCGGCGCCCTGCTGTGCGACGCCTGCCGCTGCGTGAAATCGGGCGGGCTCATCACCTTCACCCAGCGCACCGACCGCTGGGAGGCGCTGAATTTCCGCTCGACCGTCGAGGGGATCGCGGATGAGGGGCTCTGGGAGGTGGTCGAGATCAGCGACCCGCAGGACTACCTGCCCGGGCACGAAGATTTCGGCGACCAGATCCGGATCATCCACACCCTCTGCCGGGTGCGCTGAGCCGCGGCGCCCGTCCTCGCGCAAACCACCGGAGACGTGACCGCGTGCGGGCGGGTCGCACTGGCCAAGGCGCCGCCCATGTGAAATACCTCTCGCAATCACTACGAGGGCGAGACATGAGCGATTTCGACTACGACCTTTTCGTGATCGGCGGTGGTTCCGGCGGCGTGCGCGCGGCACGCATGGCGGCCGCCGAAGGGGACGTTAAGGTCGCATTGGCCGAGGAGGACCGCTACGGCGGCACCTGCGTGATCCGGGGCTGCGTGCCCAAGAAGCTCATGGTCTTCGCGTCGGAGTACAGCGGCATGCCCGAGGAGGCGCGTGCCTACGGCTGGGAAATCGCCGACGGCACCTTCGACTGGGCCACCTTCCACGGCAATCTCGACAAGGAGCTGGACCGGCTCGAGGGCGTCTACAAGAAGCTGCTCGACGGCTCGGGCGTGGAGCGGTTCGGGGCGCGGGCGAAGCTGCGCGATCCCCACACGGTCGAGCTGTCGACCGGCGAGGTGAAGACCGCCAAGCACATTCTGATCGCCAGCGGCGGCCGGCCGGTCCGGCCGGATGTGCCCAATGCGCACCTGGGCATGGTCTCGGACGACATTTTCCACCTGGAGAAGCTGCCCCGCTCGGTGCTGATCATCGGCGGCGGCTACATCGCCTGCGAGTTCGCCTGCATCCTGCACGGGCTCGGCGTGAAGGTGACGCAGTTCTACCGCGGCGCCCAGATCCTGCGTGGCTTTGACGAGGAGGCCCGCGGCCTGATCTCGGACGCGATGCAGGAGCGGGGCATCGACCTTCACGTGGGCACCAACATTGTCGAGATGCGCTGCGCCGAGAAGGCCGACTTCGAGGACGCGCCCGAGGGGCGGCTGGGGGTTTCCGTGCAGGAGATCGGCGACATCCCCGGCGACAGCTCGATGACGGGCGAGACCGAGGACGAGGCCGACGGGCCGCTCTGGGTGAAGGCCACGAACGGGCAGGAGGGCATCTTCGACGCGGTGCTCTTCGCCACGGGCCGCAAGCCCAACACCGAGGACATGGGGCTCGAGGAGTGCGGCGTCACTCTGGGCGACGGCGGCGAGGTGGTCGTGGACGAGTACTCGCAGACCGGCGTGCCCTCGATCTACGCGATCGGCGACGTGACGGACCGGGTGAACCTGACGCCGGTCGCGATCCGCGAGGGCATGGCCTTCGTCGAGACGGTCTTTAAGGGTAACCCGACGCCGGTGGATCACGAGCTGATCCCCAGCGCGGTGTTCACCCAGCCCGAGTTCGGCACGGTCGGACTGACC
>CAYNKL010000128.1:0-12095 GCA_964397775.1 uncultured Rhodobacterales bacterium | reverse complement strand
TCGAAAAGGAAAGCTGACAGGCGTGCCCCGCGAAGGGGCACACTGATCGCCCGGCCAGCCCGCGCGCCCGGGGCTATCGGCCCGGGCGCCCGGTGCGTTGTCGAAAATACCCGTCATTTTCCGCGCCGGATGACCTGATCCGGAAGCCGGGCGGGCCTTTGCCCTGGGCCGGCGTTAAATCTTTATTCTTCACCCCTGCGCTATTCACCTGGCACTATTGCTAGGAGGCGATGTGGTGCGCAGCGATGACCTGAACAAGAAACTGCAGCAGTTCGATCTGGACGAGGCCACGCGCGCCCATGTCGCCGAAGCCGGTCGCATCCTGATGCCCAAGGTCGACAAGGTGCTGGAGCGTTTCTACGCCCGCGCGCTTGCCGACCCGGAGGCCGCGGGCTTCTTCGACGGCGATGACATGGTCCGCGGCGCCCGTAACGCCCAGAAGAAACACTGGGAAAAGCTCTTCTCCGGCACTTTCGATTCCGACTACGAGGCCTCGATCGAACGGATCGGCCGCACCCATGCCCGCATCGACCTGCCGCTGCACATCTACATGTCCGCCTACGCCGACGCGTCCGCCTGCATGATGGACATACTCGTGGACGAGTGCTGCAAGGGCATTCGGCCGGGCAAGCGGCAGCGCACCAAGAACCTCATCGGCGCGCTCAGCCGCGCCTTCGCACTCGACACCGAACGGGTCACCACCGTCACCTTCGAGGTCTGGAACGAGGAACAGACCCTCGCGGTCCACCACCTCGACCTCGCGATCGAGGCCATCGCCACGGGCAACCTCACCTACCGCATCCCCTCTTCCGAGGTCAGCGATTACCCGGTCAAATACGAGTTCCTCCGCGAGAAACTGAACGGCGCCATCGACCGGCTGAGCTATGTGCTGCGCAACGTGAAAGAGGCCATGACCACGCTCATGGCCCTTGTCGAAGAGGTCCGCGGCTCGGCCGAGGACCTGTCCCAGCGCACCAACAGCCAGGCCGCCTCGCTCGAGGAAACCGCCGCCGCCATGGAAGAGATCACCAACAGCGTGGCCGAAACCTCCAAGTACACGGTCAACGCCGATGGCGTCGCGCGCGAGGCCGCCCACGAAGCCGGCAACAGCGCTTCCATCGTCGAGGAAACCGCCCAGGCCATGGACGGGATCAAGACGTCGTCCGAGCAGATCTCCCAGATCACCACGCTCATCGACGACATCGCCTTCCAGACCAACCTGCTCGCCCTCAACGCGGGGGTCGAGGCCGCCCGTGCCGGAGAGGCGGGCCGCGGCTTTGCCGTCGTCGCGGGCGAAGTGCGCTCGCTCGCCGCCCATTCGTCCGAGGCCGCGCGCGAAATCAAGGTCCTGATCAGCGAAAGCCGCGACCAGGTGGAACACGGCGTGACCCTCGTGGGCCGCGCGAAGAAGAGCCTTACCGGCCTGATCCAGAGCTTCGAGCAGGTCTCCAAGCTCTCGAGCGAGATCAACGAAGCCAGCCGCCAGCAGTCCCGCGGTCTCGACGAGGTGAACGTCAGCGTCACGCAGCTCGACACCATCACGCAACAGAACGCCGCGATGGTCGACCAGACCAACGACCGCATGAACGCGCTTCATGCCGACGCGGACCGGGTACAGAAACTCATGGGCACGCTGCAGACCGACGAGCCCCAGAACGATATCCGTGCGGGCCTTGTCGAGAAGTGGCGCGAGGACGCCGGCGATCCCCTCGGCCGCCGGCGCGCGGATGTGCCGATTACCGAGGAAGCGGCCTCGTGAAGGGCGGCGCAGCCATCGCTCTGACCCGCTGTCCGGCCCATCATCCCGCGCTGCCGCCGAAGCAGGCAGGGCGCCCGGATGCCGCGGCGCGGCATCGGTACCATTGCGCCGCGGCACGCAATCCGCTTTCCCTTCCCCGCCCAACTCGCCTATAGCTGGTGCCCGGAACGCACCCGGGGGAGCCCACAGCCCAGATGGCGGATGGTCTTGAAAGCGAAAGCCGCAAACTGCTGCGGCGCCTGCGCGACACGATGGCCGAAGAGGCCGCCGGACAGGCCCGGCTCGACAAGATCACCTTCCTCACCGCCGACTCCATCGGCACCGAGGTCTGCTCGATCTACCTCTTCCGCGACGACGAAACGCTCGAACTCTGCGCGACCGAGGGCCTGAAGCCCGAGGCCGTCCACCAGACCCGCATGCGCCTGGGCGAAGGCCTTGTCGGCCGCGTCGCGCGCACCGGCAAGATCGTGAACACTGCCGATGCCCCCGCCGAGCGCGGCTTCCGCTACATGCCCGAGACCGGGGAGGAGATCTATTCCAGCTTTCTCGGCGTGCCGATCCAGCGCCTTGGCGAAAAGCTCGGCGTGCTCGTGGTGCAGTCCAAGCACCAGCGCCGCTTCACCGATGACGAGGTCTACGCGCTCGAGGTTGTCGCCATGGTGTTGGCCGAGATGGCCGAACTCGGCGCCTTCGTCGGCGAGGGCGCGGCCCTCAGCGCGCGACACACGCAGGCGGTTCTGTTCCGCGGCACCACCGGGCAGGAAGGTGCGGCCATGGGCCATGTCTGGCTGCACGAACCCCGCGTCGTGGTTACCAACATGGTCGCCGACGACCCCGAAAGCGAACGCAAGCGCCTGGTCGAGGCCGTCGACCGGCTTCGGATCGGCGTCGACGAGATGCTGGCCGGCGCGGGGGCCGAGGGCGATCAGGCGCAGGTGCTCGAGGCCTACCGGATGTTCGCCAACTCGAAGGGCTGGCTGCGCCGCATGGAAGAGGACATCGCGCGCGGTCTGTCGGCCGAGGCCGCCGTCGAGAAGGAACAGAGCCAGGCCCGCGCCCGCCTCGCGCAGGCGACCGACGCCTATCTGCGCGACCGGCTGCACGACCTCGATGACCTGTCGAACCGCCTGCTGCGCATCCTGACCGGCCAGGGCCGCGAGACCGGCTCCGAGATGCCCGACGACCCGATCCTCATCGCGCGCAACATCGGCCCCGGGGAACTGCTCGAATACGGTCGCCAGCTCAGGGGCGTGGTGCTCGAAGAAGGCTCGGTCGGCAGCCACGCCGCCATCGTGGCCCGCGCGCTGGCGATCCCGCTGGTCATCCACGCCGAACGGATCACCAACGAGGCACTGAACGGCGACCGGATCCTGGTCGACGGCGACCAGGGCGTGGTGCACCTGCGCCCCGACGATTCCGTCAACAGCGCCTTCCGCGACAAGATGGCGATGCAGGCCAAGGCCCAGGAACGCTACGCCTCGATCCGCGACATCGACTGTGTCAGCGCCTGCGGCACCCGGATCGGGCTGCACATGAACGCCGGCCTCATGGCGGACCTCCCCTCGCTCCACGGATCTGGCGCCGAGGGTGTCGGACTGTTCCGCACCGAGCTGCAATTCCTGATCCGCAACAAGATGCCCCGCCGGACCGAGCTGGTGCAGCTCTACTCGCGCGTGCTCGACGCAGCCGAAGACCGCCGCGTGGTGTTCCGCACGCTCGACATCGGCTCCGACAAGGTGCTGCCCTACATGAAGCCCATAGACGAGCCGAACCCCGCGCTCGGCTGGCGGGCGATCCGCGTCGGGCTCGACAAGCCGGGCGTTCTGCGGATGCAGCTTCAGGCGCTCCTGCGCGCCGCCGACGGGCGGCCGCTCGCCGTCATGTTCCCCTTCATTGCGCAGTACGAGGAATTCACGGCGGCCCGGGAAGAGGTCTACAAGGCCATCGCCCGCGAGGAACGGCTGGGCCACACCCTGCCCGAAAAGCTCGAGATCGGCGCCATGCTCGAGACCCCGAGCCTCGGCTTCGCGAGTCAGAAGCTCTTCGACGAGGTCGACTTCCTCTCGGTGGGGGGCAACGATCTCAAGCAGTTCTTCTTTGCCGCCGATCGCGAGAACGAGCTGGTCCGGCGCCGCTACGACACGCTCAACGCGTCGTTCCTGTCCTTTCTCGAACGCATCGTGGAGCGCTGCGAGACGAGCGGCACGCCGCTGTCCTTCTGCGGCGAGGATGCCGGCCGTCCGATCGAGGCGCTGGTGCTGGCCGCCATGGGCTTCCGCATGCTCTCCATGCGGCCCGCCTCCATCGGCCCGGTCAAAAGCCTCATGATGCGCATCCGGCTCGACGATCTGCGCGGCGTCATCGACGCGGCCATCGCCGACGGCGAGCAGACCGTGCGCCCGGCGGTGATGGACTACCTGCGCGATCTGACCTGAAGACGCGGCCCGCAGACAAAAAAAGCCCGGCCGCAGGATTTCGCCGCGACCGGGACCGAGGTTCCGGATTTCCCGCGCGGTCGCACCTTTTAGTGCCCGCGCCTGTGCCGCACGTTCTGCGCGACCGGCCTTTGACCGTTTCTTCCCGCCCCGGAGAAGCGGGCGATCCGTTTTGAATCACCCGCCGGGGCCGTGCCGGAATCGAGGGCCTCTCGCGGCGGGCTGTTCCGCCCGAACTCCGCTCGATTCCCTTGATAGAGGGGTAAGGTTAAGGAGAGGTTAGAAACCCTCCCCGATCAGCGCTGTTTCTGCACCTGCAAACGGCTGCGCAGATCCGCGGTCAACTGCTCCTGCGGGATGCCGCTGCGCTCTGACAAGGCCCGAAGGCCAAAGCTCACATGCGCCATCTGCTGGTAGTAGCTGGTGTAGGCATAGTTCGTCGCGGCCCCCGCAGCGGCCCCCAGAATCGGGATCGTCTGCGCGGCAAGCTTCTGCCCCAGAACGGTGGCAAGACGCGGCGCAACGCGACCGATCACGCCGTGCATCGTGGCCCCCGTCAGCGTCAGTCGCGCCGAAAGAAAGGCCATGTCCGCGCCATCGTCCTCGGCCAGCGGCCCGGCCGAGGCGAAGACGGCAAGGCAGGCGCGCAGGATCTCGGGATCGGCCGGATCGAAGCCGTGCTCGGCAGCGATCCCCTGGATCGCGCGCAGCAGCACCGTCGTCGTCACCGGCAGCTCGGCCAGCGCCGTGGGCAGGCCGCCGGCACCGCCCACCGCCCCCATGGCCGTGGTCATCGCGGTGTTGAGCCAGCCCTTCTGGTCCGGCACCACCGCGCGCGATCCGGCGGCCGCGCGAGCTGCTGTTTCGAGCGCCCGGCCCGTGGTTTCTTCCAGCCGATCCTTCACACGGTCCGGCAGCCGTTCGAGCAGGTTCTCGGCCTGCGTGCCCACGATGTTGAGCACCTGCATCCCCACCGAGTTGGCGGCACGGTGCCGCTTCTCGAGCGCGGCGAGTTCCCCCTGCACGTCGATGGCGATGATCTCGGTTCCCGTCATGGCACTGCCTCCGTTGCCCTGCCCTACCCAGATTGGCGGTTGCGCGCCCGGGTTCAAGCCGCTCGTGTCACATCCCCCGACACGCCCTGCCATGCGCCGGGTGTGAGGGAAACGCCGAGCACCCGGTCCGGGTTCGTCGGTGGCGGCATGATGACATCCTCGAGCCGTGTGAAACCGAAGCGCCCGTAGTAGGGCGCGTCGCCCACCAGCAGCACGCGGGCATGGCCCATCTCGCCCGCGCGGGCGAGCGTGTCCCGGATCAGCATCCCGCCAAGGCCTTCGCCCTGGGCGATCGGGTGCACGGCCACGGGGCCGAGCAGCAGTGCATCATGGGCGCCGACGCGGACCGGCCAATAGCGAATCGCGCCGCCCACGGCACCGGTCTCGTCCCGTGCCAGCCGGCAAAGCGGCATCACCGGATCCACCCCGTCCCGCAGGCGATAGGAGCTGAGCGCACTGCGCCCCGGGGCAAAGCATGTGTCGTAGAGGGCCTCGACATCCCACCAGTCGTCGGGCGCTTCCTGGGTCAGCGTGAACAGGTTTCCGGCCCCCCGTGCATTTCGGCGGCATTGCCCCTATCACGGGTCCGAGCGCCCGGCAAACGGGCTGTCAGTCCAAAGGATGTCCCGATGTTCTACCGCCCCTCCGATGGCCACGGCCTGCCGCACAATCCCTTCAACGCGATCGTCTCGCCGCGTCCCATCGGCTGGATTTCCACCCGTGGCGCAGACGGCCACGACAACCTCGCGCCCTACTCCTTCTTCAACGCCGTGGCCTATGTGCCGCCGCAGGTCATGTTCGCCTCGACCTCGGCCAAGCAGGACCGCGGCGACACCAAGGACAGCGTGGCCCAGATCCGAGAAACCGGCGTCTTCTGCGTTAACATCGTCGAATACGAGATGCGCGACGTCATGAACGACAGCTCCGGCCCCTGGGAGCGCGAGGTGGACGAGTTCGAGCACGCGGGCATCGAGAAGGCGCAGTGCTCCGAGATCGACTGTGCCCGCGTGGCAAAGGCCCCGGCGAACCTCGAATGCCGCCTGACACAGATCGTCGAGCTTCCCGGCGAGGCCAACTTCGCCGTCTTCGGCGAGGTGGTCGGCGTGCACATGCGCGACGACTGCCTGGTCGACGGCATCTTCGACGTGCTGACCTTCAACCCGCTCTCTCGGATGGGCTACCGCGACTACACCGTCGTGCGCGAAAAGTTCTCGCTCAAGCGCCCAGGCGACTGACGGGCCGCGCCCGGCGAGCGTGGCGCCGACGAGGGGCGCTGCCCCTCGCGCTCCCCGGGATATTTCCGCCAAGAAGAAGCTCAGGGAGCAGGTTCTCGCGTCGCTGGAGGAAGACCCGCCGGTGTCGACCGCGCAGAAACTGCGCGCTTTCCCGCGGCGCGCACCTTCTTGGCTTGCCGATGGAGGGGCATCGCCCTTTTCATCGGGCCGCGCAGCGTGCAGTGTCCGCGCGGACATCGCGGCAAAAGGACGACACGATGGCAGGGCAGACGATGATCGGCGTGATCGGCGGATCGGGCATCTACGATATCGACGGGCTGGAGGACGCCACCTGGCGGGCCGTGGACAGCCCCTGGGGCACCCCCTCGGACGAGATCCTGACCGGCACCCTCGGCGGGGTGGCCATGGCCTTCCTGCCCCGACACGGGCGCGGCCACGTGCACAGCCCCTCCTCGGTGCCCTACCGCGCCAATATCGACGCGCTGAAGCGGCTCGGCGTGACCGACGTGATCTCGGTCTCGGCCTGCGGCTCCTTCCGCGAGGAGATGGCCCCGGGCCACTTCGTCGTCGTCGACCAGTTCATCGACCGCACCTTCGCCCGCGAGAAGAGCTTCTTCGGAGAAGGCTGCGTGGCCCACGTGAGCGTCGCGCATCCCACCTGCCCGCGCCTCGGCGAGGCCTGCTTCACCGCCGCACAGGATGCCGGGATCACGGTGCACAAGGGGGGCACCTACCTCGCCATGGAGGGGCCGCAGTTCTCGACGCTGGCGGAATCGAAGATGTACCGCGACAGCTGGGGCGCCGACGTGATCGGCATGACCAACATGCCCGAGGCCAAGCTCGCCCGCGAGGCCGAGCTCTGCTACGCCTCGATCGCCATGGTCACCGACTACGACAGCTGGCACCCCGACCACGGCGAAGTCGACGTGACCGAGATCGTGAAGATCCTGACCGGCAACGCCGACAAGGGCCGCGAGATGGTCCGCCGGCTGCCCGCCCTGCTCGGCGCCGACCGCGAAGCCTGCCCGCACGGCTGCGACCGGGCCCTGGAATTCGCCCTGCTCACCGCCCCCGACAAGCGCGACCCCGCCCTTCTGGGCAAGCTCGACGCCGTCGCCGGCCGCGTGCTGGGCTGAGGGAGGAGACGATGACCGAGGTCAAGGACTACATCCGCACGATCCCCGACTTCCCGCACGAGGGCATCCTCTTCCGCGATGTCACCACGCTCTTCGCGAGCCCCCGCGGCTTCCGCATGGCCATCGACCAGCTGCTGCACCCCTATTCGGGCATGCGCTTCGACAAGGTGGTGGGGCTCGAGGCGCGCGGCTTCATCCTCGGCGGCGCTGTGGCGCACCAGCTCAGCGCCGGGTTTGTTCCGATCCGCAAGAAGGGCAAGCTGCCCGCCGCCACCATCGGGCAGGCCTATCAGCTCGAATACGGCGAGGCCGAGGTCGAGATCCATGACGACGCCATCGAGCCGGGCGAGAAGATTCTGCTGGTGGACGATCTGCTTGCCACCGGTGGCACCGCAGAAGCGGGCATCAAGCTGATCGAGAAGCTCGGCGGCGAGGTGATCGGCTGCGCCTTCATCGTCGACCTGCCGGACCTTGGCGGCCGCGCGAAGCTGGAATCGCTCGACATGGATGTGCACGCGCTCTGCGTCTACGAGGGCCTCTGAGGCAGCAACCGGCTCCGCCTCTCCTTTGCACAGAAAATCCGACAGCCAGAAGCGCCCGCCGGAGACGGCGGCCGCAGGTCGCCGACGACAGCACGGCGCGCGCCCCATGGGCGCGCCCCGCTGGATCAGGCGACGTTGACGTTGGCGGGCTCCACCTGGCGCGCGTTGGAATCGATGAAATCGAGCACCAGCGGCCGGATGTTGTTGCGCCAGCTCTTGCCCGCGAAGATCCCGTAGTGACCCGCGCCGGGCTCGAGGTGGCTCGCTTTCAGCTCGTCCGGCAGTCCCGTCAGCAGGTCCAGTGCAGCGACGCATTGACCCGGGGCCGAGATATCGTCATTGGCCCCCTCGACCGTCTTGACCGCCACCTTGGTGATCGCCCCGATGTCGACCTTCTCGCCGTTCACCGTGAATTCGTTCTTGGCGATCTCGGCGTTCTTGAAGATCCGCTCGACGGTCGAGAGGTAGAATTCCGCGGGCATGTCCATGACCGCCAGGTATTCGTCGTAGAAACGGTTGTGGGCGTCGTGTTCGGTCGCCTCGCCGCGGGCGACCCGCGTGATCTGATCGGTAAAGGCCTTGGCGTGCCGTTCCGCGTTCATGCTGATGAAGCTGGTGAGCTGCAGCAGGCCCGGATAGACCATACGGCCCACGCCCTTGTACTTGAAGCCGACGCGCTGGATCATCGTTTCCTCCAGCTGCCCCATGGTGACGGAATGGCCGAAGTCGGTCACGTCGGTCGGGGTCGCGTTGGGATCGATCGGCCCGCCGATGAGCGTCAGCGTGCGGGGCTGCGCGTCGGGGTCGGACTGCGCCAGGTAGGCTGTCGCCGCCAGTGTCAGCGGCGCCGGCTGACAGACCGCCACGACGTTGGTGTCGGGCCCGAGTTCACGCATGAAGTCCACGAGGTAGAGGGTGTAATCCTCCACGTCGAACTTGCCGCAACTCACGGGGATGTCGCGGGCGTTGTGCCAGTCGGTGACATAGACCTCGCAGTTGGGCAGCAGGCTGATGACGGTCGAACGCACCAGCGTGGCGTAGTGCCCGGACATGGGCGCCACCAGCAGGATCTTGCGCGGCTGTTCCTCGCGCCCGTGCACGTTGAAGTGGATGAGATCGCCGAAGGGCCGTTCCACCACCCGCTCGACATGGACAAGATGATCGCGCCCGTCCTCGCAGGTGAGCGTGCGGATTCCCCAGTCGGGGCGCGCGACCATGCGTTCGAAGGCACGTTCCGTGACCTCGCCCCAGGCCGCCGCCCACTGCAGAGCGGGGTTCGGGACAAGCGCCATCGCCGGGTAAGAGGCCATGGTCCGCGCCGTGGCACCAAGCCACTGGTTGGTGTTGCGGACCGTTTCCATCAGATCGTAAGTCGCCATGTAGCGCATAACAGCCAGCTCCTATTCTGGGCGGCCGAGCCACGCGCCAAAGGGGGCCGGACCCGAGCCAATTCGTCGCTTTCCCCCCGACCCCAGCGACGTTAGTCTTGACCCAGAGGATAGGGGGGAAAGGTTTCGATGACAACAAATGACGTCGGTACGCCCGAAAACCGTGAACGGATGCAAGAAAACCTCGCGCGTCTTGAAGAGCTGTCCGAACGCCTCGTCAACGTGTTGAGCCACCGACATCCGACGCCGCCATCGCTGAACGGTCCGGACCAGGGGCTCTACCTCAAGGCAGCGCAGGCCTACTGGCAGGAATGGCTCCACAACCCCGCCAAGATCATCGAGCATCAGGTCGATTACTGGGGCAAGACGGTCACCCATTTCGTCGAAGCGCAGCAGATGCTGGCCAAGGGAAAGCTTCAGGCGCCCGAGGATCCGGGCCCCAGCGACAAGCGGTTCGCGAATCCGCTTTGGGACTCGCATCCCTACTTCAACTACGTGAAGCAACAATATCTCATTAACGCGGACGCGATCGCCAACGCAGTCGACGACATCGAGGACATGGACCCGGTGGAAAAGCGCCGCCTGCGCTACTTTGCCCACCAGATCGTCAACCTGTTCTCGCCCACCAACTTTCTCGCCACCAATCCCGACGCCCTGCAGAAGGCCGTCGAGACCGAGGGCGAAAGTCTCGTGAAAGGGCTCGAGAACCTCGTGCGCGACCTCGAGGCCAACAACGGCGAACTGGTCGTGCGGCTCGCCGACGAGAGCGCCTTCGAGATCGGCACCAACATCGCCACTGCCGACGGCAAGGTCGTCTACCGCAACCGGATGATGGAGGTGATCCAGTACAGCCCCACCACCGAGCAGGTGCACGAGACGCCGATCGTTCTCTTCCCGCCCTGGATCAACAAGTACTACATTCTCGACCTCAAGCCCGAGAACAGCCTGATCCGCTGGATCGTGGATCAGGGCTACACGCTATTTGTGGTCAGCTGGGTCAATCCCGACGGCGCCTACCGCGACGTGGGGCTCGAGGACTACATCGAAGAGGGCTTCCTCACCGCCATGCGCGTCGTCCGCGAGATCTGCGGAGTCGAGAAGCTCAACGTCGTGGGCTACTGCATCGCGGGCACGACGCTGGCCCTCACGCTCTCGCTGCTCAAGAAACGCGGCGACAAGCAGGTGAAATCGGCCACCTTCTTCACCGCCCTCACCGACTTCTCGGACCAGGGGGAATTCACGCCCTTCCTGCAGAACGACTTTGCCGACGGGATCGAGCAGGAGATCAACCAGGAAGGCATCCTGCCCTCCTTCATCATGGCGCGGACCTTTTCCTACCTGCGCTCGAACGACCTGATCTACGGGCCGGCGATCCGCTCCTACATGATGGGCGAAACGCCCCCTGCCTTCGACCTGCTCTACTGGAACGGCGACGGGTCGAACCTGCCGGGTCGGATGTTCACGCAGTACCTGCGCGGGCTCTGCCAGGACAACAAGTTCGCCGAGGGTACCTTCGAACTTCTGGGCGAAACGCTCGACGTCCGCGACGTGGACGTCCCCGTGATCTCGGTCGCGGCCGAGACCGACCACATCGCCGCCTGGAAGGATGTCTACCGCGGCGTGCAGATGATGGGATCGCGTTCCAAGACCTTCATTCTCGGCCAGTCGGGGCACATCGCCGGCATCGTGAACCCGCCCACGAAAAAGAAGTACGGCCACTTCACCAACGACAACCTGAAGCTCTCGCCCGAGGAATGGCGCGAGGCGGCAGAAAAGCACGAGGGGTCGTGGTGGCCGACATGGGAGGCCTGGCTGAAGAAGCGCGGCGGCAAGAAGGTGCCCGCGCGAATCCCCGGTGATGGCGACTATCCCGCCCTCGCAGACGCCCCCGGCACCTATGTCAGGCTGAAAGGCGCCGAACAGGCCCGCTGAAACGGTAACTGGCTACCGCTGCGTCACTCTGTGCATGCCGCGGCGCAGAATTTCCCTTGAAATGCTGCGGTGCAGCATGCATATTCTTGAAAGTTGAACGACCCGCGGGGCCGACCCGCGATGACGAGTGCATACGGGTTGAATGGCAAAGCAAGGGGATCAATAGCTATGGCCAAGACACAAGATTTCACCACCATGATGAAAGACGTCATGGGCAGCTTCCCGGTCGACACCAAGGCCATGGAAGACGCGTTCAAGACCCAGGCGACCCTGAGCGAGAAGCTTTCGGCAGTCGCACTGGAAGCGGCCGAGAAATCCACCGAGATTTCCGCCAAGTGGACCAAGGACACCATCACCAAGATGGGTGAAATGTCCAAAGCCAAGGACGAGCCGGCCGACTACGCCAAAGCCATGACCGACTTCGCCTCCTCGCAGGCCGAAGTGATGGCTGAGCACATGGCCGCCTTCGCCGAGATCGCGAAGAAGGTCCAGATGGACACCGTCGAGCTGATGATGGCCGCGGGCAAGGACATGACCGAGGATGCGACCGCCGCCATGAAGAAGGCGACCGACGACATGACCACGGCAGCCAAGAAAGCCGCTCCGGCCAAGT
>CAYNKL010000127.1:0-12184 GCA_964397775.1 uncultured Rhodobacterales bacterium | reverse complement strand
ATTGATCCGGCCTTTTCCCGAAGTTGCCGAACCAGTCCAGGAAATCCGGCGTCAGTCCCTTCCAGCGGTGCGCGCCGGACATGAGGTCCATCTGCCGGGTATAGGCATGTGCGGCCCCGGCGAGCGCGGCACGCTTGACCAGCACCGCGCCCGCCGTGTCTTCGCCGTGGGCCGTGACGAAGGTCAGCCTTGATAATCGCGCTGCTCGATATCGGCGACGATGCCGGGCTGTTCAGGCTGCCAGCCGAGCGTTTCCCGCGTCCAGGCGTTCACGGCGGGACCGTCGTTTCCGACCCAGACCGCCAGCGGCCCGAAATGCGCCTGGGCGTCCTCGGGCGAGAGGGAGATGGAGGGCAGACCGAGCTGGCGGCCGATGGCCTCGGCGATGTCCCTGAACGGCACGCCTTCCTCCGCGACGGCATGGTAGGCTTCGCCCCGGGCGCCGCGCTCAAGCGCCAGCCGGTAGACCCGCGCGGCGTCAAGGCGATGAACGGCGGGCCACAGGTTCCGCCCCTCTCCGATATATGCCGACACACCCTTTTGACGCGCGACGGCGGCCAGCATCGGCACGAAGCCGTGTCTTTCGCCCTTGCCATGCACGGACCGCGGATTGCGGACGACGCTCGCGTGGATGCCTCGGTCCGCAAGCGCGAAAGCCGTCTGCTGGGAGGCACGGGGGAAAGCTGGCATCACCTCGGGGCGGTCGGTCTCTTGCGCCTTCTCTCCCGTCAAGTGCAGGAACCCGTCGGTGACGACGATCGGGCGCACCGAACCGGCAAACACATCGCCGAAGACCTCGATCGCCATGCGATCCTCAGCGGCCAGCTCGCCGATGCGCGAAATGTCCAGCCCGAAGGCCGTGTGGATGATCCCCTCCGCCTCCTCGGCGCCGCGCCGCAGCACGTCGATATCCGTGAGCGCACCGACGAGCGGCGTCACGCCTGCGGCGCTCAGTGCCTCGGCCTTGCCGGGCACGCTCGTCAGACCGGTCACGGAATGTCCTGCCGCAATAAGATCCCGGGCGATCATCGATCCGATCCAGCCGCTCGCCCCTGTCAGGAAAACACGCATGATTGAACTCCTTGCGCATGGTTGCGGAGATCCTATGATCGCCGTCAGTGACTGACATAAGGCAATGTCAGTCACTGACAAGGGATGAGCTATTGGCAAATACGGCGCGGACGCGACTGCAGCAGGCGGCGGTGGACTTGTTCGGCAAGCAGGGGTTCGACAACACCACCGCCGCCGAGATCGCCGCCCATGCGGGCGTGACGGAACGCACCTTCTTCCGGCACTTTGCCGACAAGCGCGAAGTGCTGTTCGACGGGCAGGCGGTGCTTCTGGAGGCGCTGCTTGCCGCGATCGACGAGGTCCCGCGGGAGGCGCCGCCGCTCGACACCCTGTTCCGGGCCTTCCGGTCGGTCTGCCCGCTGCTCGAGGCCAACCGCCCTTTCTCCGAGCCCCGCCAGGCGGTGATCTCGGCAACGCCCTCGCTTCAGGAGCGGGAACGGGCAAAGACGGCCGCTCTTGCGGAGGCACTGGCAGAGGCCCTGCGCGCCCGCGGCGTGCCAGACGAGAGGGCTGCGTTTGCCGCGCAGATCGGGATGACTGTCTTTTCCCACGTCACGGTGGCCTGGCTGAACGAGGCCTTGCCGGGCCTGGCGGAGCGCCTGGACCGGGCAGAGGAGGATCTCAGGTCGTTGATGTGACTTGGCGCCGATTGATCCCGATGGATGTGGTGACGGCCGTCGGAGAGCCTCTGACCTTGCCGTACCGTTCCATCTCGCGGTCTCGCCCCTGCCGAGGCGTTTCAGATCGCGACCGTCAGCCGGACCGGCTCGACGCGCTGCCGTGAAGGTCCGTTTCCGCGACTGCTCTGGCAGGGGCGTTCTGGCCTTGTATGCCTGCAACCTCTCCGCCGACTTGCTCGGACCCTCGCCCGGGCGGTGCTGCCAGCCCTCATTTGCGGCGGTGACACTGGCCGCGGGGCGCCTTGGTTCTTGGCGCAATCGCCTCCGGTGCCGACATGCTTGCGGCTGGTCTGATCGCGCTGGGGCTTGTGCCGATCCTCGCGGGCCGACCCATGCTGCGCCGCCTTTTCCGGGGGGATCGGCGCGGCTGTCTGGGCGCAGCGGCAGGGGACAAAGTTAAGACGTGGTGGATCCGTCTATGTAACCTATTGAAATCGCATGAGCGCCAAGGGGTCCCGACCCGGGACACCCCTTCGATGCCCTCTGAAAGGGCACCTCGCCCCGGCTACCCGGCGTATCCCGGCCGCGCGTCTGGACCTTCCTGCCCCCGGCCCATACCCTGCCTCCGCAGCAAGGAGACAGGCATGGCCACGGGCACGAATATCCGCACATATTTCGACGGCAAATGGCACGACGGCGAGGTCGCGACGATCCGGGCCTCCGATCACGGCGCCTGGCTGGGCACCACCGTTTTCGACGGCGCCCGCCACGTGAACGGCCTCATCCCCGACCTCGAAGCCCATTGCGCCCGCGTGAACCGCTCGGCCGAGGCGCTGATGCTGAAGCCCACCGTCGAAGTCTCGGAAATGATGGAGATCGTCCGCGAGGGGCTCAAGGTCTACCCCGCCGAAGCGCCGATCTATATCCGGCCCATGTACTGGGGCATCCACGGGGACGAGACCTCGATCGTGCCGACCGGCGACGAGACGGGCTTTGCCATCTGCCTCGAGGAGATGCCCATGCCCCCCGACGACGCCTCCACCACCCTCGGCCGGACCCGTTTCCGCCGGCCTGTGCTGGAGGATGCGGTGGTCAACGCCAAGGCGGGCTGCCTCTACCCCAACAATGCCCGGATGTTCGCCGAAGTCCGGGCCCGGGGCTTTGGCAATGCGCTCGTGGCCGACGCCATGGGCAACGTCGCCGAGAGCGCCAGCGCCAATACCTTCATGGTGCGCGACGGGGTGGTCTTCACGCCGGTCGCGAACGGGACCTTCCTCGCCGGCATCACCCGGGCCCGGCATATCGAGAACCTGCGCGCCGACGGCTACGAGGTGCAGGAGACGGTGCTGAGTTTCGAGGATTTTGAGCAGGCCGACGAGGTCTTCCTGTCTGGCAACCTCAACAAAGTCACGCCGGTGACCGGCTTCGAGGACCGCAGCTACCAGATCGGGCCCGTCACCCGGAAGGTCCGCGAGCTCTACTGGGACTGGGCGCATTCGGCCTGAGAGGGGTGTCCCGGGCCGGGACATCTTTTCGAGGCTGGAATTTCAAAGGGTTAAGTGGTCGCGTTAGGATTTTCTTAGGAGTGTCCCCTGCTGAAAGGCATAGGTCGGTTGCGCTGTGGGGGACTCACGTGCGGCGGTGCCAAGCGCTGACAACGGGAAAGACTTTGCATGACGCCGCGCTGAGCGATTGGTGCGCTGCAGCGTAAGCTTGGGCCAGCAGGCTCTGGAAGTCCCTTGGATCTGATACGGAAGCGATTCAGAAGCAGGTCGGAAGGGGCCGGCAAGCCCGGAGATTGCCGAGCGAGGTTTCAACGTCGCAGTCCCGGTCGAGCTGGCGGGTGCGTGGCAAGAGGAGGGCAGATGAACGCGTCTCGCTGTTGCTACTCCGAGCCTCCACCAAGGGCGATCTGTTGACTTGAGTAGTCGTCGAGGCTGTTCACTTCGCGACTCCAGGTGACATCGCGTCGGACCACTTTTGCTGGCACGCCGACGGCCAGGCTGTTGTTGAGAATCTCTGAATTTACCAATGCACCGAGGCCGATGATTGCACCGTCTCCGATCAGTGTGCCATGCAACAGGTTGGCTCGGCGCCCGATCCAGACATGATCTCCGATAACGATACTCTTTCGGCCTTGATTGAGGATTTTTCCACTCGGGATGTCGACGATGCCGTGTTGGTCAGCACTTTGGAGGATAATTTCGTCGGAAAGCATGCAATCTTCGCCGATCCTGATCTCGGAGTTGTCACAAATCAATCTCGCCCTGTTGCAGCTCGTGTTTTTCCCGATGTGAACCTTGCCGAGGCGGAAGATCTTTAGATTCCATTTCCCGGAACAGCCTTCCGCGATAAAGACTTCGGCGTCATCATCGCAAACCGTTATCTCAAACGTGCCTCTTTCGGCCCTCATGTCCAAGGTGAAGTTACTGATGACGGCCTTGGGGCCGGATCGTTTGACCACAAGCGAGAGAGTGCCTTTCTCCAGCGCCACCTTTGCTGCAGGTGATATCTTGAGATTGCAACTTGAGTCGAACTGGCGCGGTAGTGTCGGGATCTTCTGACTTTTGAATGCAGAGCGGATTCTCTTGAGGACCCGACCGCGAGGCGCTTCGCCGAAAGGCCGAGAACCATCTCGCCGAAGGCTCCTGAGAAGGTTCTTGATCATTGTTTATCGAAGTCCCAATTTATATTCTGTTCAGAGGCCGTCGCCGAGGGTGGCCGCCCAGTGCGTATATGCATCGCCTCACTCTGATTGACCCGAGACCCTGTCCAATTCGGTGTCGCCCCTGCCAATGCAACGCAGAGGCCTGCGTACTCCGGCGCTCCATGGTCTCGCAAGGACGATATGGCTGCTCTTATTGTAATGGCGGGATTGTCCTTCGATGAGCGTTGGCCATCGAACGAAAGCGCCGCCTGTTGCGCAGGCCGGTCGTTCCGGTGAGGCCTACTTGCCGACAGCCTCCGGCGTGCGGATCGTGGAAAGCTGGGCCCGCAGCGTGCACGAGACCCCCTGCGGGTCGTAGCGGATGTCCGGCGTGCCGCCGAGATCGCCCGCCAGCGCGGTCAACAGGCGGGTCCCGAAGCCGGGGCGTGCGGGCGGGATGACGGGCGGGCCTCCGCGTTCGTGCCACGTGAGGTCGAGGTGGTCGCCCGTCGTTTCCCAGGCGATCCGCACCTGGCCGGTGTCATTGGAGAGCGCGCCGTACTTCATGGCGTTCGTGGTGAGTTCGTGCAGCAGCATGGTGACGGCAATGGCCGCCTGCGGGCTCAGCATGAGATCCGGCCCCGCGCTGGTGATCCTGGCCGAAAAGGTGCCCTGCAGTTCCGCCGCACCGGCGACAAGATCGGCCATGGAGGCCTCGGCGCTGGTGGTGCGGGTCAGCAGGTCGTTGGTGCGGGCGAGCGCGCCGACCTGATCGTGGATGAGGCGGCGAGCCTCGTCCATGTCGGCGGCGCGGCGCATGGCCTGGTTCACGATCGACTGCACGATGGCCATCGTGTTCTTCATGCGGTGCTTGAGTTCGCCGGTCAGAAGTTCGGTGCGGGCTTCGGCCTCGATCTGGGCGGTGGTCTCGACCACCGTCAGGTAGATGCCGCGGATCGCGCCGCTGTCGTCCCAGATCGGGCTGTGGCTGTGTGTGAACCAGGCGTCGCGGGCCTGTCCGTCGCGGTCCGGCGTGTAGCGGGCGTTTTCACTGTAGTAGCTTTCGCCCTGCAGGACGCGGGCGAAGAAGGGTTCGAGCTGGTCCCACATCTCGGACCACCAGTCATAGGCGGGCTGTCCGAGGTGGCCCGGGTGCTTGCGTCCCAGCCGCACGGCATAGGCGTCGTTGTAGAAGGTGAAGAGCGCGTTGTCCCAGTGCACCATGCTGGCGAACTTCGACGTCAGGCAGGTGCGCACGACTGTCTTGAGCTCGAGCGGCCAGTCGGCGGGTTCGCCCAGGGGGTGGGTGTCCCAGTCGATGGCATCGAGAATCGCAGCGCAATCGCCGCCGGATGCGGGGAAGGGACGGATGGGGGCGCCGGATTCTTTCATGATCCCAAAAATACGAGAGTTGTCAGGTTCGCGCAACAAAGTAGAGGTTTCGAATGTCAGATGTCACTGACAGGCGTTCGGGCCTTTGGGGGCGCTGCCCCCATCCGCGCCGGGCGCGCGGACTCCCCCGGGATACTTGGGCCAAGAAGAAGCCCGCGGGCGCCGCGTTTCGGGATCGGGGGGCTTTGGCGCGCTTTGCGCGAGGCGCTGATCGCAGACGGCGGGGCGCGGCGCGGTTATCCTGCAATTGGGAAGAGCGCTTGGTGCGGGCGCAGTCGGGTGCGGTCAGCCCCATTGTGCCTGGGCTGACCGCAGTTCTCAGGTCAGGAGACCAGGTCCAGGACCATGCGGCCCTCGATCTTGCCCTGCCTCATCCGGTCGAAGATCGCGTTGATCTCGCTCAGCGGTGCGGTGTCGATGGTGGCCTTCACCTTGCCGTCGCCAGCGAAATCGAGCGATTCCTGCAGGTCCAATCGCGTCCCCACGATCGACCCGCGCACCGTCACACCGTTCAGCACCATGCCGAAGATGTTGAGGGGGAAATCGCCCGGCGGCAGACCGTTCAGGGCGACGGTGCCGCCCCGGTCGGCCATGCCGATGGCCTGCTCGAAGGCCTTTTCGCTGACCGCCGTGACAAGCACCCCCTGCACGCCGCCGCCGGTTTCCCGGACCACCTCGGCGGCCGGATCCTCGGAGGTGCGGGCGTTGACCGTCACTTTCGCACCGAGACGCCGCGCAAGGGCAAGTTTGGCATCGTCGATGTCCACCGCGACCACGTTCAGCCCCATGGCGACGGCATATTGCACCGCCATGTGACCCAGCCCGCCGATACCGGAGATCGCCACCGTGTCGCCGGGCTTGGTATCTGTCGCCTTCAGGCCCTTGTAGACCGTCACGCCGGCACAGAGGACCGGGGCGATTTCGTTGAAGTCGACGTTCCCCGGCAGGTGCCCGACGTAGTTAGGATCGGCCAGCACGTAGTCCGCGAAGCCTCCGTTCACCGAATAGCCGGTGTTCTTCTGGCTTTTGCAGAGCGTCTCCCAGCCGCCGAGGCAGTGACGGCAGTGACCGCAGGCGGTGTAGAGCCATGGCACGCCGACACGGTCGCCTTCCTTCACGTTGGTCACACCCCGGCCCACGGCCGAGACGTAGCCGACGCCCTCGTGCCCCGGGATGAAGGGCGGCTCGGGCTTGACCGGCCAGTCGCCTTCGGCGGCGTGCAGGTCCGTGTGGCAGACGCCCGAGGCGTGGATCGCGACCTGGATCATTCCGGGCTCGACCTCGGGGACGAGCACCTCGTCGATCTCCAGCGGCGCTCCGAACTTGCGGACGACGGCGGCTTTCATCGTTTTCGACATCGTTTCCCTTTCCTCAGAAGAATCCGAGCTTGTTGGGGTTGTAGCTGACCAGCATGTTCTTGGTCTGCTGGTAGTGGTCGAGCATCATCTTGTGGGTTTCGCGCCCGATGCCGGACTGCTTGTAGCCGCCGAAGGCCGCGTGCGCCGGGTAGGCGTGGTAGTTGTTCACCCAGACGCGGCCCGCCTCGATCCCGCGGCCCATGCGGTAGCAGCGGTTGGCATCGCGCGACCAGACACCGGCGCCGAGGCCGTACATGGTGTCGTTGGCGATGGCGAGCGCCTCTTCCTCGTCCTTGAAGGTGGCGACCGAGACCACCGGGCCGAAGATCTCTTCCTGGAAGACGCGCATCTTGTTGTGGCCCTTCAGGATGGTCGGCTGGATGTAGTAGCCGCCCGAGATATCGCCATCCATCTTCGCCGCGGCGCCGCCTGCGAGCACCTCGGCGCCTTCCTCCACGCCGATGGTGAGGTAGGAGAGGATCTTTTCCTGCTGCTCCGCGCTGGCCTGTGCGCCGACCATGGTTTCGGGATCGCGCGGGTCGCCCTGCTTGATCGCCTTCACCCGTTCGATGCAGCGCTTGATGAATTCCTCGTAGATGTCCTCCTGGATCAGGGCGCGCGAGGGGCAGGTGCAGACCTCGCCCTGGTTCAGCGCGAAGAGCACGAAGCCCTCGACCGCCTTGTCGAGGTAGGCGTCGTCCTCGGCCATCACGTCGGAGAAGAAGATGTTCGGACTCTTGCCGCCGAGTTCCAGCGTGACGGGGATCAGGTTCTCGGTCGCGGCCTGCATGATCTTGCGGCCGGTTTCGGTGGAGCCGGTGAAGGCGATCTTGGCGATGCGTGGCGAGGTGGCCAGCGGTGCGCCCACGTCGGGGCCCATGCCGTTGACGATGTTCAGCACGCCGGCGGGCAGGAGGTCGGCGATGAGTTCGGCCAAGACCATGATGGCGGCGGGCGTCTGCTCGGCGGGTTTCAGGACCACGCAGTTGCCGGCGGCGATGGCCGGGGCGAGCTTCCATGCGGCCATGAGGATCGAGAAGTTCCACGGGATGATCTGGCCGACCACACCCAGCGGTTCATGGTAGTGGTAGGCGACGGTGTCGGCGTCGATTTCCGACATGGTGCCTTCCTGGCTGCGCAGGACACCGGCGAAGTAGCGGAAGTGGTCGATGGCCAGCGGGATGTCGGCGGCCATGCTTTCGCGGATCGGCTTGCCGTTGTCCCAGGTTTCGGCCTGCGCGAGCAGATCGAGGTTTTCCTCCATCCGGTCGGCGATCTTGAGCAGCGCGTTGGAACGTTCGGTGGCCGGTGTGGCGCCCCAGCCCTTGCGGGCGGCGTGGGCGGCATCGAGGGCGAGTTCCACGTCCGCGGCGCCCGAGCGGGCGACCTTGCAGACGGGTTTGCCGGTGATGGGGGTGATGTTGTCGAAATAGGCGCCGTCGACGGGCGCCACGAACTTGCCGCCGATGAAGTTGTCGTAGCGGTCCTTGAAGGGCGACGCCTGCTGGCCCGCCATCTGGGTCATCTCGTTCATGGTGTTTCCTCCTCTGCGGCCGGATCTCCTCATCCGGGCCTGTCAGGAAGGATGGCAACGCCGGAGACCCCTGTCAGGAGGGCTGCAAGGGGTGGAGGCGGGCGGTTGTCTCAGCGGTGAGACAGGTCAGGGCTGTCTGTGGGGAATGTCGAGACGCTTCATGCGGCGGTAAAGCGTCGCGCGCCCGATGCCGAGGGCGCGGGCGGCCTCGGAGGCATTGCCGTCGGCCCGGGCCAGCGCCCGGACAAGCGCGGCGCGTTCGGCGCGGTCGAGCCCGCTGCCGGATTCCTGGCTGCTGCCGGTGAGGTCGACAAGCGGCCGGGGACGCAGGCTGCCGTCGCGTTCCAGACCGAAGCGGCGGCGCGCCTCGCGCGTGGCGCCGACGACCAGTTCGTCCCCGTCCACGGCAAGAAGGGCGGTGTCGGCGGGGTCTTCGCCGGGGGCGAGCACGATGCGGTGGGCGCTGTGGGCGGCGCGGAAGAGATCGGATTCGATCTGGCGGGCGACGCGGACCACCATGCCCTCGATCAGGCGGTTGAAGCCCTCGGTCTGGTCGGCGCGGGCGGAGCTGACGTCGAGCGCGGCGACAAGCTGGCCTTCCGGGCCGAACACCGGGGCGTCGATGCAGCTCATGCCGATGTTGCGTGCGAGGTAATGCTGATCGCGGTGGATGGTGACCGGGCGCATTTCGGCAAGGCAGGTGCCGATGCCGTTGGTGCCCTGTGCGGCCTCGCTCCAGTCGACGCCGGGATGCAGGCCCCAGGCGGCAAAGCGGCTGGCGTCGCCGCTACCGCTGCGGCTGTCGAGCACGAGCCCCTGCGCGTCTGTGAGCAGCACGCCGCAGCCGCAATGACCGAGCATGGCGTAGAGATCGTCGAGACGTGGGCCCGCGAGCCTGAGCATGCGGCCGAGTTCTTCGCGGCGTTCGGAAAGGCGGAGGGTGTCGGGACGCGACGAGGGCAGGGGGCGGGAGGGATCGAGCCCGTGCTTCTGGAACGACCGCTGCCAGGAGGCGGCGAGCCGCGATTGCGCCGCCGCTGTTCCGGACGTGACGGACCGGATGACCCGATCGATGTGCGAGTCGCCCCTTGCCATGGTGGTTCCCTCCCTTGCGGCACCGGCGGGCCGGTGCCTGCGGGCAAGGTTAGCCGAAAGCCCGTGTTCGGCAAATGCCGAATTTCCGGGCTATTCGGCTTCGGCAAGAAGCGCGCGCAGGTCGAGCGGGCGGGTGTACATCGCGATGCGCCCGTCGGCGTCGCGGGGCCAGTCGGCGGGATCGCGGTCGCGGTAGATCTCGATCCCGTTGCCGTCGGGATCGGAGAAGTAGATCGCTTCGGAGACGCCGTGATCCGAGGCGCCCTCGATCTGCACGCCGGCCTCGACCACGCGCTTCAGGGCGGCCGCAAGTGCGGCGCGATCGGGGTAGAGCAGCGCGAGGTGGAACAGCCCGGTGTGTCCCGGAGGGGGCGGCGTGCCGTCCTTGCTGCCCCAGGTGTTGAGGCCGACGTGGTGATGGTAGCCGCCTGCAGACATGAAGGCGGCCTGATCGCCGTATTTCTGCATGAGCTCGAGCCCCATCACGTTTTCGTAGAAGGCGACGGCGCGATCGAGGTCGGCGACGCGAAGATGGACGTGGCCGATGCGGGTGTCGGGATGGGCTTTGGCGGGCATGGGCGTGGCTTTCACGAGGGGTGTCCGGTGTTTCGACAAACATCGGCGCCCGCGCGTGACAATGGAACAGGCAGGGCCGCAGGGCATCGGTGCACCGGCGCGCAATTGCCGGGTCGCGCGACGTGCCGCGGTGCAGAGGAACCCGGTACGCGCGGGGATGTTTATCAACGGTCATCCTGAAAGGAATTCCGATGAACAAGATCCTGACCCTGAGCCTTCCGCTGTTCCTTGCCGTTCCCGCGCTGGCGCAGGAGGCCGATCAGACCCCGGCAGAGCCGGTCCAGCCGCAGCGGGGCGTCTATCTCCAGAGTGCCGAGGACGTGGAGGTGCGCAACGGCGACGGCGACAGGATCGGCGAGGTCGAGGAGATCCTTGTGGACGAGAAGGGCAACCCGGCCGGCTTCCTGATCGAGCTGGGCGGTTTCCTCGGGCTTGGCGACAGCGCGGTGGTTGTGCCGCTCGATTCGCTGAGCTGGGAGGGGCAGGGCTATGTCTCCAACATGACCGAAACGCAGCTTGAGAACCTCCAGCCGTTCGGCGAATAGGCAACCGCCAGCTTCTCCTCTGCCTTGAGGAGGGGCTTGGGTTAGAATCGTTACCTTTTGCCGATAGGCAGGGGCCGGACGTGGCGGCCCCTGCGGGTCGCGGCAAGGACTGGCCGGGTGCGGCTGAGGTTGCCCCGCCATGCTGACGGACGCGCGAACCGAAGACCGGAGAGTAAGATGGTACCCAGGAGACTTGCCGGCGCGGTCTCGGCCCTGGTCGTTTTTGTATTGGCCGGATCGCCTGTCGCTGCGCAGGCCACGCTGTTCACCGAAGGCACGACGGCACGGAAGCGCGTGCGCGAGCTCGAAACCGCGATCCGCAACGATGCCGAGCGCGACATGCCGGCCTTCGGCAGCATCGGGCTGACCGAAGGCTGGTCGGGGAGCTTTACCCTGCGCGCGACGGCAAGCAGCGGCAACACGGATGCGATCGAGGCCGGGCTCGGGGTTAGGCTTAACTACTTCGACGGGTCCAGCGGGCACCGCGTCCGGCTGAGCTACGACTACAGCGAGACCGACGGATCGATTGACGGGCAGGTGATGCGGGCCGGCTACGAGTTCACCCGCGACTTCGGCGGCGGCTACTATGCCTTCGGCGAGCTGCGCAGCACCACCGACCAGTTCGGCAGTACGGTCGAGGATCACTTCGCGGGCGCGGGTGGCGGCTACCGCCTGCTGGCGACGGGGCGGTCCTTCTGGGCGTTGCAGACCGGCCCCGGCTGGCGGCTGACCGAGACGGCCGACGGCGAACGCAACCGGACCATCGGTTACACCGTGTCTTCGTATTATTCGCGCCGGCTGGGGACGGGAACGACCTTTACCAACGACACATCGCTGATCGGGTCCGAAGGCGACGCCGCCGTGTTGAACGACATGGCCATCAAGATCCGCCTGCGCCGCCGCCTGTCGCTGCGCACCAGCCTTCTGACCGAGTACCAGAGCGACCCGCTTCCGGGGTACGAGAACACCGACAACACGCTGAGCGTGTCGCTGGTTTATTCCTTCAACTGAGGTCGGCCGCCCAAGCCTGCGGGCGATCAGCCCTGGATGCGCCAGTAGGAGCCCTGTGGCGTGGGCACCTCGCGCAGGTTTTCGCCACGCTGATGCGGTGGCCGGGTGCCCGTGGCCAGCAGCGCCGCGATATCGGCGAGGATGTCCCGCTCGGCCAGGTATTCGTTGCGCGAGAGGCCAAGCACGCCGGTTCCCGGAGCGGAGGCGTCGATCGTGTCGATCCCCTCCGCGATCATCGGTCCGGAATCGGGCACGTCGCCTGCGAGCGCGGTGGCGCCGTTCGCGTCATGGGTCGCACGAAGCGCGCTGTCCGAAGCACTGGCATAGAGCGTGAC
>CAYNKL010000126.1:0-12247 GCA_964397775.1 uncultured Rhodobacterales bacterium | reverse complement strand
CTTCGAGGACCCCCGCTGGGAGGAGGCGGATCTCGAGGCGTGGTCGGAACGCGCTGCCCGCGCTGCGCTCACCCACCTCGGGATCGCGCCGGAGGGCTACGAGATCGCGGTGCTGGGCTGCGACGACGACCGCATCGCCACGCTCAATGCCGATTTCCGGGGCAAGCCGCGCCCGACCAATGTGCTGAGCTGGCCGTCAGAGGATCTCGCAGCCGAAAACCCGGGCGAAACCCCCGAGCCGCCACCCCCGCCCGATTCGCTGGACGCCCATCATCTGGGCGATCTTGCCCTCTCCTACGACGTTTGTAGGCAGGAAGCCGCCGAGGGGGGCAGGGAATTTGAGCACCATGTGACTCATCTTCTTGTTCACGGGGTTTTACATCTGCTGGGTTACGACCATATCCGTGATGAAGACGCCACGCTCATGGAAGCGCTGGAGACCACGATACTTGGCAACCTCGGCATCGCCGACCCATATAATAGGATGTGATAGGGCCAGATGGCTCGCGACTGGAAGCAGGAGATGGGCGACACAGACGGATCGCCTAACGCAGCGCAGAGCGCGCTGGAGAATGGGCATTCAGAGGATGGATCGGGATTCTTCCAGAAATTTCTGGGATTTCTCGGCGGTGAGCACGAGGCGGAGGGCGAAGCTAGCACCGCCTCCGAACCGCGCGTCTCTCCCGGACTTATCAACCTTCGACGCATGCGCGTCGAGGACGTGGCAATCCCCAAGGCCGAGATCGTGGCCGTGCCGGATACGATCACTCGGGACGAGCTTCTCGAGGTGTTCCGCGAATCGGGTCTGACCCGGCTCCCGGTCTACGAAGGCACGCTCGACACGCCCGTGGGCATGGCGCACCTCAAGGATTTTGCGCTGTCGCACGGGTTCGATGCGGGCGAGACCGAATTCGATCTCAAGCGCATCCTGCGCCCGCTGCTTTTCGTTCCGCCATCCATGCCCATCGGCGTGCTGCTCACCAAGATGCAGACCGAACGGCGGCACATGGCGCTGGTGATCGACGAGTACGGCGGCGTCGACGGTCTGGTGACGATCGAGGACCTGATCGAACAGGTCATCGGCGAGATCGAGGACGAGCACGACACCGACGAGGACACCTTCTGGACCCGCGAGCGCAGCGGCTGCTACATCGCGCAGTCCAAGACCCCGCTCGAGGAATTCGAGCAGGAGGTGGGCATCAGCCTCACCGAGGACGAGGAAATCGACGGCGAGGAAATCGACACGCTGGGCGGTCTGGTCTTCATGTTGGCGGGTCGCGTGCCCGCGCGTGGCGAGGTGATCTCGCACCCCGCGGGTCTCGACTTCGAGGTGGTGGACGCCGATCCGCGCCGCATCAAGCGGCTTCGCGTGCGTCTTCCGGGGGCATCGTCCGCGTCGAGCCCGGCGGCATTGCCGCCGCCGCCGCGTCCCACGGATTATGCGTGAGCTGACACTCCGGGCCATCGCGACACCGCGTGTGGCCCGGCTTCCGCTCGCCTTCCTGGCGGGGCTGGCACTCGCCATGGGCGCTGCCCCCTACGAGCTCTGGGCCGTCGCCCTTCTGGGGCTGGTGGGCGCCTTCTGGATCTTCATCGCCCTCGGACCGCGCCGCCGCGCCTTCCTGACCGGATGGACGGTGGGCTTTGGCTATTTCGTCTTCTCGCTCGGCTGGATCACCGAACCCTTCCAGGTCGACGCCGCGGTGACCGGCTGGATGGCGCCCTTCGCGCTGGTGCTGATGGCGGCGGGGCTGGGGCTGTTCTGGGGCGCGGCCTTCTGGGCGGCGGCGCGGTCGCCGCGCCCGCTGATCGCGCTGGTCGTGCTCTGGTGCGCGGCCGAGATGGCGCGCGGCTACCTTCTGACCGGCTTTCCCTGGGGCATGGTGGGCTATCTCTGGGCGCCGGTCCCGGCGATCCAGTGGGTGTCGGTCGTCGGCAGCTACGGGCTGACATTCCTGACGCTCGACTTGGCCGCGGTGCTGGCGGTGGCGCTGCACGGGCGCGACCGGCGGATGCTGGCGCTTGGGGCGGCAGGATTTGTGCTGCTGCTGGGGGGCGGGCTCTGGCTGACCCCCGCGCCGCAGGACCTCTCGGAGCGCCCCGTGGTGCGGCTGGTGCAGCCCAATGCCCCGCAGGATCAGAAATGGAACCCCGAGATGGTGCCGGTCTTCTTCGAGCGGCAGTTGCGCCTGACGGGCCAGCCCATGGCCGATGGCCTGCCGGCGCCCTCGCTCGTGGTCTGGCCCGAGACGGCGCTGCCCTGGCTCCTGCACCGGGCGCGCGAACCGCTCGACATGGTGTCGGAGGCTGCGGGCGACGTGCCGGTGGCGCTTGGCATCCAGCGCCGCGACGAGGACGGGCGCTACTACAACTCGATGGTGCTGATGCAGGGCGACGGGAGCATCACCGAGACCTACGACAAGCACCACCTCGTGCCCTTCGGGGAGTACATGCCGGCGGCGCCGCTTTTTGCGCACGTGAACATCAGCGGGCTCGCGCAGCGCGCGGCGAGCGGTTACAGCGCCGGGCCGGGGCCGCAGCTGATCGATCTCGGCGTGCTGGGCACGGCGTTGCCGCTGATCTGCTACGAGGCGGTCTTTCCCCAGGACGTGGGCGGCGCGCCGGGACGGGCGGACCTTCTGCTGCATCTGACCAACGACGCCTGGTTCGGCACGTGGTCGGGACCCTACCAGCATCTGAGCCAGTCGCGCATCCGTGCCATCGAGCAGCGGCTGCCGATGCTGCGTGCCGCAAATACGGGCGTTTCCGCGGTCATCGACGGCGGCGGGCGCGTGATTGCCCAACGTGGATTGGGCGAGGCGGGTGTCGTGGATGCCCGGGTCCCGCCGCCGATGGCGCCCTCTTTCTATGCAACGACCGGGGATCTGCCGTTCTTCCTGTTGCTTTTGGTCCTGATTGCGGCGGTCTTCGTGCCAAACGGCCGCATTCCGATTGACCCCCGGTTAAACCGGCCTTAGGCAATCACCAATCAGAAGAGTGCCACCACAACGGCTTCCTGGCGTGGTGGCGAAACCCCAATGGAGCACTCATGTCCCGACAAGATTACATCTTCACCTCCGAATCCGTTTCGGAGGGCCACCCGGATAAGGTCTGTGACCGGATTTCGGATGCCGTCCTCGACGCGCTCATCGCGGAGGAGCCCGAAGCCCGCGTTGCCTGTGAGACCTTCGCCACATCCGGCCTGGTGGTCATTGGCGGCGAGGTCGGGCTGAGCGACCAGGAGAAGCTGAAGAACTACATGGGCCGGATCGGCCAGATCGCGCGCGACGTGATCCGCGAGATCGGTTACGAGCAGGAGAAGTTCCACTGGAACACCTGCCACGTGATGAACTTCCTGCACGAGCAGTCCGCGCACATCGCCCAGGGTGTCGACAAGGACGGTGCCGGTGACCAGGGCATCATGTTCGGCTTTGCCACGAACGAGACGCCGGATCTCATGCCGGCGCCGATCCAGTACTCGCACAAGATCCTGAAAAGCCTCGCTGACGCGCGCAAGTCGGGGAAAGAACCGCTGCTGCGGCCCGACGCCAAGTCGCAGCTGTCGCTGCGCTACGAGAACGGCAAGCCGGTCGAGGTCACCCAGATCGTGCTGTCGACCCAGCACGAGAGCGAGGACCAGACCAGCGACGACATCCGCGCCATCGTGGAGCCCTACATCCGCGATGTCCTTCCGTCGGAGTGGATCACCGACGCGACCGAATGGTGGGTGAACCCGACGGGCACCTTCGTGATCGGCGGCCCCGACGGGGACGCTGGCCTGACCGGGCGCAAGATCATCGTGGACACCTATGGCGGCTCGGCGCCCCACGGCGGCGGCGCCTTCTCGGGCAAGGACCCGACCAAGGTGGACCGTTCCGCGGCCTATGCGGCGCGTTACCTCGCCAAGAACATCGTGGCCTGCGGCGCGGCCGAGCGCTGCACCGTGCAGCTCTCCTACGCCATCGGCGTGGCCAAGCCGCTGTCGATCTACGTCGACACCCACGGCACCGGCGAAGTCCCGGAAGAGGTCATCGAGAAGGCGATCCCCAAGGTCATGGACCTGACGCCGCGCGGCATCCGCACGCATCTCGACCTCAACAAGCCGATCTATGCCCGCACCGCGGCCTACGGCCACTTCGGCCGCAAGCCCGAGGCGGACGGCGGCTTCAGCTGGGAACGCACGGACCTGGCCGAGGCGCTCAAGAAGGAAATGTGATCCGCAGCCCTGTTGCGTGACACAGGCGGCCTGTCCCGGAAGGGGCGGGCCGTTTTCTTTTGGCCGGGAGAGGCACGACCCTTCTGGCACGGCCTCAGTCCTCGGCCACCTCTGCCTGATGCGCCATGATCCGGGGCAGGTTGCCCTCGATCCAGTCGGCCAGATCGCGCAGCTTCTCTGTCGCCTCGGCGCCCATGGGCGTGGTGCGGTATTCCACGTGCGGCGGCACCGTGTCGTGGGCGATCCGCTCGACCAGCCCGTCTGCGGCAAGCTGCTTCAGCGTCTGCGCCAGCATCCGCTCGCTCACCCCGCCGATGCGCCGTCGCAAAGCCCCGAACCGGTAGGTCTCGGACCCCAGCGCCAGCAGCGTCAGGATCCCCCAGCGGCTGGTCATGTGGCTCAGCACCTGCCGCGACGGGCAGGCGGGCGACAGCAGGTCGCCCCGGTCGAAGGTGAGGGGCGCAAGGACGGGTTCCGAATTTTCCATACTTACCTTTTTGTAGGTACTTACCTTTTGTCAGTAGAAGCAGATATGGGGAAGTGGACGTCAAAAAAAAAGGAGTCTCTTCAATGACCATCGCGATCACCGGCGCCACCGGCCAGCTTGGCCGCCTCACCGTGCAGAAACTCATCGAGCGCCAGGGGGCCGATGGGCTTGTCGCGCTGGTGCGCAGCCCCGAAAAGGCCGCGGACCTCGGCGTCGAGACGCGCGCCTTCGATTACGACCGACCCGACTGGCTGGCCCCCGCGCTTTCGGGCGTGGACGTGCTGGTGCTGATTTCCTCGAGCGAGGTCGGCAAGCGCGAGGCACAGCATGGCGCCGTGATCGACGCCGCCAAGGCCGCCGGTGTCAGCCGCATCGTCTACACCAGCATCCTGCATGCCGACAGCTCGCCCATGAGCCTCGCGCCAGAGCACCGCGCCACCGAGGCGCTGCTGGCGAAAAGCGGCCTGAAGGTCACGCTGCTGCGCAATGGCTGGTATCACGACAACTACCTCGGCGCGCTGCCCGCCGCGCTGGAACACGGCGCGATGATCGGCGCCGCGGGCGAGGGGCGCATTTCCTCGGCCTCGCGCGAGGATTTCGCCGAGGCCGCGGCTGTCGCGGCCACCGGCGAGGGCCACGAGGGAAAGACCTACGAACTGGCGGGCGACACGGCCTATACGCTGGCAGAGCTGGCCGAGGAGGTCTCGCGCCAGACCGGCAAGCAGATTCCCTACGTCAACATGAGCGAGGCCGAATATGCTGAGGCGCTCAAGGGCGCGGGCCTCGACGAAGGCACGGCACAGATGGTCGCGGGGCTCGACGCGGGCGCCTCGCAGGATGCGCTCTTCGACGACAGCCGCACGCTGTCGCGCCTGATCGGCCGACCCACCACGCCGGTCTCCGAGGCGGTGCGCAAGGCTCTGGCCTAATCCTGCGCCTCGCGCCTTCGTGATCGAAGGGGCGGGGCCCCGCGCGGCGCGGCGACCCCGCGCCGCTCGACTTTCCGGCGCGCGATCTAGGTTCCCTTGCGTCACAGCAGGGAGGACACCGCATGTTCCGCACAACCATCGCCTTGGCCGCGCTTTGCGCAGGGACCGCCGCCAGCGCCCAGATCATGGGGGAACACCACAGCTACACCGTCGGCGACACGACCTTCGAGGGCTACGTCGCCACCAATCCCGACATCACGCCGCGCGGCACCGTGCTGATCGTGCACGACTGGGACGGGATGACCGACTACGAGGAACTCCGGGCCGAGATGCTGGCCGAACGCGGCTACACCGCCTTCGCCGTCGACCTTTACGGCGCCGACACCGACCCGCAGTCCGTTGACGAGTACCGCAGCCTGTCGGGCGCGCTCTACCAGGATCGGGATCTTTTCCGCGAACGGCTCATGGGCTCCATCGCCGAGGCCGCGAACATCCCCGGCGCCACCGAGGACATGGTCCTGATGGGCTACTGCTTCGGCGGCGCGGCGGTGCTCGAGGCCGCCCGCGCGGGCGCCGATCTCGAGGGCTTCGTGAGCTTCCACGGCGGGCTCGAGACACCCGAGGGGCAGGATTACTCCGCCACCACGGCGCCTGTGATGCTGTTCCACGGCTCGGCCGACCCGGTCTCGGGCATGGAGGCACTCGCGGGCCTCATGACCGAACTGCAAGAGGCCGGCGTCACGCATGGCGCCGAGATCTTCGGCGGCGCGCGCCACAGCTTCACGGTCTTCGGATCGGACGACTACGACCTCGACGCCGACCAGGGCGCCTGGGACGGGCTGATGGAGGTGCTGCGGAACCGTCTCGGATGATCCGCCGGTGCGTCCTGATCCTCGGCCTGCTCTGGCCGGGGATCGTCTTCGCGAATGACTGGGACGCGCTTGATCGCGACGGCGCCTTCGTGATCATGCGGCACGCCCTGGCGCCTGGCACCGGCGATCCGGCGGTCTTTGACCTCGACGACTGCGCCACGCAACGCAACCTCAACGCGGCGGGCCGCGACCAGGCGCGCGCCATCGGCGACGCCTTCCGGGCGCGTGGGCAGGCCTTCGACGTGGTGCTCACCAGCCAGTGGTGCCGCTGCCGCGACACCGCCCGGCTGCTCGATCTCGCCCCGGTCCGCGCGGCGCCGCCGTTCAATTCATTCTTCGGCGGGCGCGGGGACGCAGCGGCGCAGGGCCGTGCGGCACTGGAACTTTTGCGCGGGCTCGAGGGCAGGCCGCTGGTGGTGACCCACCAGGTCAACATCACCGACCTCACGGGGGTCTTCCCCCGCTCGGGCGAGGTGGTCGTGGTCCGCGTGGCCGAAGGCGGGCTCGAGGTGCTGGGCCGGATTCGCCCCTGAGGCTTGCCGCCGCGCGCGGGGGCGGGTAGAGGCCCGGCCCATGACGCAAGATCACCACCCCTCCGGCGCCCCGTGGCGCAACTTCTACGGCCGCTTCAAGGGCAAGGGCCTGCGCAAGTCGCAGGAGGCCTATCTCGACGAGGATCTGGGCAAGCTCTCGCCCGGGCCGGTCGACTGGGACGTGAACCCCGACCGCGCGCCGCTCGATCTCGACGCGCTCTTCGGCGGCGCCCCGGTCTGGCTCGAGGTGGGCTTCGGCGGGGGAGAACACCTTGTGCACCAGGCGAAGGGCAACCCGGAGGTCGGCATCATCGGCTGCGAGCCCTACATCAACGGCGTCGCCATGCTGCTGGGCAAGATCCGCGAGGCGGGGGTAAGCAACCTGCGGGTGCACCCGGGCGACGCGCGCGATCTCTTCGACGTGCTGCCGGAGGCCAGCCTCGACAAGGCCTTCCTGCTCTACCCCGATCCCTGGCCCAAGAAGCGCCACCACCGCCGCCGGTTCGTGACGCCCGAACACCTCGAACCGCTGGCGCGCGTGCTGAAACCCGGGGCCGAGTTCCGCGTCGCCACCGACATCCCCGACTACGTGCGTCAGACCCTGCAGGAGGTGCCGAAGGCGGGCTTCGAGTGGCTGGCCGAGCGCCCCGCCGACTGGCGCACCCCGTGGGAGGACTGGATCCCCACCCGCTACGAGCAGAAGGCCCTGCGCGAGGGCCGCGTGCCCCACTACCTCACCTTCCGCCGCCGCTAGGCGCCCGCCCGCCGCTTCTTCTTGGCGGAAATATCCCGGGGGAGTCCCGCAGGGACGGGGGCAGAGCCCCCTCTTTCTCCACGCCTTCTGGACGGCCCCCACGTCAGCGGCTATCAGGCCCGCGACCCATCCGCAGGAGGCCCCATGTCGAGCCACGGCACCCCCATCCCGATGACCGCCCGCAAGGCCGGGCCGCTCTCCGGCACCGCCGACGTGCCCGGCGACAAGTCGATCTCGCACCGCTCGCTGATCCTCGGCGCCATGGCGGTGGGCGAGACGCGGGTGACCGGGCTGCTCGAGGGGCAGGATGTGCTCGACACCGCCAAGGCCATGCGCGCCTTCGGGGCCGAGGTCGAGAAGCAGGGCGACACCTGGGTGATCCACGGCGTGGGCACCGGCGGCTTTGCCGAGCCCGACACTGTCATCGACTGCGGCAATTCCGGTACCGGCGTGCGGCTGATCATGGGGGCCATGGCCACCACGCCGATCACCGCGACCTTCACCGGCGACGCGAGCCTCAACAAGCGGCCCATGGCGCGGGTGACCGATCCGCTGGCGCTTTTCGGCGCGCGGGCCTATGGGCGCTCGGGCGGCCGTCTGCCCATGACCATCGTGGGCGCCGAGGCCGCGGTGCCGGTGCGTTACGAGGTACCGGTGCCCTCGGCGCAGGTGAAATCCGCGGTGCTGCTGGCGGGTCTCGCCGCCCCGGGCGAGACGGTGGTGATCGAGCGCGAGGCCACGCGCGACCATTCGGAACGGATGCTGGCGGGCTTCGGCGCGCAGATCTCGACCGAGGTCACGAACGAGGCGCGCATCATCACGCTGACCGGCCAGCCCGAGCTGCGGCCGCAGACCATCGTGGTGCCGCGCGATCCGTCCTCGGCGGCCTTCCCGGTCTGCGCGGCGCTGATCGTCGAGGGCTCGGACGTGCTGGTGCCCAATATCGGGCTGAACCCGACGCGGGCGGGGCTTTTCACCACGTTGCGCGAGATGGGCGCGGACCTGACCTACGAGAACAGGCGCGAAGAGGGCGGCGAGCCCGTCGCCGACCTGCGCGCGCGCTTCTCGCCGAACCTCGAGGGCATCGAGGTGCCGCCGGACCGCGCGGCGACCATGATCGACGAATACCCGGTGCTGTCGGTCGTGGCCGCCTTTGCCGAGGGCAAGACCCACATGCCCGGCGTCAAGGAACTGCGCGTCAAGGAATCCGACCGCATCGACGCCATGGCCACCGGACTGCGCGCCTGCGGCGTGCAGGTGGACGAGGGCGAGGACTGGTGGACCGTGCACGGACGCGGCCATGGCGAGGTCGCCGGCGGCGCCACGGTGGAAAGCCACCTCGACCACCGCATCGCCATGTCCTTCATGGTGCTGGGCTTTGCCGCCAACGCGCCGGTGACGGTCGACGACGGCGGGCCGATCGCCACCTCCTTCCCGATCTTCGAGCCGCTGATGGCCGGGCTCGGGGCCGAGATCACGCGCGGGCAGGGCTGAGCACGGCGCGGTGGGGGTGGAAAGCCCCCGCCACATGGGGTTTAGTCACCGGATGAGCTTTACCATCGCCATCGACGGGCCCGCCGCCAGCGGCAAGGGCACCATCAGCCGGGCCGTCGCCCGGCACTTCGGGTTCGAGCATCTCGACACCGGGCTTCTCTACCGGGCCGTGGGGCAGCGCATGCTGGACGGCATGGATCCCATCGAGGCGGCACAAGCGCTGCGGGCCGACGATCTCGACCCCGAGACGCTGCGCACCGCCGAGGCGGCGCAGGCGGCCTCCAAGGTCGCGGCGATCCCCGAGGTGCGCGCGGCGCTTCTGGATTTCCAGCGCGCCTTTGCCCGCCGGTCGGGCGGCGCGGTGCTGGACGGGCGCGACATCGGCACGGTGATCTGCCCCGAGGCCGAGGCCAAGCTCTTTGTCACCGCAAGTGCCGAGGTGCGCGCCGACCGCCGCTGGCGCGAGCTGGTGGCCGCCGGGTTCGACACACGTTTCGAGGATGTCCTCGCCGATGTGCACGAGCGCGACCGCCGCGACACGGGGCGCAGCGATGCCCCCCTGCGCGAGGCCGAGGATGCCACCCGCATCGACACTTCGCGCCTGACCGTGGACGAAGCCATCGCGGCGGCGGTCGCGGCTGTGAACCTCGCCCACCCGCAAGTCGGCGGCTGACTGCCGGTCCGGAAACCCGCGTGGAACTTCCCCTTGGGGCCATGCGTCGGGTCTGCGACGGAAAGACTTCCAAAAGGAGGAAACATGACCATTCGCAAGACCATGACCGCCGTCGGCCTCAGCCTTGGCCTCGCCGCAGCCCCCGTTGCCGTGATGGCGCAGGACAGCGAGGAGCCGAACGAAGAGCAGGGCATCCAGACCATGGATTCCGAGACTCAGCCCATGCAGTCCGAACCCGAGACCATGCAGGGCGAGACGGAAACCGCATCCTACGATGATGCGGAGGTCGATGCCTTTGCTGACGCCGTGATCCAGATCACCGAGATCCGGAACTCCTACGCAGGTGAACTGCAAAGCGCCTCCGATCAGGAAGAGCAGCAGCAGATCATGCAGAAGGCAAACGCCGAGATGCAGGCCGCGATCGAAGAAGTCGATGGCATGACCGTTGACCGCTATCTCGCCATGGCCGAGCAGGCCGCTCAGGACGAAGACCTGACCCAGCGCATTGGCGAGCGTATCGAAACCAAGATGCAGTAAGCGGATCTCTTCCGCGAGCTTTCAGGGCCGGGTGCGCAGTGCGCCCCGGCCCTTTTCTTTACGCGGGGCAGGGCGATGCGGCTGCGGGTGTGCAGGCATCCTCAGGTGCTGCGCGATCAGGGCCCTTTTCTCCCCGTCGCCGAATAGGCACATGGGGGCAAACGGCCCCAAGGCGGGCCGCGCGACACGTCACGAGGATATCCCCATGCTGATCGACACGCTGAACTGGCGCTATGCCACCAAGAAAATGGATCCTTCCCACGCCGTGCCCGAGGAGAAGGTTGCCCGTATTCTCGAGGCCGCCCGTCTTGCGCCGACCTCGAGCGGGCTGCAGCCCTTCGAGATCTTCGTGGTGACGAACCCGGATCTGCGGGAAAAGCTGCGCGAGGCGGCCTTCGGTCAGGCGCAGCTGACCGACGGATCGCATGTGCTCGTCTTCGCGGCCTGGACGAACTATTCCGAGGCCCGGATCGACGAGATCGTCGAAATGTCCGCCGAGGCGCGTGGCCCGTCCGAGGCGCTGAGCGGCTACTATGAGCGGCTGAAGGGCATGTACCTGCCGCGTGAGGCCGGCGTGAACCACGACCACGCGGCCCGGCAGGCCTATATCGCCTTCGCCATGGCCATCGCGCAGGCCGCCGAGGAAGAGGTCGACGCAACGCCGATGGAGGGCTTCGAAGCCGACAAGGTGGACGAGATCCTGAACCTGAAGGAGCGCGGGCTGCACGCCGTCACGATTCTGCCTCTGGGCTACCGCGCCGCCGAGGGCGACTGGCTGAAGGGCCTTGCCAAGGTGCGGCGCCCGATGGAGCAGCTCGTGACCCGTCTGGACTGAGCGCATGCAGGCCCGCGCGCACTTGCGCGGACCTGCCTGATCGGGTAGAAGACGCGCGTCGAAAAGGCGTTCACGCCGCAGACCAAAAAGATCGAGCAGGGCCGGCCCACCGGCCCTTTTTGGTTTTGCGGGGCCAATGACCAATCCCAAGACCGGCGGAGACAACCGCCCGGCCGGAAAATGATGAAGTAAAGGATCTATACGCCATATGGCACAAGCAAGCATGGACGACTTCGAGGCAATGCTCAACGAGAGCCTCGAAATGGACACGCCCACCGAGGGCAGTGTCGTTAAAGGCAAGGTGATCGCCGTCGAGGCGGGCCAGGCCATTATCGACGTCGGTTACAAGATGGAAGGCCGCGTCGAGCTCAAGGAATTCGCCAACCCCGGTGAAACCCCCGACATCAGCGTCGGCGACGAGGTCGAAGTCTACCTCCGCGCAACCGAAAACGCGCGTGGCGAGGCTGTCCTCAGCCGCGAGATGGCCCGCCGTGAAGAGGCATGGGACCGTCTCGAGAAGGCCTACGCAGACGATGCCCGCGTCGAAGGCGCGATCTTCGGCCGCGTCAAGGGTGGCTTCACCGTCGATCTCGGCGGTGCCGTGGCCTTCCTGCCCGGCTCGCAGGTCGATGTGCGCCCCGTGCGCGACGCAGGCCCGCTCATGGGTCTCAAGCAGCCCTTCCAGATCCTCAAGATGGACCGCCGTCGCGGCAACATCGTGGTCTCGCGCCGTGCGATCCTCGAGGAAAGCCGCGCCGAGCAGCGCGCCGAGGTCATCGCGAACCTCACCGAGGGTCAGACCGTGGAAGGCGTGGTCAAGAACATCACCGAGTACGGCGCATTCGTCGACCTGGGCGGTGTTGACGGCCTGCTGCACGTCACCGACATGGCATGGCGCCGCGTCAACCACCCCTCCG
>CAYNKL010000125.1:0-12252 GCA_964397775.1 uncultured Rhodobacterales bacterium | reverse complement strand
GTTCTCACCACCCTCTTAGACAACAAGGCCGAGGATGTCGTGCAGATCGACCTGCGCGGAAAGACGGCCGTCTGCGACTACATGATGATCTGCACCGGGCGCTCGTCGCGCCAGGTGGCGGCGATCGCCGACAAGGTGGAAGAGACCCTGAAGCAGGATCACGGTGTCCTGTGCAAGTCCGAGGGCAAGGAAGGCGGCGATTGGGTTCTGATCGACGCAGGGGACGTGCTTGTGCATGTCTTCCGTCCCGAGGTGCGCGAGTTCTACCAGCTTGAGAAGATGTGGCAGCCGGTGAACGGCGCCGAGGCACAGACCGCGCTCCGCTGACATGCGGGTGCATCTGCGCGCGGTGGGGCGGCTGCCCGGCCGCTCCGAGGAACGTGCGCTGGTCGACGACTACGTGTCGCGCTTTGCCGCAGCGTCCAAGCCTCTGGGCTGGCGCTTCGGCGGCGAGCACGAGGTCGACGACCGCAAGGGCGGCGGCCCCGCCGGCGAGGCGGAGCTGCTGAGGAAGGGCCTGCCCAAGGGCAGTCTGGTGGTCTGCCTCGACGAACGTGGCGCCACGCTGAGTTCCCCCGATCTTGCCGAGAAGCTGCGGGGCTGGGCCGACACCGGCCGGCCCGACGTGTCCTTCGTCATCGGCGGGGCCGATGGTCTGGCGCAGGACTTCGTGTCCGAGGCCGATTTCAGCCTGTCGCTGGGGGCCATGGTCTGGCCCCACAAGCTGGTGCGGGTGATGATGGCCGAGCAGCTCTACCGCGCGGCGACGATCCTGACGGGCAGCCCCTATCACCGCGCCTGAGGGCGCTCAGGTGTAGGCGATCCAGAGCAGGATGCCCCCGAGGATCACCCGGTAGATCACATAAGGAGTGAAGCTCATCTTGCGGGTGAGCGGCATCATGATGGCGAGCGCCGCCAGGGCCGCCAGCAGCGCCAGCACCGCGGCGATGGCGCCGTCGCGCGCGGCCTGCACATCCGCGTCGGAGATCACTTCGACACCCATGAGGATGGCTGACGCCAGGATCGTCGGGATCGACATGAGCATCGAGATGCGCGCGCCGTCGTGCCGGTCGAAGCCCATCTGACGGGCGCCCGTGATCGTGATGCCCGACCGAGAGGTGCCCGGGATCAGGGCGAGCACCTGCCAGAGCCCTAGGATGAACGCCTGGCGCAGGCTCCAGTCCTTGAAGGTGCGCGTCTCGGGGGCGCGCGTGTCGATCACATAAAGCACTATGCCGAAGCCCAGCATGGTCCAGCCAATGACCGCGACCGAGCGGAGCATGTCGGAAAGGCCGGTCACGCTGAGGATAAGCCCGACGATGATCACCGGGATGGTGGCGATCAGCAGGTTGAAGGCGAGCCGCGCATTGGCGGTGTCGCGCTTGCCTTGCAGCAGACGTCCTGTGCCCTGCAGCGCGTCTTTCACGTCCGACCAGAAGTAGAGCACGACCGCGCCCAGAGTGCCCACATGCACGGCGACGTCGATGACCTGACCCTGATCTGCCATGCCGGTCAGGCCGGGCAGAAGAATCAGGTGACCTGAGGAGGAAATCGGTAAAAACTCGGTAATACCCTGAATCAGCGCCAGGATCAGGAGATGGGTAAGGGTCATGGCAAATCGCTCCGCACCGTGTGGCGACAGCTATACAGACCGCGATTTTGAGGGAAAGAGACAGGTTAGGTCCGGATCGATACCTAAAAACTTTCTTTTCCGACCCGGATTGGTTGCCGAAGCGTAAAAATTCTCCATATAGGTCAGTATGGGTGACTTTTCTTGGCGCCGACTTATGGTGTATGACCCGCGCAACCCCCGGACTTCGGAGAGATCCAGATGGCCAAGACGCCGATGCTCAAATTCGTTCACACCCCGCGGCAGATGCCCCTGAAGCGGGAGGCCGGTGTGCGCAAAGAGGACTTCGACGAGATCTACGCGGAGTTCGCCGACCAGAAGGCCGCCGAGCAGTCGGGCCGTTGCAGCCAGTGCGGCGTGCCCTATTGCCAGTCGCACTGCCCGCTGCACAACAATATCCCCGACTGGCTCAAGCTGACTGCCGAAGGCCGGCTTCAGGAAGCCTACGACATCAGCCAGGCCACCAATACCTTCCCCGAGATTTGCGGCCGCATCTGCCCGCAGGACCGTCTCTGCGAGGGCAACTGCGTGATCGAGCAGTCGGGCCACGGCACCGTCACCATCGGCGCAGTCGAGAAGTACATCACCGACACAGCCTGGGACAAAGGATGGGTGAAGCCCATCACGCCCTCCGAGGAACGCCGCGAAAGCGTGGGCATCATCGGCGCGGGCCCCGGCGGGCTTGCCGCGGCGGACCACCTGCGCCGCGCGGGCCTTCAGGTCACCGTCTACGACAGCCACGACCGCGCGGGCGGGCTGATGACCTACGGCATTCCGGGCTTCAAGCTGGAGAAACCCGTCGTCATGCGCCGCAACGAACAGCTCGAGGCCGGCGGCGTCCGCTTCGTGCTGAACTGCCGCGTGGGCGAGGACATGAGCTTCGAGGACATCCGCGAACAGCATGACGCGGTCATCATCGCGACCGGCGTCTACAAGTCCCGCGATCTCAAGGGGCCCGGATCGGGCGCCAAGGGCATCGTGCGCGCCATCGACTACCTGACCGCCTCCAACCGCGCGTCGAACTTCGGCGACGACGTCCCCGAGTTCAAATCCGGCGAGCTCAACGCCGACGGCAAGCGGGTCGTCGTCATCGGCGGCGGCGACACCGCGATGGACTGCGTGCGCACCGCGATCCGCCAGGGCGCGACCAGCGTGAAGTGTCTCTACCGCCGCGACCGCGCCAACATGCCCGGCTCGCAGCGCGAGGTGGCCAACGCCGAGGAAGAGGGCGTGGTCTTCGAGTGGCTGACGGCACCCGTGGGCTTCAAGGGCGAGCCGGTCGAGGGCGTGCTGGCGCAGAAGATGCGCCTCGGTCTGCCCGACGCCACCGGCCGCCAGAGCCCCGAGGTGATCGAGGGCTCCGACTACGAGGAGCCCGCCGACCTCGTCATCAAGGCGCTGGGCTTCGAGCCTGAAGAGCTGCCGACCCTCTGGGGTCAACCCGAGCTGGAAGTGACCCGCTGGGGCACCGTGAAAGCCGAGTTCACCACCGGCCGCACGAGCCTGCCGGGCGTCTACGCCGTGGGCGACATCGTGCGGGGCGCGAGCCTCGTGGTCTGGGCAATCCGCGACGGGCGCGACTGCGCCGACGCGGTGCTCGGCGATCTGGCCCCGGCCGAGGCCATGGCTGCCGAGTGAGTGCTTCTTTGGTCAGTAAATCTGACCTTTCATCGAAACGTAACGTGGAGGGGGACCATGACTGCGACGACGGGACGCTGCCTCTGCGGGGACGTGACGGTGAAGGTTTCGGCACCCATGACCGAAATCTCGGGCTGCTTCTGCGAGAACTGCCGCCGCTGGGGCGGGGGCGTGCAGTTCGGCATCGAGGTCCCGGAGGCACAGTGCCGCTTCGAGGGGCCTGTGAAGGTGCATCGCTCGTCGCGTCTGGCCGAACGGGCCTGGTGCGACACCTGCGGCTCGGCGCTCTACTTCCGCTACGTGGAAGGCGCCGACGCCGGCTACTTTGAAATTGTGCCGGGTCTTTTCGAAGACGCCGGCGGGGCGCGTCTGACGCGCGTTGTCTATGCCGACCGGGCGGTCGGAGCAATTGAACTGGCGGGCGACCACGAGAGGGTCAGCCGTGCCGCGTATCAGGCGGGTAATCCGCATCTGGACCAGGAGGTTTGACCATGTCCACGTATGACGCAGACTGGGTGGCCCGCGAGGAAGCGAAACGCGCCATGATGGCGGAAAAGGGCCTCTACAGCCCCGAGGACGAGCACAGCTCGTGCGGGGTGGGCCTTGTCGTCAGCATCGACGGCCAGAAAAGCCGCAAGGTTGTGGAATCCGGCATCAAGGCGCTCAAGGCCGTCTGGCACCGGGGCGCGGTTGATGCCGACGGGCGCACCGGCGACGGCGCGGGTATCCACGTGCAGATCCCGGTCGAGTTCTTCTACGACCAGATCGACCGCACAGGGCACACGCCCCGCAAGGACGAGCTCATGGCCGTGGGGCAGGTCTTCCTGCCGCGCACGGACTTCAACGCGCAGGAAACCTGCCGGACCATCGTCGAGACCGAGGTCCTGCGCATGGGCTACTACATCTACGGCTGGCGGCACGTGCCGGTTGACGTGGAGTGCCTCGGCGAAAAGGCCAACGCGACGCGCCCCGAGATCGAGCAGATCCTGATTTCCAACGCCAAGGGCGTGGACGAGGAAACCTTCGAGCGCGAGCTTTACGTCATCCGTCGCCGGATCGAGAAGGCGGCCTCGGCCGTGGGCATCACCGGGCTCTACATCGCCTCGCTGTCCTGCCGGTCGATCATCTACAAGGGCATGATGCTGGCGCAGGACGTGGCCGAGTTCTACCCGGACCTGAAGGACGAGCGCTTTGAATCGGCCTTCGCGATCTATCACCAGCGCTATTCGACCAACACCTTCCCGCAGTGGTGGCTGGCCCAGCCCTTCCGCATGCTCGCCCACAACGGCGAGATCAACACGCTGAAGGGCAACACCAACTGGATGAAGAGCCACGAGATCCGCATGGCCTCGGGCGCCTTCGGTGAGATGGCCGAGGACATCAAGCCGATCATCGCCACGGGAGCCTCGGACAGCGCGGCGCTCGATGCCGTGTTCGAGGTGCTGGTGCGTGCCGGGCGCAACGCGCCCATGGCCAAGACCATGATGGTGCCGGAAAGCTGGTCCAAGCAGACCATCGAGCTGCCCGAGCCCTGGCGTGACATGTATTCCTACTGCAACTCGGTCATGGAGCCTTGGGACGGCCCCGCGGCGCTGGCCATGACCGACGGACGCTGGGTCTGCGGCGGGCTTGACCGCAACGGCCTGCGGCCCATGCGCTACGTGGTGACGGGCGACAACCTGCTGATTGCGGGCTCCGAGGCGGGCATGGTGCCCACCGACGAGAGCACCGTGCGCGAGAAGGGGGCCCTCGGCCCCGGGCAGATGATCGCCGTCGACATGAAGGAAGCCCAGCTCTACCACGACACCGAGATCAAGGACCGCCTGGCCGCGAGCCAGCCCTTCGGCGAATGGGTCGGCAAGATCACCGAGCTGGACGAGCCGCTGTCGGAAGTGACCGAGAAGCCGATCTTCACCGGCTCCGAGCTGCGCCGCCGCCAGATCGCCGCGGGCTACACCATCGAAGAGCTGGAATCCGTTCTCACCCCCATGGCCGAGGACGCCAAGGAAATGATCGCGTCCATGGGCGACGACACGCCCTCGGCGGTTCTGTCCAAGAAATACCGGCCGCTGTCGCACTACTTCCGCCAGAACTTCAGCCAGGTCACGAACCCGCCGATCGACTCCTTGCGCGAATTCCGCGTGATGTCGCTCAAGACGCGGTTCGGCAACCTCAAGAACGTGCTGGACGAAAGCTCCAGCCAGACCGAGATCCTCGTGCTCGACACGCCCTTCGTGGGCAACGCCCAGTTCGAGGCGCTGAAAAGCCAGTTCAACGCGCCCTGCGTCGAGATCGACTGTACCTTCACCAGCGGCCCGACCGCGCTGCGTGACGGGCTCGAGCGGATCCGCTCCGAGGCCGAGGATGCCGTGCGCTCGGGCGCCGGGCACATCATCCTCTCCGACGAGAAGGTGGACGAACAGAAGGTCGCGATGCCGATGATCCTGGCCACCAGCGCGGTGCATAGCCACCTGACGCGGCGGGGCCTGCGGACCTTCTGTTCGATCAACGTGCGCTCGGCGGAATGCGTCGATCCGCATTACTTCGCCGTCCTGATCGGTGCGGGCGCGACCATCGTGAACGCCTATCTCGCCGAGGACAGCCTCGCCGACCGGATCGAGCGTGGCCTGCTGAAGATGTCCCTGACCGAGGCGGTCGAACGCTACCGCTCGGCCGTCGACCAGGGGCTGCTGAAGATCATGTCCAAGATGGGCATCTCGGTCATCTCGTCCTATCGCGGCGGTCTCAACTTCGAGGCGGTGGGCCTGAGCCGCGCCATGTGCGCGGAATACTTCCCGGGGCTCATCAGCCGCATTTCGGGCATCGGCCTCACCGGTCTTCAGACCAAGGCCGAGGAAGTGCACGCGCTGGCCTATCGTGGCGGGCGCGACGTGCTGCCCATCGGCGGCTTCTACAAGATGCGCAAGTCGGGCGAGACCCACGCCTGGGGGCCGCAGGGCATGCACCTGCTGCAGGCAGCCTGCAACCGGGCCAGCTTCGAGATGTGGAAGACCTATTCCAAGGCGATGCAGGCCAACCCGCCGATCCACCTGCGCGACCTGCTGGCGATCAAGCCCATCGGCAACCCGATCCCGCTGGAAGAGGTCGAGAGCATCACATCGATCCGCAAGCGGTTCGTGACGCCGGGCATGTCGCTGGGGGCCCTCTCGCCCGAGGCGCACAAGACGCTCAACGTCGCGATGAACCGCATCGGCGCCAAGTCCGACAGCGGCGAGGGGGGCGAGGATCCGGCACACTTCGTGCCCGAGCCCAACGGCGACAACCCTTCGGCCAAGATCAAGCAGGTGGCCTCGGGCCGCTTCGGCGTCACCGCCGAGTACCTGAACCACTGCGAAGAGCTTGAGATCAAGGTCGCGCAGGGCGCCAAGCCCGGCGAGGGCGGCCAGCTGCCCGGCATGAAGGTGACCAAGCTCATCGCGCGCCTGCGGCACTCCACCCCCGGCGTGACGCTGATCTCGCCGCCGCCGCACCACGACATCTACTCGATCGAGGACCTCGCGCAGCTGATCTACGACCTCAAGCAGATCAACCCGCGCTGCAAGGTGACGGTCAAGCTCGTGGCATCGTCCGGCGTCGGCACGATCGCGGCGGGCGTGGCCAAGGCCAAGGCCGACGTGATCCTGATCTCGGGCCACAACGGCGGCACGGGCGCCTCGCCCGCGACCTCGATCAAGTACGCCGGTCTCCCTTGGGAGATGGGCCTGACCGAGGCGCACCAGGTGCTGTCCATGAACAACCTGCGGTCGCGCGTGACGCTGCGCACGGACGGCGGGCTGCGCACGGGCCGTGACATCGTCATGGCCGCCATGCTCGGGGCCGAGGAATATGGCATCGGCACCGCCGCGCTGATCGCCATGGGCTGCATCATGGTCCGTCAGTGCCAGTCCAACACCTGCCCCGTGGGCGTCTGCACGCAGGACGAAAGCCTGCGCGAGAAGTTCACCGGCAACGCGGACAAGGTGGTGAACCTCATCACCTTCTACGCCCAGGAAGTGCGCGAGATCCTCGCCTCCATCGGCGCGCGGTCGCTTGACGAGGTGATCGGCCGGGCCGACCTGCTGCGCCAGGTCAGCCGCGGGTCCGAGCATCTGGACGATCTCGACCTCAACCCGCTGCTCATCCGCGTCGATGGCTCGCAGGACAACGTCTACGACCGCGACAAGGCCCGCAACGAGGTGGACGATACGCTCGACGCCGAGATCGTGCGGGACGCGGCGCGCTTCCTGCAGGACGGCGAGAAGATGCAGCTCTCCTACGCGGTGATGAACACGCACCGCACCGTGGGCACGCGCATCAGTTCGCACATCGTGAGCAAGTTCGGCATGCGCAACGCGCTCCAGCCCGACCACCTGCACGTGAAGCTCACGGGCAGCGCGGGCCAGTCGCTGGGCGCCTTCGCGGCACCGGGTCTCAAGCTCGAGGTGTCGGGCGATGCCAACGACTATGTCGGCAAGGGCCTGTCGGGCGGCACCGTCGTGGTGCGCCCGCCGATGATGAGCCCGCTGCAGGCGTCGAAGAACACGATCATCGGCAACACGGTGCTTTATGGTGCGACGGCGGGCTATCTCTTTGCCGCGGGCCGCGCGGGCGAGCGTTTCGCCGTTCGGAACTCGGGCGCCCACGTGGTGGTCGAGGGCTGCGGCTCGAACGGGTGCGAGTACATGACCGGCGGCGTCGCCGTGATCCTCGGGCCGATCGGTGCCAACTTCGGCGCCGGCATGACCGGTGGCATGGCCTACCTCTACGATCCCGAGGGGCTGGCCCCCGACCTCATGAACATGGAAAGCCTCGTGACCTGCCCGGTCACGCAGGAGGTCTGGGAGACCGAGCTCAAGGGCCTGATCGAACGCCACGCGGCCGAGACCAAGAGCCGCCAGGCGCTGGACATCCTCCAGAACTGGGAGCTCGAGAAGGGCAAGTTCGTGCAGGTCTGCCCGAAGGAGATGCTGGACAAGCTCGAGCATCCCATCGGCATCGAGGACGACCTCGCGGCCGTTCCGGCCGAGTGATCCGCCACCCCAGCGGTGGCATGAGGGGGCGCTTCCGGCGCCCCCTTTTTCGTCCGTTCTCCCCTCACACCCCGACCCTCTCCCCGAGGGGAGCGGGAAGCTGTCCCGCATCGGGCATCTGTTGCGCTCCGGGGGATGGTAACGGCAGGGCAGGGGCGCTACGGGCTTTCTCCCGCGGGGTGCGGACGGTAGGGTGACGACATGGCGACACGGGCAAAATCGACCGGGAAAACCGGCAGCAAGAAGGGCGGCGGCAAGACCGCCAAGACGGCGAAATCCGCGCGCAAGCCGCTCCGTCCGGGGCGGCTTCTGCTGCGCTGGGGGCTGCGGGCCGTCGCCGTGATCGTCCTGCTCGGCTTTGGAATGATCCTGCTCTACCGCGTGGTGCCGCCGCCGACGACCTATTACATCTGGTCCGAGGGCAAGCGCCTCGACGGGGTCGAACGCGTCTGGGTCCCCGCTGACGAGATCGCGCCCGAGATGCTGCGCGCCGCCGTCGCCGCCGAGGACGCCAACTTCTGCCGCCACTGGGGCTTCGACATGGACGCGATCCGCAAGGCCATCGAGGATGGGGCGCAGCGCGGCGGCAGCACCATCTCGCAGCAAGTGGTCAAGAACGTCTACCTCTGGCACGGGCGCAATTACCTGCGAAAGGCGCTCGAGGCCGTCATGACCCCGGCGGTCGAGGCCATCTGGCCGAAGCGCCGTATCCTCGAGGTCTATCTGAACGTGGCCGAATTCGGCGAGGGCATCTTCGGGGTCGAGGCCGCCGCCGCGCATTATTTCGGTGTGGGCGCGGCGGACCTCAGCGCCCGCGAGTCGGCGCTTCTGGCCGCCGTGCTGCCCGACCCCAAGGACCGCTCACCCGCGGCGCCCTCAGGCTTTGTCGAGCGCCGCGCGCGCAGCATCCAGAGCGGCGCCGCCACCATCGCGGCCGACGGCCGGTCGGACTGTTTCGAGTAGCAGGTATTGTTTTCGAGCTTTGACTAGAGGTCAAAAAACTGCGTTTGAGTGTGGGGGAGCTAGTGAAAGTATTACGGTTGGCTCTAAGGCGTGTATTTTGGGAGCGCTTTACTTCTCGTTTTCTTCGGCCGAAGTTCTCTTGTGTTCGTAATCCAGGTACAACGTAGCAATGCTGGAAAACGCCAAAATCGCCGTGAGGGCAAGGAGAATCCAGTTTTGATTTCTGGTCGCGGTATTTCTGCGTTCTTCAACGTAGTATTCCGATAATGTAGACATCGCCTTGCCACATATCTTGTAATTGGTGCCGTTCTTCTTTAGCTCACCGCTGTCGCAAAGTGAGTCAAGGAGAATTCTGAACTCTTCAAATTTCATTTCCCCTTCAGGCTTGGAAAAGGCAATGAGCCCATATAGCTTGGTGAACCATTCCGAGCTTGAGAGGCCGTCGTTATACGCGAGCCAGTGACTATCTGTACGTCTCTCTATTTCGGTATCCACTAGGCGTTCTAGAAGGTCAACACGATCGCGGTGAAAGCGAACTCTTCTGGCTTGGAGGTGTATTAGTAATCTCTGTATAAATGCGCGAAGCTCGGGGATGTATGGAATCTGCTCCAGAAGATATCTGGTGGCGTTCGAGTATGTGATAGATGCCGTCGGTCGATCAATGCGAGAATAAAAATTTAGGTGTGCTGCTCGACGCTTCTTTATCTTGGCGCGCAAGATCGTTGAATCGGAAATGTATAATTTCCCGTTGTAGTGAGATTCTCCGATTTCTTCGACAACGAATATGGGGGGCGCAAAGTTAGTACCGCCAAAGTAGCACGAGCGGTAATCTTGTGTTCCGTCGATCGGAAATCGTCTTGGAGCTCTTTTCTTTAGTGCAAGGCGTACTGCTTGGTCCAAAAGGACCAAGCGCAACCTGTCAAACGTCCAGCTCTTCAACAAAACGGGCGTTCTCCTGGATATACTGGAACCGCAGCTCGGGCTTCTTGCCCATCAGCCGCTCCACCAGGTCGCCGGTCTCGCCCGGCTCGTCCTCGTCGATCGTCACGCGGATGAGCTTGCGTGTGGCGGGGTCCATGGTCGTCTCCTTCAGGTCCTTGGCGTCCATCTCGCCCAGACCCTTGAAGCGCTGCATGTCGATCTTGCCCTTGCCGCCAAGCCCCTTGGCCATGATGCGGTCCTTCTCGGCATCGTCCGAGACATAGACCCGCTTGGCGCCCTGCGTCAGGCGGTAGAGCGGCGGGCAGGCGAGGTACAGGTGCCCGTTGTCGATCAGCGGCCGCATCTGCGTGTAGAAGAAGGTCATCAGCAGCGAGGCGATGTGCGCGCCGTCCACGTCCGCGTCGGTCATGATGATGATCTTGTCGTAGCGCAGGTCGTCGAGGTTGAACTTGCTGCCCAGCCCCACGCCGAGCGCCTCGCAAAGATCGCGGATCTCGGCGTTGGAGGTCAGCTTGTTCGAGGCTGCACCCAGCACGTTCAGGATCTTGCCCTTGAGCGGCAGCAGCGCCTGGCTTTCGCGGAAGCGCGCGCCCTTGGCCGATCCGCCGGCCGAGTCACCCTCGACGATGAAAAGCTCCGTGCCCTCGCGGGCCTTGTTGGTGCAGTCCGACAGCTTGCCCGGCAGGCGCAGGCGCTTGGTGGCCGTCTTGCGGGCGGTTTCCTTCTCCTGCTTGCGACGCTGGCGCTCCTCGGCGCGCAGCACGAGGAAATCGAGGATCGCGCCCGCCGATTTCGTGTCCGCCGCCAGCCAGTTGTCGAAGTGGTCGCGCACCGCGCCCTCGACCAGCCGTTGCGCCTCGGTGGTGGCCAGCCGGTCCTTGGTCTGGCCCACGAACTCGGGCTCGCGGATGAAGCACGAGACCAGCGCACAGCCGCCGGTGATCAGGTCCTCGCGGGTGATCTGCGCGGCCTTCTTGTTGCCCACCAGCTCGCCGTAGGCGCGGATGCCCTTCAGGATCGCGGCCCAGAAGCCCGCCTCGTGGGTGCCGCCCTCGGGGGTGGGCACGGTGTTGCAGTAGCTCTGGATGAAGCCGTCGCGCGAGGGCGTCCAGTTGATCGCCCATTCGACCTTGCCCGGCGCGTTGAACTTCTCGCGGAAGGCGACGGTGCCGGCGAAGGGGCGCTCGGCGTAGGTGGTCGCACCCCCCAGCGTCTCCTGCAGGTAGTCCGACAGGCCGCCGGGGAAGTGGAACACCGCCTCGGTCGGCGTCTCGCCATCGTCGATGGCCGATTTCCAGCGGATCTCCACGCCCGAGAAGAGATAGGCCTTGGAGCGCGCCAGCTTGAACAGCCGCGCGGGCTTGAAGCGGTGCGAGCCGAAGATCTCTTCATCCGCGTGGAAGGTCACCGTGGTGCCCCGGCGGTTCGGGGCGGCGCCCACCTGCGTCACGGGCCCCAGCGGCTTGCCGCGGGAAAAGCGCTGCTCGTGCAGCTCCTTGTTGCGGGCGACCTGGACCACCATGCTGTCCGACAGGGCGTTCACGACCGAGGCGCCGACGCCGTGCAGGCCGCCCGAGGTCTCGTAGGCCTTGCCCGAGAACTTGCCGCCCGCGTGCAGCGTGCAGAGGATCACCTCGAGCGCGCTCTTGCCGGGGAACTTGGGGTGCGGATCGAAGGGCATGCCGCGGCCGTTGTCGCGGATCATGATGGAATAATCGGCGCCCAGCTCGATCTCGATCCGGTTGGCGTGGCCGGCGACGGCCTCGTCCATGGAGTTGTCGAGGATCTCGGCCACGAGGTGATGGAGCGCGCGTTCGTCGGTCCCGCCGATGTACATGCCGGGGCGCTTGCGGACGGGCTCCAGCCCCTCGAGCACCTCGATCGAGGAGGCGTCATAGGTCGGGTCGTCGGCGGCGTTGAGAAGGTCGTCGGCCATGGGCTGCTGCTCGCCTCTGTTTTTGGATTGCCCCGCAGTATGTCAGAGCAGGCCGGGGCAGGGAACCCCGCCCGTGACGTCGTCCCGGGGGATGTCCCGGGACGGGACATTTT
>CAYNKL010000124.1:0-12376 GCA_964397775.1 uncultured Rhodobacterales bacterium | reverse complement strand
GTTTTTCGGTTTCAAGATTCGTGCCCGGATCGGACATGGGATCTACCTCTGCTTTCGGTCTTGGCTTGGCACCATTGCGGCGCCTTGCTTGTCGGCCTAACAGTCTAGGGCGCTATTCCGCCCGATCAAACGATAACGAGGACTTGCCATGAAGGACGCCGCCCCCCGGACCATCTACCTGCAGGACTACGCGCCCTTCGGCTGGCAGGTCAGCAGCGCGCATCTGACCTTCCGTCTTGCGCCCGAGGCGACGCGGGTGATCTCGCGCCTGCATTTCGCGCCGAACCCCGACGCGCCGGCGCAGGACTTCTTCCTGCACGGCGAGGATCTGACGCTGATCCGGGCCAGCATTGACGGCGTCGAGGTCACCCCCGAGGTGACGCCCGAGGGGCTGCGCTGCGAGGTGCCCTCAGGGCCCTTCCTGTGGGAAGCCGAGGTCGAGATCGCGCCGGCGAAAAACACTGCACTCGAGGGGCTTTACATGTCGAACGGCATGTATTGCACGCAGTGCGAGGCGGAAGGCTTCCGCAAGATCACCTATTACCCCGACCGGCCCGACGTGATGGCCCCCTTCGAGGTGCGCATCGAGAGCGACCTGCCGGTGCTGCTGTCGAACGGCGACAAGGTCGAGGTCGGCGAGGGCTTTGCCGAATGGCACGATCCCTGGCCGAAACCCTCCTACCTGTTCGCGCTGGTGGCGGGCGAGCTGGTGAACTACGCGGGGGCTTTCACCACGCGCGGCGGGCGCGATGTGGAGCTGAACGTCTGGGTGCGCCCCGGTGACGAACACAAGTGCCCCTTTGCCATGGAGTCGCTGAAGACCTCCATGCGCTGGGACGAGGATGTCTACGGGCGGGAATACGACCTCGACATCTTCAACATCGTGGCGGTCGACGATTTCAACATGGGCGCGATGGAGAACAAGGGGCTGAACATCTTCAACTCCTCGGCTGTTCTGGCATCGCCCGACACCTCGACCGACGCGGATTTCGAGCGGATCGAGACGATCATCGCGCACGAGTATTTCCACAACTGGACCGGCAACCGGATCACCTGCCGCGACTGGTTCCAGCTGTGTCTGAAGGAAGGGCTGACGGTCTTCCGCGACCAGAGCTTTACCGCCGACCTGCGCAGCGCGCCGGTGAAGCGCATCCATGACGTGCTGATGCTACGGGCGCGGCAGTTTCCCGAGGATCAGGGCCCCCTCGCCCACCCGGTGCGGCCCGAGAGCTTTCAGGAGGTGAACAACTTCTACACCGCGACCGTCTACGAGAAGGGCGCCGAGGTGATCGGCATGCTCAAGCGGCTGGTGGGGGACGAGGATTACTTCAAGGCACTGGATCTCTACTTCGAGCGGCACGACGGCGACGCGGCCACCATCGAGGACTGGCTGGCCGTGTTCGAGGATGCCACGGGGCGGGATCTGTCGCAGTTCAAGCGCTGGTATTCGCAGGCGGGTACGCCGCGGCTGCGCTACGAGGAGAGCTTTGCCGACGGGACCTACACGCTGACCTTCCATCAGCACACGCCGCCCACCCCCGGGCAGGAGGAGAAGGCGCCGCAGGTGATCCCGGTGGCGGTGGGGCTGTTGGGGCCGAACGGCGACGAGGTGGTCGAGACGCAGGTGCTGGAGGTGACCGAGGCGGAGCAGAGCTTCAGCTTCGAGGGGCTCTCGGCGCAGCCGGTGCCCTCGGTCCTGCGGGGCTTCTCGGCGCCGGTGGTGCTGGAGAACGACATGCCGCGCGAGACGCGGCTGTTCCTGCTGGCGCATGACACCGATCCCTTCAACCGCTGGGAGGCCTCGCGCAGCCTTGCGCGCGAAAGCCTGATGGCGAGCGTCACCGAGGGCGCCGAGCCCGACGGCGCCTGGCTCGATGCGCTGGGACAGGTGCTGTCGGAGACCGGTCTGGAACCGGCGTTCCGGGCGCTGATGCTGGGTGTGCCGGCCCAGGCGGAGCTGGCGCGCGCGCTGCACGAGAAAGGGGTGACGCCCGATCCCGAGGCGATCTGGACGGCGTCGGAGAGGCTGGCGCAGACCATGGCCGCACGCTGGGAAGGCATGCTGCCCGCCCTGGCCGAGGAGGCGAAGGTCGAGGCGGACTATGCGCCCGATGCCGAGCAGTCGGGCAAGCGGGCGCTGGGCAGTGCCGTTCTGTCGCTGCAGACGCGGCTCGACGGCGGCGCCGCGGCGCAGGCGGCCTTTGACGGTGCGACCAACATGACGCAGCAGCTGGCGGCCCTGTCCTGTCTTGTCCGCGCCGGTCGGGACGAGCAGGCGCTTGAGGCTTTCCACGCGCAGTGGAAGGACGACAAGCTGGTCATGAACAAATGGTTCGGGCTGCAGATCGCGCTGGCGGGACCGGATGTGGCGGTCGAGCGGACCGAGGCGCTGGTGAAGCATCCGCAGTTCGACGCCTCGAACCCCAACCGCTTCCGCGCGGTGCTGGGGGCGCTTTCGGGCAACCATGCGGGCTTCCACCGGGCGGACGGGCGCGGCTACCGGCTGCTGGCCGATCACCTGATCGACCTCGATTCGCGCAATCCGCAGACGGCGGCGCGCATGGCGGTCGCCTTCCAGACCTGGACCCGCTACGACGAGGGCCCCCAGGCGCGGATGAAGGCCGAGCTTGAGCGGATCGCCGCCAAGCCTGGGCTGAGCCGGGACATGTCGGAAATGGTCTCGCGCATGCTCGGCTGAGCGCCTTGGCCTGGCGGTTCGAGCGCAGCGGGCGGCGGCCCGCTGCGGCTGTCGCGCTCGCCGCTGTCTGGGCGGCGCTGCTGGCGGCCTGGCTCTGGCTCGGGGCGGCGGAATGGGTGCTGCTGCCCTTCCTCGTGCTCAGCCTGCCCGCCGCCTGGGATCTTGTCACCGGACGCCAGGCGGGGCTGGAGATTGACCATTGCGCAATGCGTTGGTGGAGTGGCGGCCATCGCGGCGAGGCGCGGCTGTCCGCCATCGATCACGTCCGGCTGGAGCGCCGTTTCGACCTCAGCCTGCGGGCGCGGCTGGTGTTGCCGGACGGCCGGCGCGTCACCCTACCGCAGGACAGCCTTCCGCCGCTTGCCACGCTGGAGTCGGCGCTCGCGGAGGCGGGACTTCGCAGCGAACGTCATCCCTTTTCGCTCTTGTGACGGAACCCGTCCTCGGGCACGAGCGTTACTCAGTGCTTGACCCACGCCGTTCGTGGGGGTGGAGTACGGCCGAAAGGCATCCTATGATGTCACTAGAATGTTGTGAGAACTGGTCAGGGTAGCCGAATGAAGGACCGTATCGACCCTCTGATTGAAGAGCGCGCACCGTGGCTTTTCTCGGATCGTCCGGGAGTTCGCCCCGCGCGGGCCCTGCTCAACCGCATGCTGGGATACGAGAAGACCCTCGAGGTCGCATCCTCTGTCGAGCACCTGCCGGCGGACAAGCTGATGGACCAGATGGCCGAGTTGCTGGCGCGTGACGTCGAGGCGACGGGCCTGTCCAACATTCCGCGCCACGGCCCCGCGCTGGTCGTCGCCAACCACCCCACCGGCATCGCCGACGGGATCATGCTGCATTCGGTGCTGAGCAAACTGCGGCCCGACGCCTACTACTTTGCCAACCACGACATCCTGCGCGTCGTCCCCCAGATGGAGACGATGATCGCCCCCGTCGAATGGAGGCTGGAAAAACGCAGCCACGCCAAGACGCGCGAGACCATGGCCTATACCCGCAAGGCGGTCGACGACGGCCGGCTTGGCGTGATCTTCCCGGCGGGTCGTCTCGCCAAGCGCCGCGGTCTGGGCCTGCACGAGCGGCCCTGGATGGCTTCGGCCGCGATGATCGCGCGCAAGTTCGAGGTGCCTGTCATCCCGATCCACATGCGTGCGCGCAACTCGGTCCTGTTCTATCTCTTCGACCTGATCCATCCGACGCTGCGGGACATTACGCTTTTCCATGAAACGCTGAACAAGGCGCGCCAGCCCTACCGGATCACGGTGGGCGAACCGATCTCGCCCTCGGCCCTGCCCGCGCGATCCGAGGAAGGCATCGCGATGCTGCGCCGTGCGACGCTGGCGCTTGGCGGACACCGGGCCCCGGTGGTGTCCTTGGTGGATGCGACGCGCCGCCCCTCCTGGCTCAAGGCCTGAAAGGGATCAGGAGGCGTCGGCCTCCGGATCGACGGTTTCCGTTTCAGAGAGCTCGGGCACTTGCCCGGGCTCTTCTTCTTTCAGAGTGCCTTCTTCGGACAGTTCCGGATCGGCGAGATCCATGAATTCGGCCACAGCCGCGGCCAGCGGCATGCCGGCCTCGTCCTGCTCCGGTACCTCGCTCACCAGGGCCTCGGGCGGAAGGGAATCGCTCACACTCAGGGGGGCGAGCCCCTCGGGGCGGCTGTGCGGCCGCTCGGTATAAGCGAATTCGATCGCGGCGGGACGGCTGACCGGACGCAGGGAGCGGCCGATCTGGCGGCAATAATCCTGATCACGGGTCCAGGCGATCATGTCCTCGCGTTTGCTGCGGGAATGGAACGGGCCCCAGTCGGCCGCCACGCCCTGCATGCCGGCGCTGATCACACCGTCCCGCGGCACCGTCTCGGCCATGATGCGCAGGCCGCAGGACAGGTTGTCCTCCGGATCCTTGAGCGCCGCGCCGCTGCGCGCGCGGCAACCGTAGTGCCGGGCCGTGGGCGGGAAGATCTGCACGAGGCCAAACCACTGGTTGCCGCCCCCGACCGCATTGGGCCGGTGCGTGCTTTCGTGCCAGGCAAGGCTGGAGACGAGTCCGACCCAGAAGGCCTCGCGCTGGGGGGTGTCGGCGGTGAGATAGGCCGGGCACCAGGTCGCGATGTCGCGCGGTTCCAGCCGGGGAAGCTGGCGGGCATGGCTGCGCAGGGCCGAGACGACAGCGCGGGTCCAGCTTCTGCGGGCCTTGCCCCAGCGGGCTTCTGGCAGGACGAATTCGCGGACGCGGGCCTTGGGGCGCAGCGATTCCGTGACCGCCTGTGGCGTGGGTCCGGTTTCTTGCGGGGCGGGTCCCACCTGCGCCGCAACCGGCGCCGAAAGCAGAACATGAATCAGGAGAGGCGCCACGAATCCCGGGAGTGCGCCGCGCAATCGCGTATGTAACATGACAAACGACACTGACGGAGCCTGCAGAGTTTCGCAACCCTCGCCTCCGGCCGGGATCGGCAAGATTTGGCGAAAAACCCTTGAAACTCCGTATCCTGATAAACAATCTTAACCCAAAGCGGTTTGAAGGACCGTGCAAATGCTGAGCTTTTGCCGACGCGAACCCTGCAATTTGCCCAATTTTTGCCAAGGTTGAACAAGATAAGGCGCGCATGACCGCAATCGACCTCTTCCCGACGATGCGCCGGATTGGCGCGCGATTGTCCCCGTTCAACCCGGGACGAGGCGGTGCGCGTGTGTCGCAGGACGTCACCGACAACTCAGCCGCGGTTGCTGAAGTCCCGCCCCTGCGCCCGCGCATCGACATTGTCATGCGTCATCCGACGCTCGAGTCGCAGCAACGGGTCATGTATCGCGACCGGGGCATGCAGCTTGCCCGTCAGGAAGCCTGGGACGTCCTGTCCCGTGAGATTCGCGCTGCGGAAACCAAGCGCGAGCTGACCGACGGGGGTACACCCGTGGCCGCCCTTCTGTCTCGCGGCGCCCGCCACGACGCGGTTAAGGCCGCGCGCGATGCAATTCTTGGCGACGATATCGATGGCGGGTTCGAGATCCTTGTCGCCCTTCACAACGATCTGCGCGACGGTTGTTCCCGCGACCACGCGGTCAAGCACGTCGTGGCCGCCGCCTATCTCGATCTCGCGCAGATCTGCGCGGGCGGTCAGTCGCTCGGGAAGCTTTCGCTGAACCTGCGAAAGACCCATGATCGTGCGCTGGAGACAGCCTATCAGCTCGTCGAGCGGTTCGACCCCTTTACCAACGACAGCCCGCTCTGGGCTGCCGTTCGTTGTGGTGTCCTGCCGGCCGATCCGGCACCCGAGCAGCGGGTGGCCGACGACTACGAGGATCTGATCGAGCTCGATCCCGGATGTCCGGGGCACCTGCGGTCCATGGGGCGGGATCTTCTGCCCGCGCGCTTCGGCAGTTACGGCCTGCTCGACCAGCAGGCCCGCCGGGTCGTCGATCTGACGTCCGACGTCTGGGGCACCGGGGCCTACAGCATCGTCATGGCCGGCGCCACGGAGATGGACCCCGAGGTGCTGAACCATATCGACAGCGATCTTTTTGCCGAGGGCGTGCACGAGCTTCTGACGCGCTACCCCTCGCCCCATTACGCCAACATCTTTGCCGCCTTCACGGGCCTGATCGTGCCCTCGACCGGGATCGACACACCGGCGACGCGGAAGATCATCGGCTGTTTCGACTGGATCATCGCCGATTACCTGACCGAGTTGCATCCCATCCTCTGGGCCGAGGCGCGCCGCCCCGGCACCGCGCCCCGCCACGATGGCGACCCGGTTCGCCGCGGCCGGAACCGCGCCGAGCAGGCGATTTCACAACGGATCGGGAGCTTTCTGCATGAGGGCGAAAGCATCGTCTTCACCGCGAGCGGCATGAAGATTTCCCAGGGCTGAGCTCTCGCCCGGGCTGGCGCTGCCCGGGCTGGCGCTCCGTTCAAGTTTCTGACTTGAAACGATAACCACGAAAGATGCGCCTCTTGGCGGTCATCAAATGACAACGCCCTCGCGGTGATCCGCGAGGGCGTTTGACGTTGAGCGTCGGGCGCAGGCTCAGTTGATAAGCTTGGGCTTGGCCATGTGCGTGGCCTGCTTGGGCATGACGCCAAGGCGGCGGGCCACTTCGGTGTAGGCGTCGGTCAGGCTGCCCAGGTCGCGGCGGAACACGTCCTTGTCGAGCTTCTGGCCGGTCTCGATATCCCAGAGCCGCATGCTGTCGGGGCTGATCTCGTCGGCCACGATCAGGCGCTGGAAATCGCCGTCATAGACGCGCCCGACCTCGATCTTGAAGTCGACGAGCTTGATGCCCACGCCGTACATAAGGCCCGAGAGGTAGTCGTTCACCCGCAGTGACAGGCTGAGGATGTCGTCCATGTCCTGCTGGCTGGCCCAGCCGAAGGCGGCGATGTGCTCTTCGGTGACAAGCGGATCGCCCAGCTTGTCGTCCTTGTAGCAGTATTCGACGATGGGCCGCGGCAGCGCCGTGCCCTCTTCAAGCCCAAGACGCTTGGACATGCTGCCGGCGGCAAAGTTGCGCACGATGATCTCGAGCGGGACGATCTCGCAGGAGCGGACCAGTTGCTCGCGCATGTTCAGGCGCTTGAGGAAATGGGTGGGGACGCCGATGTTGTTCAACCCGGTCATGAAGAACTCGGACAGGCGGTTGTTCAGAACGCCCTTGCCCTCGATCACGTCCTTCTTCTCGGCGTTGAAGGCGGTGGCGTCATCCTTGAAATACTGAACGATGGTCCCCGGCTCGGGGCCTTCGTAGAGGATCTTGGCCTTGCCTTCGTAGATTTTCTTGCGCCGCGCCATTGCGGAGGCCCCTTTGTGTTGTTGGGGACGAAACGTATCATCGTCAGGAATTGGGACGCCCGCTTGCACGGGGTCCTTCAGGTGGCGAACCATTAGAGCATGGGCGCCATTGTCGCAAGCTTCCCGGAGGTTTCCCGCGAAGGCTTGCGTGGTCCTGCCCGCTCAAGCATAGAAGTTGCAACGTTCAGTTTCCAAGGGGGATCGGCCCATGAGCACATTCGACGATCGCGAAAAGGCCTTCGAGAACAAGTTCGCGCATGACGAGGAGATGAAGTTCCGCGCACAGGCCCGCTGCAACAAGCTGCTTGGTCTGTGGGCAGCCGAGCTGATGGGCAAGACAGGCGAGGATGCCATGGCCTATGCCCGCGAGGTGGTGAAGGCCGATTTCGAGGAAGCGGGCCACGAGGACGTGGTGCGCAAGGTCTCGGGCGACCTGGGCGACAAGGCCACCGATGACGAGATCCGCACCAAGATGAGCCAGCTTCTGGTGGTGGCCAAGGACCAGCTTCTGAAAGAAGCCTGATCCCCGCGAAGTCTTTGTTTTCAGGGCGCGTTCCGGCGACGGGGCGCGCCTTTTTCGTTGGGACTATCCTGAAGGATATGTCGCCGTATCACCACAGACCCCAACGGCAGCATTAACTTCTTGGTCGCATTGTCGCCGGTGATCCAACCGACATCATCTGGGGACAATTCTGGTGCAAACACTGCAATCCGACCGGCCTGCGCGGCCGCTTCTGCGGCGTGCCCTGCCGCTTTCACTGGCCGCGGTCTGCTTCTGGCTGCTCTGGCAGGAGGCGGCGACGCTCGACCTGCCCGCCGTGGCGACAAGCCTTGGCGAGATCCCGGCCTGGCGCTGGGTCGCCGCGGGCCTCGCCACGCTGGCGAGCTTCCGTGTGCTGGCGGAATACGACCTGGTCGGACACCGGCACATGGGGACCGGTCTGGACCCGCGCCGCGCCCGCCGCGCGGGGGCCGCGTCGATTGCGATCGCGCAGGTGACCGGGGCCGGTCCGGCGGTCGGCGCCGCGGTGCGCTGGCGGCTTTTGCCGGTTCTGGGACGCGGGGGCGTGCTGGCCCTGACGGCGCTGGTGGGGCTGAGCTTCATCGCCTCCTGGGCGCTGCTGGCGGTCGCCGTGGCGCTTCCGGTGGTCTTTGGCCTGGCCTGGCTCGCGCCGCTGCTCCTGGCCCTCGCCCTGCCCGCGGTCGGCTACGGGCTCTGGCGGGTGCCAGAGATCCGGCTCCTCGGCCGGACCCTGCGACTGCCGAGCCTGCAGGCCGCCGGGCGCATGATCGCACTGGCGGCGCTGGACCTGATCTTTGCCGGGCTCGCGCTGTGGCTGCTGATGCCGGTCGGAACCGTTGCCCCCTTCACGCTGATCGCGGCCTACACGCTGGCGCTTGGCGGCGGGCTGATGCTGGGCACGCCGGGCGGTGTCGGCCCCTTCGAGCTGGGTCTGGCCCTGCTGCTGCCCGCCGTGGGGGCCGAGACACTGGCCGCGGCCCTGATCGGCTACCGCCTGATCTACTACGCGGTGCCCTGCGTGATCGCAGCACTCTATGCAGCGCTGGCCCGCCCGCTTGTAGTGACCGCCGTACCGACGCCGCGCCATGCCCCTGCCCGTGGCCCCCGCGCCGAACACGCTTTCGTCGCCCAGAGCGACAGCCGGCTGCTGGCTTCCGGACCGCACAGCGCGGCCCTGCTGACCACCGCGCAGACGATGACGCTGTTTCTTGGGGCCCAGACAGGGCGTCTGGGGCCGCTGCTGGCCGGTCTGCGGGCCACCGCGCGCGGCGAGAACCGGATCGCCTGCCTTTACAAGATCACGGGGCGCGATGCCGTCGCCGCCCGCCGCGCGGGCTGGTCCGTGGTGCCGGTGGCACGCGAGGCGGTGCTGGATCCGCGAGACTTCACGCTCGACACGCCGGAGCGGCGCCAACTGCGGCGCGCGCTACGCAAGGCCGCGAAGGACGGGATCACGACGCGCCGCCTGACCGCGCCCGACTGGATCGAGATGAGCGGCATCAACACCCGCTGGGCAGCGGCGCATGGTGGCGAGCGCGGGCTGAGCATGGGCCGCTTCTGCCCCGCCTTCCTGTCCGACAAGCCGATCTTTGCCGCCTACAAGGACGGGCACATGGTCGCCTTCATCACCTGCGTCACGGCACCGGGGGTCATGAGCCTCGACATCATGCGCCACGAGGACGGCGTGCCTGCGGGCACCATTCAGGCGCTGATCGTGGCGGCGGTCGAGGCCGCAGGGCGCGAGGGATGCCACGAGTTCAACCTGGCCGCTCTGCCCGACGCGCGCCTGATGCGTTTCACGCCGGGCGCCGAGGGGCTGGAGCGTTTCAAGACCGCCTTCGCGCCGCGCTGGCGCAAGCTCTATATCGCCGCGCCCGACATGCTGTCGCTGGCGATCGCGGCGGCGGACCTGTGGCGCACGATCCAGCAGCCCGGCGCGCTGCGGCAGCCGCTCACGACGGGCATATGGGAGAGCGCCGCGCCCACCGTGCCGGCGCCTGCCAACGCGACCCTGCCGCCGGCCCGCCGCTGGCGCGCGTTGCCCCGGCGTGCCGGGGGCCGCATGGCCGGCTGAGCCCACCTTGCCATTCGCGTTGCGATCTGGGCAGATGCCCGGGTCGTAACGCGGGGGCAAGATGAACGATACCTTGCGCGCCTGTCTGTGGATGATCGGCGCAATCGGCGCCTTTACCTCCATGGCCGTCGCCGGGCGCGAAGTCAGCCTGGATCTCGATACCTTCGAGATCATGATGTACCGCTCGGTGATCGGGCTGGCGCTTGTCCTCATTTTTGCGCGGACCTTCGGGCGCCTTGGCGAGGTGACGCGGCGCAGCCTGGGTGTGCACCTCATCCGCAACATCTTTCATTTCTCGGGTCAGAACCTGTGGTTCCACGCCATCGCGGTGATCCCGCTGGCGCAGGTCTTCGCGCTCGAATTCACCTCGCCGCTCTGGGTGATCGTGCTGAGCCCGCTGGTGCTGGGCGAGCGGATGACACGCACCCGCGGGATCGCCGCGGCCGTGGGCTTTGTCGGCATCCTGATCGTCACGCGCCCGACGCCGGACACCGTGCATCCCGGCCAGCTTGCCGCGGCGCTGGCGGCCATCGGCTTTGCCGGGTCGGCGGTCTTTACCCGGCGACTGACGCGGACCGAGAGCACGGTCTGCATCCTGTTCTGGCTGACCCTGATGCAGGCGGTCTTCGGTCTGATCTGCGCGGGCATCGACGGCGACATCGCCTTTCCGCCGGCCGCGGCCTGGCCCTGGGTCGCGCTGATCGGGCTGGCGGGCGTGACGGCGCATTACTGTCTGACGTCGGCGCTGGCGCTGGCGCCCGCGAGCGTGGTGATGCCCATCGACTTTGCCCGCCTGCCGGTGATCGCGCTGGTGGGCGTGATCCTCTATGCCGAGCCGCTCGACCCCTTCGTGCTGATGGGCGCGGCGCTGATCTTTGCCGCGAACTACTACAATATCCTGCACGAAACGCGGCATCGTGTAACCGGAATGTAACGGTCGCGCGGGCCGCGGCGCCCGTCAAATTTGTGACGCAGGGTCAAAGATTGACCAGTCTTCCCGCTGGATCGTAGCTTTTTTGACAGGAGACACACCGCGATATTGCGGGAGGGAGGAAATCATGAAGCGAATCGCTTGCAGCGCCTCGGCGCTTGCCCTTGCGGCAACAGCCGCCCACGCCGGAGGCATCGAGCGCACGACGCAGTCGGCGCAGGTGCTTTTCGAGGAGGGCAACCACTTCGAGCTGTCCTTCGGCAAGGCGATGCCCGAGCTTGGCGGCACCAGCCGTGATATCGCGGGCCCCGGCACTGGCGGCGACATTGACAATGTCGCCCAGGACTTCACGCTGCCGAGCGCTGCGCTGAAAATGGATATCGCAGGACCATGGTCCGCGGCGTTCATCTTCGACCGTCCCTTCGGCGCCGACATTTCTTACCCGGACGACGATCTGATCCTTGGCGGGACCGAGGCCTTCGCCCAGACCTCGACGCTGACGTCCCTGCTCAAGTATCAGATCAACGACAACTTCAGCGTCTACGGTGGTCTGCGCACTCAGAGGGCCGAGGGTGAAATCACGCTTCGCGGGGCGGCCTACGGTGCCGTTTCGGGCTACAACGTCGAGCTCGACAGCGACACGGCCAATGGCTACGTCCTCGGCGCAGCCTACGAGCGGCGCGATATCGCCCTGCGTGTCGCGCTGACCTACAATTCGTCCATCGAACACAGCATGTCGACAACCGAAAGCGGTCCGCTGGTCGATCCCGATGGGGCCGGACCGCTCCCCCCCCTGCCGCTTCTCAACGGGTCGTCGGACACCAAGGTCAAAACCCCCGAGAGCTGGAATCTCGAAGCACAGACCGGCGTAGCGCCGGGCACGCTTGTTTTCGGCTCGGTCCGCTGGGTGAAGCACTCGGAATTCCGTGTCGATCCGGAGCGGTTTGAGACCGTGACTGACGGCGGCCTGATCGATCTCGAGGATACGGTCACATATCGCCTTGGCATGGGCCGTCAGTTCACCGACAAGCTGGCGGGCTCGGTCAGCGTGGCCTACGAGGCCCCCGGCGACGATCTTGTCTCACCGCTTGCGCCCTCGACCGGGTTCACGCAGCTCGCCGTCGGCGCGGCCTACGACATCAATGAAACGGTCACCCTGTCGGGCGGCGTGAGCTACACGTGGCCGGGCGATGCCAAGCCGGAAACCGGCACGCCGGACGTGGCCCGCGCCGATTTCGAGGACAACGATGCCTGGGGCGTCGGCATGAAGATCGCCTTCAAGTTCTGATCGCGATCAATCCCACCTCTCGCAAGGCGCCGCGGCCCGGAAGCCGCGGCGCCTTCGCTTTTTGCAC
>CAYNKL010000123.1:0-12465 GCA_964397775.1 uncultured Rhodobacterales bacterium | reverse complement strand
ATTTCGTCATCAAGACGCGCAACCGCCCCGATCAGGTGCGGCTCAAGCCGGGTGACAACGTCACAATCGGCTGGCTGCCCGAGGACTGCCGGGCGCTGGACGCGCAATAGATTTGTGATTTGCCGGAACCGGCGGATCTGCGGATCATCGTCGGTACGGCAACCACCACGAGGCCGGTACCGAAACCCGGGGGCCGTCCTCTTAATACGACGGGTTGAAAAGGGAGTAACCAATGAAACTGACCAAGACCCTTATGGCCTCGACGGCACTGACCGTCGCTGCCGGTGCAGTGGCCGCACAGGACATGGCAGACAGCATGACGCTCGTGTCCTGGGGGGGCGCTTACCAGGCCAGCCAGGACAACGCCTATGCCAAGCCCTATGTCGAGATGCACCCCGAGGTGAGCATCTCGTGGGACGAGAGCTCGAACGAGGCCGTGGCCAAGCTGCGCGCCATGAACGAAGCCGGCAACATCACCTGGGATCTCGTCGACGTCGTGGCCGCAGACGCCATGCGTCTCTGCGACGAAGGCCTGGCGATGGAATACGATCCCGAGGACCTGCTCGCCGAAGGCGATGACGGCACCTCGGCTGAGGACGACTTCGGTGACCTGATCGTCTCCGACTGCTTCATTCCGCAGATCGTCTACTCCACCACCTTCGGCTACCGCACCGACATGGTGCCGGAAGGCGTCGATGCGCCCGACGACATCTGCGACGTCTGGGATCTCGAAACCTACCCGGGCAAGCGGTCGCTCGAGAAGCGTCCGATCAACAACATGGAATGGGCCCTCCTGTGCGACGGCGTCGCCAAGGAAGACGTCTATGACGTGCTCGAGACCGAGGAAGGCCAGGACCAGGCGCTCGCCAAGCTCGACGAGATCAAGGACGACGTCATCTGGTGGTCCGCCGGCGCCGACACGCCGCAGCTTCTCGCGGACGGCGAAGTCTTCATGGGTTCGACCTACAACGGTCGTCTCTTCTCGCTCATCGAGGAGCAGGACCAGCCCGTTGGCATGATGTGGGACGCGCAGGTGTTCGACATCGACGGCTGGATCATCCCCGAGGGTCTGGGCGAGGCCGAACTGGCCCGCGTGAAGGACTTCGTCAAGTTCGCCACCGACACCCAGCGTCTTGCCGATCAGGCGGCCTACATCTCCTACGGCCCGGCGCGTGACAGCTCGGCCCCGCTTGTCGGCCAGCACGCCGAACTGGGCATCGAGATGGCGCCGCACATGCCGACCGATCCCGCAAACTCGCAGAACACCTTCGTGTACAACTACGAGTTCTGGGCGGACTACCGCGACGACATCGACGCGAAGTTCCAGTCCTGGCTGGCGCAATAAGCCACTGACCGGCCGGGCCTTCGGGTTCGGCCCTTCGGCCTGCCGGGTGCGCCCGGCAGGCCGCCAGACGGAGACGGCGATGCCAAAGGGCTACATCATCGGCCACATCTCGGTGCACGATCCCGAGGGCTACCGTGAGTATGTCGAGCGCGACACACCCATCCTTCTCGGGCTCGGCGGACGCTTCGTCGTTCGGGGCGGGGCCTCGGAGACGGTGGAAGGGGAAAGCGGCGACCGGCACGTGGTGATCGAGTTCGACGACTACGAGACCGCCCGGCGCGCCTACAACGATCCCGATTACCAGGCCGTTGCCGACATCCGCAGGCGCACCGCCTCATCCACAATCATTCTCGTCGAGGGCAGCTGATCCATGACCGATGCCACCTCTGATCCGGACAAGATCGAGGCGCCCACGCCCGACAACGCGCTCCGGGCCGCCGACGCCGCCGATGGCCCGATGCTGGCCGCGGACGGCACCCCGCTCAAGAAATCGCTGAGACGGGCGCTGCGCGCCCAGAAGCTGCGGGCGCTGATGCTGATCGCGCCGCTGCTGATCTTCGTGCTGCTGACATTCATCGCGCCGATCGTCGACATGCTGTTCCGCTCGGTCGAGAACCAGATCGTCTCGGAAACGCTGCCGCGCACCACCCGCGCGCTGGCCGACTTCGATGCCGGCAGCGGCGAGATCCCCGGCGAGCCCGTCTACGAGGCCGCATTCTACGACATTTTCCTCGCCTCCGAGCGCAAGGAACACACGCGCCTCGGCTCGCGGCTGAACTACGAACAGACCGGCGCCTCGTCGCTCTTCCGCCGCTCTGGCCGTGGGCTCGAGGACATCGGAGAGGTCTACCAGGACCAGTTCGAGGACCTGGACGAGAACTGGGACGAGGCCGAACCCTGGGCCGAGATGATGGGCTCGCCCGAATGGCTCAACGCGCAGCGCGGTTGGACCGAGGAAGACGGCGCCATGCCCCGCTTTGAGCTGCGCGAGGGCATTTCGGACGTGCTGCCCAAGACGGCCGAGTTCTACCGGATCTTCGCCCGCTTCATGCAGACCGAGGAAGAGGACAGCCCGCTCGAGGAAGAACCCTGGAGCATGGTGCACACCGCGCTCTACCAGGATCTCGCCGCGGGCGACGTCTCGGGCTATGACGGGCCGCACGCCGACATGCTGCAGGCCGCCGCCGAGCTTGTCGCCAGCCCCGATTTCGAGACCATCAGCTTCACCGACGGCTTTGCCGAGGTGGACGAGGACTGGGCCGATCCCGAGATCTGGAACACCATCAAGATGTACGCCCCGCCCTATACCACGGGCTACTTCCTGAACGCGGTGGACATGGAAAAGACCGTCGACGGCCCGCAGCTTCGGGACGAGGATGAACGCATCTACGGGCTGCTCTTCAAGCGAACGATGTTCATGTCCATGGTCATCACCTTCAGCTGCATCGCGCTGGGCTACCCGGTGGCCTACCTGCTGTCGAACCTGCCGGCGCGCAGCGCTAACCTGCTGATGATCCTGGTGCTGCTGCCCTTCTGGACCTCGCTTCTGGTGCGGACCTCGGCCTGGAAGGTGATGCTGCAACAGCAGGGCGTCATCAACGACGTGCTGGTCTGGCTGGGACTGGTCGCCGACGACTCGCGATTGGTCATGATCAACAACCAGTTCGGCACGATCGTGGCCATGACCCACATCCTGCTGCCCTTCATGATCCTGCCGATGTACTCGGTGATGTCGACGATCCCGCCCAGCTTCGTCCGCGCGGCCCGTTCGCTCGGGGCGACCAACTGGACGGCCTTCTGGCGGGTCTACTTCCCGCAGTCGGTGCCGGGCATCGGCGCGGGCAGCATCCTCGTCTTCATCCTGTCCATCGGCTACTACATCACGCCCGAGATCGTCGGCGGCACCACCGGCACATTCATCTCGAACCGGATCGCCTACCACATCTCCAGCTCGCTCAACTGGGGCCTCGCGGCCGCGCTGGGCACCATCCTGCTGGTCGTGGTGCTGGTCCTCTACTGGGCCTACGACCGGATCGTGGGCATCGACAACGTGAAACTGGGGGGCTGAGATGTCGGACGCAGTGGTCATCACCGAAACCAGGACGCTTCCCTACAGCTTCACCCTTCCGGTGATCGGCGCGGCGGGGGCCTTCTTCGGGATCTTCGTCGGCGCGGCGCAGGGCTCCACCCTGATGGGGCTGGTGGCGGGCGCGATCATCTGCGGCGCCATCGCCTGGCTCGCGCTCGCGCTGTTCGGGACCGAACAGGAAAAGACCTTCCGCTGGGCCATCGTGGCGGTCGCCGCCGTCGCGGGCTTCCTGCTGGGCGGTCTGCCCGGGCTGGTCGTGGGCGCGCTCTTCGGATGGTTCATCGGCTGGTTCACCTACTGGATCGGGCGGTCGCGCTACCGCGCCTTCCTGCCGCCCTACCTGACCGGCGGGCAAGTGCTGTGGCACTACAGCTTCCGGGTGCTCTGCGGGGCGATCTTCGTCTTCCTCATCACCCCGATCCTCGTGGTGATGCCGCTCAGCTTCAACGCCGAGAACTTCTTCACCTTCACGCCCGAGATGCTGTCCTTCGACCCCGAGGGCTACAGCCTGCGGCACTACCGCGACTTCTTCACCTCCAACGACTGGCAGCAGGCGCTCTGGAACTCGGTCAAGATCGCGCCGATGGCGACATTGCTCGCGGTCAGCTTCGGCACGCTGGCGGCCATCGGCCTCAGCTCCGAACACGTGCCCTTTCGCCGCGCGATCATGGCGATCCTGATTTCGCCGATGATCGTGCCGCTGATCATCTCGGCCGCGGGCATGTACTTCTTCTACAGCCGCATTGGGCTGCAGGGCACATACCTCGGCGTGGTGCTGGCGCACGCGGCGCTGGGCATTCCCTTCGTCATCATCACGGTGACGGCGACGCTGGTGGGCTTCGACCGGTCGCTGACGCGCGCGGCGGCGAACCTCGGGGCGGACCCGATCACCACCTTCTTCCGGGTGCAGATGCCGCTGATCCTGCCGGGCGTGATCTCGGGCGGGCTCTTTGCCTTCATCACGTCGTTCGACGAGGTGGTCGTGGTGATCTTCGTGGGCTCGGCCAACCAGCAGACGCTGCCCTGGCAGATGTTCACCGGCCTGCGCGAACAGATCTCGCCGACGATTCTCGCCGTGGCGACGATCCTCGTGGCGATCTCCATCGCGCTGCTCAGCACGGTCGAAGTGCTGCGCCGCCGCTCCGAGAAGATGCGGGGCATGTCGCCGGGCTGACCCGGAGCTCGCCGCTGACACAAATTGAAAACCGCCGCGCCTGCAAAAGACGCGGCGGTTTTCACGCTTTGGAAACGTCTGCAGGCGATTGTGCCTCTGTCTCGGTGCACAGGATCTCCTTAATGACGCTCCATGATCAAAACCTTGCCGCTCATTCCGGCAGCACGGCCTCGGGCGAGGTGCCCTTCGACCCCGCCGACCTATTCTATTCGCGTACCGACGAACGGGGCATCATCATCGAGGGGAACGGGATCTTCCGCCGGATTTCCGGCTATAGCTGGGACGAACTCAAGGGCGCGCCGCACAAGGTCATCCGTCATCCCGATACGCCGAAGGGACTTTTCTACCTCTATTGGCAGCGCCTGAAGGAAGGGAAGGCTGTCGTCGCCTACGTCAAGAACAAGGCCAAGGACGGCCGCCTCTACTGGGTGATGGCGCTCGCCTGGAACATCGATGGCGGCTACATCGCCATCCGGGCAAAGCCCCATTCCGAACTGTTCCACAAGGTCCGCGACATCTACCGGATGCTCCGCGAGGAAGAGGAGCAGGGCCTGTCCCCCGAACGCAGCGCCGCCCGGCTGCAGGAGGAAATCGCCAAGCTCGGTTTCCAGTCCTACGATTCCTTCATGGCTGCCGCGATCGCGGCCGAGCTGAAGTCGCGCGCCGATCTGATCGGCGTGCCTGTGACCCAGCTGCAAAGCCGTTTCCTCGAGATGCACGAGACCATCCTGCGCATCCGCAAGGAAACCGACGAGATGACCGAGATCTTCAAGGCCATCCGCACGGTGCCCATGAACATGCGCATCATTGCCTCGCGGCTCGAGAATGCGGGCGGGCCGATCAGCGCGATCTCGGTGAACTACGGTCAGATGCTGGACGAGATGGCCATGTGGGTCCGTGAATTCGTCGACGGCGAAAAGAGCACCTTCTCGCGCATCTACCACTCGATCGAGCACGGACAGCTGCTGGTCAACGCGGCGGCCCTGCAGGAAGAGATGTCGAAGCTCTTCGAGGAGGACCTGAAAGGTGCGGCCAATACCGAGCACCTAGAACACGACCGCAAGCTGCTCGTCGACGAGGCCGCGAATTTCAAGAAGATCGCGGCGCAATCGCTCAAGGTGGTCGAGACCGAGGCCGCGCGGCTGAGCCGCAGCGTGCTGGACATGAAGCGTTACGTGACCGGTCTCAGCTCGACCCGGATGATGTGCAAGATCGAAAGCGCGACGCTCTCGGGATCGGGCAACGCGCTGGTCGGCATCGTCGACCAGCTCGACAACTGCCAGGACGAGATCGAGGCACGCCTTGCGCGGATCGTCGAGCACAACACCATCATCCAGAACAATACCGCCATGCTGCGGGCAAGCGACTGACCCGTCACTACTCACGGAACGGGACGGAAAAGCGCCGCATCCACCTGGATGCGGCCCTTTTTGATTTCACTGGAAAGCCGCGGCTCAGCTGCGCACGAAATCCTCGTAGGCCTGCGCGATGTCGCGGGTCATGGCGCCCACCTCGAAGGTGTAGTCGCCGATCTGCCCGACGGGCGTGACCTCGGCGGCGGTGCCGGTCAGCCAGCACTGCTCGAAGCCTTCCAGCTCTTCGGGCATGATGTGGCGCTCGTGCACCGTCACGCCGCGCTCCTTCAGCATCTCGATCACGGTCTGCCGCGTCAGCCCGTTCAGGAAGCAGTCGGGCAGGGGGGTGTGCACCTCGCCGTCCTTGACGAAGAAGATATTGGCGCCCGTCGCCTCGGCCACGTAGCCGCGGTAATCCATGAAGAGCGCGTCCGAGCAGCCCTTCGCCTCGGCCGCGTGCTTGGAGGTGGTGCAGATCATGTAGAGACCCGCCGCCTTGGCATGCACCGGGATGGTCTCGGGGCTCGGCCGCTTCCACTTGGCGATGTCGAGCTTGGCGCCCTTCATCTTGGCGTCGCCGTAGTAGTTGCCCCAGCCCCAGGCGGCGATCGCCAGACGGACGGGGTTGCGTGCCGAGGCGACACCCATGTCCTGCCCTGCGCCGCGCCAGGCCACCGCCCGGACATAGCCGTCGGTCAGCCCATTGGCCTCGAGCACCTGGGCCTTGGCGGCCTCGATCTCGTCGACCGAGAAGGGGATCTCGAAGTCCAGCTCGCCCGCCGAATAATGCAGCCGCTCCGAGTGCTTGCGCGACAGGAAGATCTTGCCGTTGTAGGCGCGTTCGCCCTCGAAGACGGAACTGGCGTAGTGCAGCGCATGGGTCAGTACGTGTACCTGCGCCGCCCGCCAATCGATCAGCTTGCCGTCCATCCAGATCTTGCCGTCGCGGTCGTCGTAGGCTCCGTCAGCCATGGCCTTTCTCCTTCATCTTCGCTCTTTTGCGATTGTTGCGCAGCTTGCGTCCGGATCGGACGTAATGTTGCGTGAAAACTGAGGATCGCTACCAATTCCGGGTTGGAGTGTCAACAACGCTGACTTAAAGTGCGCCAAAAGACGGAGGCGACATGACCGAGGCACCCGGCGGACAGGCCAGCGGCGAGACGCTGCTCTACCTGACGGACGAACAGCTGCGTCAGGGCGCGGAGGCGATGTTCTTTGCCTACCGGGGGTTTACGGCCGATCCCGACCGCATTCTTGCCGGCCTCAGCTATGGGCGTGCGCATCACCGGGCGTTGCATTTCATTCACGGCGCGCCGGGCACCACGGTCAACAATCTGCTGTCGATCCTGGGCGTCACCAAGCAGTCGCTGAACCGCGTGTTGCGCACGCTGATCGCCGACGGGCTGGTCGAGTCGCGCGTCGGTCGCGACGACAAGCGCGAACGCCATCTCCACCTGACCGAGGCCGGCCGCGCGCTCGAACAGGAGCTGACCGACGTGCAGCGCGCCCGCATGCGCACCGCCTACCGCCAGGCCGGGCCCGAGGCTGTCGCCGGTTTCCGGAAGGTGCTCGAGGCAATGATGGACCCCGAGCAGCGCCGACAGTACAAGGCTCTGCGGGAGGGCAGAGGATGAGCGCACCGGAACCGCACCTGCTGATCGTCGACGACGACGAACGCATCAGGGGACTTTTGCAGAAATATCTTATGCGTGCGGGGTTTCTTGTCACCGCCGCGCGCGACGCGGCCCATGCCCGCCGGATTCTGTCGGGGCTGGACTTCGACCTGCTGGTGCTCGACGTGATGATGCCGGGCGAGGACGGCGTCAGCCTGACCTGTTCGATCCGCGAGACCCGCGACACGCCGATCCTGCTGCTGACCGCCAGGTCCGAGACCGAGGACCGCATCAAGGGGCTCGAGGCCGGGGCCGACGACTACCTGACCAAGCCCTTCGAGCCCAAGGAACTGCTGCTGCGGATCAACGCCATCCTGCGCCGCGTGCCCGAGGCCCCCGACGAAAGCGTCGCGCCCAAGCTGCTGACGCTCGGGCCCTGCCGCTATGACATCGAGCGGGGCGAGATGTGGCGCGGCGAGCAGCTCGTGCGCCTGACCGCCACCGAAAGCGCGCTGATGAAGATTTTCTCGGGCCGCCCCGGAGAGCCGATCAGCCGGGCGCAGCTTGTCGAGGATCTGGGCCGCGACCGTGGCCAGAGCCAGGAACGCGCCGTCGACGTGCAGATCACCCGCCTGCGCCGCAAGCTTGAAACGGACCCCAAGCAGCCGCGCTATTTGCAGACGGTGCGCGGGGCCGGTTACATGCTGGCACCGGACTGACCCCGAAAAGGGACGTCCCCACAAAATCACAGGAGGCGGGCACCATGAGCACGGCACTGATCACCCATGCCGATGCGCTCGGGCACGTGACGCCCGAGGGCCACCCCGAACGCGTCGCGCGGATGGAACACGCGCTTCACGCGATCCAGGATCTGCCGCTGGAGCGTGTGAGCGCCCCCGAGGCATCCGACGAGGAGCTGACGCTCTGTCATCCGCAACGCTATGTCGACCGCATCCGCGGGGCGATCCCCTCCAGCGGCACCCGGCAGCTCGACGCCGACACCTGGCTTTCGCCCGGTTCGATGTATGCCGCGCGGCGCGGTGCGGGCGGTGGGCTTCAGGCCGTGGACATGGTGCTGAAGGGCGAGGTGAAGAACGCCTTCGTCGCCATGCGTCCGCCCGGCCACCATGCCGAGCTCGAGACGCCCATGGGCTTCTGCCTGTTTGGCAACGCGGCTATCGCGGCGAAATACGCGCTCGAGACCCACGGGCTGAAACGCGTGGCGGTGGTCGATTTCGACGTGCACCATGGCAACGGCACGCAGAACCTGCTCTGGGACGAGGCGCGCACGCTCTTCGTGTCCTCGCAGCAGATGCCGCTCTGGCCTGGCACCGGTGCTGCGACCGAACGCGGCGCGCATGACAACGTGCTGAACCTGCCGCTGGCTCCGGGCAGCGGCAGCGCCGAGATGCGCACCGCTTGGGAGGCCGCCATCCGCCGGATCGAGGCCTGGGCGCCCGAGCTGCTGATCATCTCGGCCGGCTTCGACGCCCATCAGGACGATCCGCTGGCCAACCTCAACTGGGTGACCGAGGATTATCGCTGGATCACCCGCGCGCTCTGCGCCATGGCGCAGCGCAGCAACGGGGGCCGTGTCGTCTCGACTCTGGAGGGCGGCTATGATCTTGAAGCACTGAGCGAGGGCGTACGCGCCCATGTGGAGGTACTGTTGGAGGCGGGATCGTGAGCGAATCCGATGTCGACGAAATGAGCTTCGAGGCGGCCATGGCCGAACTGGAGCAGGTGGTCACGCAGCTCGAACGCGGCGAGGTGCCGCTCGAGGAATCGATCAAGCTCTATGAACGCGGCGCGTTGCTGCGCAAGCGTTGCGAGAAGAAGCTCAAGGAAGCCGAAGAGAAGGTCGCCCAGATCACGCTCGACGCCGAGGGCAACCCCGCCGGCACCAAGCCCGTCGAAGGGCTCTGACGCCCATGTTCGAGGAAGGGCTGCGCACCGCCGCCGCCGCCATCCGGCAGCACATGAAGCAGGTCATGGACGGGTTGCCCGCGGTGCCCGTGGCTGAGGCCATGCGCTATGCCAGCGCCGGCGGCAAGCGCCTGCGCGGCTACCTCGTGCTGGAAAGCGCCCGCATGCACGGCGTGGACGAGGCGCAGGCCATCTGGCCCGCCACCGCCATTGAGGCGGTGCATGCCTACAGCCTCGTGCACGACGATCTGCCCAGCATGGACGACGATGACCTGCGCCGTGGCCAGCCCACCGTGCACCGCAGGTGGGATGAACCGACCGCCGTGCTGGCCGGTGACGCCCTGCAGACGCTGGGCTTCGAACTTGTCGCCAACCCGCAGTGCCATCCCGACCCGGCTGTGCGCGCGGAACTCGCGCTGACGCTGGCCCGCGCGGCGGGGGCACGCGGCATGGTGCTGGGGCAGGCGCTCGACATGGCGGCCGAGGCCACCGACACGCCGCTGGGCCTGTCGGAGATCACCGCGCTGCAGGCCGGCAAGACCGGGGCCCTGATCCGCTGGTCGGCCGAGGCGGGCGCGCGGATGGGCGGCGGCGACGTGGCGCCGCTCACGCTCTACGCCGAGAAGCTGGGCCTTGCCTTCCAGATCGCGGACGACATCCTCGACGTCGAGGGCGATCCCGATGCCGTCGGCAAGGCGGTCGGCAAGGACGCCGGACGCGGCAAGGCGACCTTCGTGTCGCTCTTGGGGCTGGACGGCGCGAAAAAGCGGGCCACCCTTCTGGTGGACGAGGCCTGCACCGCGCTCGATCCCTACGGCGAGGAGGGCGAGAACTTGCGACAGGCCGCCCGTTTCGTTATTTCCCGCCGGAACTGACAACCGAGGTACAGTCATGTCGGATCGTCCCGCCACCCCGCTTCTCGATACGGTGGCGACACCCGCCGATCTCAAGCGTTTCGACGATGCCCAGCTGCGACAGCTGGCCGACGAGTTGCGCGAGGAGACGATCTCGGCCGTCTCGGTGACCGGCGGCCACTTGGGCGCAGGTCTTGGCGTGGTGGAACTGACCGTGGCGCTGCACGCGGTTTTTGATGCGCCGCGCGACAAGATCATCTGGGACGTGTCGCACCAGACCTACCCACACAAGATCCTGACGGGGCGCCGCGACCGCATCCGCACCCTGCGCCAGAAGGACGGGCTCAGCGGCTTTACCAAGCGCAGCGAAAGCCCCTTCGATCCCTTCGGCGCGGCCCACAGCTCCACCTCAATCAGCGCCGCGCTGGGCTTTGCCGCCGCGCGCGATCTGGGCGGCGCCTGCGACACCGGCCACGGTGACAGCATCGCGGTGATCGGCGACGGCGCGCTCAGCGCCGGCATGGCCTACGAGGCGCTCAACAACGCGGGCCACATGGGCAAGCGGATGATCGTCATCCTCAACGATAACGAGATGTCTATCGCGCCGCCCACCGGCGCCATGTCGTCGTACCTCTCGCGGCTCTATGCCGAGGCGCCTTTCCAGGACCTCAAAAGCGCGGCGAAACACGCCGTGAGCCTGCTGCCGCCGCCCTTCCAGGAGGGCGCACGCCGCGCCAAGGACCTGCTCAAGGGCATGACCATGGGCGGCACGCTCTTCGAGGAGCTGGGCTTCAGTTACCTCGGCCCCATCGACGGTCACGACCTCGACCAGCTTCTGCCGATCCTGCGCACGGTCAAGACGCGCGCCAAGGGGCCGATCCTGATCCATGCGATCACCAAGAAGGGCAAGGGTTATCACCCGGCCGAGCACGCCCCCGACAGGGGCCACGCCCGGTCCAAGTTCGACGTGGCCACCGGCGAGCAGAAGAAGGCGCCCTCCAACGCGCCGGCCTATACCAAGGTCTTCGCCCGCGCGCTGATGGAGCAGGCCGAGGGTGATCCGCGCATCTGCGCGGTGACCGCCGCCATGCCCGACGGCACCGGGCTCGACCTCTTTGCCGAGAAATTCCCCGCCCGCACCTTCGACGTGGGCATCGCCGAACAGCACGGCGTGACCTTCTGCGCGGGGCTCGCGGCGGGCGGCATGCGGCCCTTCTGCGCGATGTATTCCACTTTCCTGCAACGCGGTTACGATCAGGTGGTGCACGACGTGGCGATCCAGCGCCTGCCGGTGCGCTTCGCCATCGACCGCGCGGGGCTCGTGGGCGCCGACGGCGCGACGCATGCCGGCAGCTACGACGTGGCGTATCTGTCGAACCTGCCGGGCTTCACAGTCATGGCCGCCGCCGACGAGGCCGAGCTCGTGCACATGGTCGCCACCGCCGCCGCGCATGACGACGGCCCCATCGCCTTCCGCTATCCGCGTGGCGAGGGCGAGGGCGTGACCATGCCCGAAAAGGGCATCCCGCTGGAGATCGGCAAGGGTCGCATGATCCGCGAGGGCCGCCGCGTGGCGATCCTCTCCTTCGGGACCCGCCTGGGCGAGACCCTGCGCGCCTGCGAGGCGCTCGAGGCGCGCGGCATCACGCCCACCGTGGCCGACGCGCGCTTTGCCAAGCCGCTGGACCGCGAGCTGATCCTGACGCTTGCCCGCGATCACGAGGCGCTGATCACCATCGAAGAGGGCGCCGTGGGCGGCTTCGGCAGCCACGTGGCGCAGCTTCTGTCCGACGAGGGCGTCTTCGACCACGGGCTGAAGTTCCGCTCCATGGTGCTGCCCGACATCTTCATCGACCAGGCCAGCCCCCGCGACATGTACGAGGTCGCGGGCCTGAATGCCGAGCAGATCGAGGCCAAGGTGCTGTCGGTGCTGGGCGTGGACGTGCTGGAAAAGCGGGCCTGAGGGCAGGGGGACCAAGCGACGTCAGACAAAGCCGCGCATGTCAGCCGCGCGCGGTGGCGATCGGGACCGCTGATCCTCTTGGTGTATCCCGGCAACGTCAGGAAGACCTCGACGCGAGGCCCCCAGCTTCACCAAATCGCCGCCGC
>CAYNKL010000122.1:0-12511 GCA_964397775.1 uncultured Rhodobacterales bacterium | reverse complement strand
GTCAGACGACGAACTGGCCGCCGTTCGCGCTGATCGTCGAGCCGTTGATGAAGCCCGCGTCGTCGGAGGCCAGGAAGACCACGCAGCGCGCGATCTCCTCGGGCTCGCCAAGCCGGCCCACGGGGATCTGCGAGATGATGCTCTCGCGCACCTTCTCGGGCACGGCCATGACCATCTCGGTCGCGATGTAGCCGGGGCAGATCGCGTTGGCCGTGATGCCCTTCTTGGCGCCTTCCTGTGCCAGCGACTTCACGATGCCGAGGTCGCCCGCCTTGGTGGCGGCATAGTTCACCTGACCGAACTGGCCCTTCTGACCATTGATGGACGAGATCACGATGACACGTCCGAAGCCTCGGTCACGCATGCCCGGCCAGACCGGGTGAACGGTGTTGAAGACGCCGGTCAGGTTGGTGTCGAGCACCTCCTGCCATTGCTGCGGGGTCATCTTGTGGAAGGGGGCGTCGCGGGTGATGCCGGCATTGGCCACCACCACGTCGATGGGGCCGAGATCCGCTTCGACCTGCTCGATCCCCGCCTTCGAATCCTCGTAGTCGCCGACGTTCCACTTGTAGGTCTTGATGCCGGTCGCTTCGGTGAAGGCGGCGGCCTTTTCGTCATTGCCGGCGTAGGTGGCGGCGACGTCGTAGCCGGCCTCCTTGAGTGCCTTGGAAATCGCCTCGCCGATACCGCGGCTGCCGCCGGTCACCAGTGCAGTGCGTGCCATGTCCTTCTCCCTCCTCCACAAAAGGTACGTAACTCTGTTACATTTTTGTACGCGTTTTGCGCAACATTATTACAAATGCAAATCAGCTTTCCGGAGCCCCGTCAAGCCAGCTACGCGCATCCCTTTCACCCTGTTCCCACGTTGCCTTGAGCTTTTCGGGATCGGTGAAGTCGATCTTGTCCGCGGGCGTTTCCTTGCTGGGGTGCACGTAGTAGCGGCGGTCCGACGTGGGCAGGCGCTTGTAGTTGCGCGTCAGCAGGATCAGCGTGTCGCCCCGGTCCGGATCGGGCATCGGGGCCTGATCGGCCATGCCGCCGTCGATCACCGGGCGGTCCTCCCACTCGGGGGGCTCGAAGACCGGCGGAATGACCGCAGCCGCGCAGACCAGTTCCGCCAGCCGCCCCTCGCGCGCCGCGAGGTTGGCGTCCACAAGCGTCGAGGTCAGGCCCATCTTCTCGGCCCAGGCAAAGTGCGGTGACCCGATCACGTGCAGCTCGGTTTCGTAGAAAAGCGTCATGGCCGCGCCGGTCAGCTTTGGCCAGTCGTGGTCCGGCGGATGCGCCACGAGGATCTGAAGCTGCGGGCCGTCGGCCACCCGCTGCGCGGCCTCCTCGGTGATGACCTCCTCGACCACCTCGCAGTAGATCTGCTGGTGAGAGGTGATGCCGTGCCCGCCACGCTCGAAGATCTGTCGCGGGTCCAGCAGGTTGTGATTGTGGTCCTGCTCGGAAAAGGCCTCGCACATCATGTCGAGCAGCCGCCGCTCGCAGCCGCTGAGATAGCCCACGGCCGACAGGGCACCGCCCGAGACCCCCGTCACGCGTGCGGGATCCAGCGTCATGTGCTGCGTCAGAACTTCCATGACGCCGCCCTGCCAGAAGCAACGCAGCCCGCCGCCGGAAAAGACGATCTGTTCGGGGGAATGGGGTAATTTCATATGAAAAAGGCGGGGCCCTGGCCCCGCCCTCCCGGTCTCAGGGGCGTTCGACGCAGACGGCGACGCCCATGCCGCCACCGATGCAGAGCGTGGCGAGCCCCTTCTTGGCGCCGCGCCGCTTCATCTCGAACAGCAGCGTGTTCAGGACGCGCGCGCCCGAGGCGCCGATCGGGTGGCCGATCGCGATCGCGCCGCCGTTGACGTTCACCTTCTCCGGATCCCAGCCCATGTCCTTGTTCACGGCACAGGCCTGCGCGGCAAAGGCTTCGTTGGCTTCGATCAGGTCGAGGTCGTCGACCTTCCAGCCGGCCTTTTCCAGCGCCTTGCGCGAGGCGTAGATCGGCCCCGCGCCCATGATCGACGGGTCGAGCCCGGCGGTCGCGTAGGACACCACGCGGGCAAGCGGTTCGATGCCGCGCTTCTCGGCTTCTTCCGCGGTCATCAGAAGGGCACCCGCGGCACCGTCGTTGAGACCCGAGGCGTTGGCCGCCGTCACTGTGCCGTCCTTGGTGAAGGCGGGGCGCAGCTTCTGCATGCCTTCCATGGTGGCGCCGTAGCGGATGTATTCATCCTTATCGACGACGATGTCGCCCTTGCGGGTCGAGACGGTGTAGGGGATCACCTCGTCGTCGAACCGGCCTGCGGTCTGCGCGGCCTCGGCCTTGTTCTGCGAGGCAAGTGCGAACTCGTCCTGCATCTCGCGCGAGATCTGCCATTTCTCGGCAACGTTCTCCGCGGTTTGACCCATGTGGTAGCCGTTGAAGGCATCCCAGAGGCCGTCCTTGATCATGGTGTCGATGTATTTCATGTCGCCCATCTTGTGGCCCTGGCGCAGGTTCGCGCAGTGGGGCGACATCGACATGTTTTCCTGACCGCCTGCGGCGACGATGGTCGCGTCACCCAGCAGGATGTGCTGGACGCCGAGCGCCACGGCGCGCAGGCCCGAGCCGCAGACCTGGTTGATGCCCCAGGCCGCGCTTTCCTGCGGCAGTCCGGCGTTGATGTGGGCCTGGCGGGCGGGGTTCTGGCCCTGCCCTGCGGTCAGCACCTGCCCGAGGATGGTCTCGGAGACCTCGCTCTTGTCGATGCCGGCCCGTTCCACAAGGCCCTGAAGCACCGCGGCGCCAAGGTCATGCGCGGGGGTGTTTGCGAATGCCCCCCCGAAGCTGCCGACGGCTGTCCGGCCGGCCGATGCGATCACCACGTTCGTCATGAAGTCTTCCCTCCACCAAGACGGTCCGGGGTCTCATGGCGTCACGCCTCTGCCTTTACGGACGGCGCGCCACCCACCCCTCATTTTTCCGGGAAAGCTGAACGGCTCAGCCCACTCACCCCGGCAGATCACAGCGTGGCCCATGCGTGGGCCCGGTGCAAGGGCAGGCTGCCGCGCGGCCCGGAACGGCGGGATGATCCCGCCGCGAAGCCGTTTTCCGGATGCCGGCGCCGCGGGAGACCACGAGAAGCGTTGACAGTCACGACTGAGGGTGTATACGCGCGCCTTCATTGGTGTTGGTGGCCCCCGCAAGGGGATGACCTGTCGGCCGCGCGGGATGAACCGCAAGGCAAAGGACAACGCCCTTCGCACACTATGAAGGAGATCAGACGGTGACCAAACGCACCTCTGCCAAGTACAAGATCGACCGCCGTATGGGCGAAAACATCTGGGGCCGCCCGAAGTCCCCGGTGAACCGCCGCGAATACGGCCCCGGCCAGCACGGCCAGCGCCGCAAGGGCAAGGTTTCGGACTTCGGTCTGCAGCTGCGCGCCAAGCAGAAGCTCAAGGGCTACTACGGCGACCTGACCGAGAAGCAGTTCCGCCGCATCTACGGCGAAGCCGAGCGTCAGCGCGGCGATACCGGTGAGCTTCTCATCGGCCTGCTCGAGCGCCGTCTCGACGCCGTCGTCTACCGCGCCAAGTTCGTGCCCACCGTTTTCGCGGCACGTCAGTTCGTGAACCATGGCCACGTCCTGGTGAACGGTCAGCGCGTGAACATCCCGTCCTACCGGGTCAAGGAAGGCGACGTGATCGAGGTCCGCGAGAAGTCGAAGCAGCTCGCCTCCGTGATCGAGGCCACCCAGCTGCCCGAGCGCGACGTGCCCGACTACATCGAGGCCGACCACTCCAAGATGACCGCCACCTTCGTGCGGACGCCGGCGCTGGGCGACGTGCCCTACCCGGTGATGATGGAGCCGAACCTCGTCATCGAATTCTACGCGCAGAACTGATCTCAGGTTCTGTGCCGCTTATGCGAAAGGCCGCCCTCCGGGGCGGCCTTTTTCGTTTCGGCGTCGTCTGGACATCCTCACGGGACCCCGAAGGCCAAAAGAAAAGGCCCTACGCCTTGCGGCGCGGGCCTGTCATTCTTCCCGCCTCGACGGACGGGGTTCCGTCACATGACGCAGCGCCTTTGCCTGCGTTCCGACGGTGCATGTGGCGCGCCGTGACCGGCGCGGCGTCGCCTCAGATGTAGAAGAGGTCGCGGAAGACGTGGTGGGCGATTTCTTCGCGCTTCAGGCCAAGTTCGGCCAGTTCCGCGTCGCTCATCTGATGGAGGCGCTGGGCCTGCTGAACGCGGTGGTTCGATTCGGTGATGGTGGTCAGCGCTGCGCCGATGTGCGCGAGAAGGTTACCGAAACGGCTGTGGAACGGTGCAGTATGTGTGATGTGTGCCATGAGCGTTACCTGTCGGTTTGCGTCGGGTGATGTGTTTCTGCGTTGCGGCATACAAATAGACCCAACAGGCCCGAAGCGGTACCCGCAGGCCGGAATAGCCGCCAAAACGTCAATGCATGGCTCTTTCGGCGATGCCGCGACGCAGCGAGTGTCACCAAAGATTTGCAAATCCGTCACCTGATCTTTGATCTGGCCCCGTATGCGGCCCCTCGAAGACAGGGGGAACGCAGTGCTGCGGATCGAGAAACTCACAAAGCGCTTTGGCGCGAACGTTGCCGTGGACAGCGCGGATTTTCATATCGAGAAGCCCGCCATGGTCGGCATCATCGGTGCCTCCGGCGCGGGCAAGTCGACGCTGCTGCGGATGATCAACCGGCTGACCGAGTCGTCGGAAGGCGCGATCCGGTTCAACGATCGTGACGTGACCCACCTGACCGGGCGTGCCAAGCGCGAATGGCAGTCCCAGTGCGCGATGATCTTTCAGCAGTTCAACCTCGTGCCGCGACTCGACGTGGTGTCGAACGTCCTGCACGGCACGCTGAACAAGCGATCCACCATGGCGACGCTGTTCAACCTCTACCCGACCGAAGACATCCACAAGGCGATCGAGATCCTCGACCGTCTCGGCATCGCCGAGCACGCCCCCAAGCGCGCCGAGGCCCTGTCCGGCGGCCAGCAGCAGCGCGTCGCCATCGCACGGGCGCTCATGCAGGACCCGCAGATCATCCTCGCCGACGAACCCATCGCGAGCCTCGACCCGATGAACGCGCAGATCGTCATGGATGCCCTGCGCCGCATCCACGAGGAAGACGGCCGCATGGTGATCGCCAACCTGCACACGCTGGATACCGCGCGGAACTACTGCGACCGCGTGATCGGCATGCGCAACGGCAAGATCGTCTTCGACGGCCGGCCCGACCAGCTCACCACCGGCGCGGCCCGCGACATCTACGGGGCCGGCGCCGATTTCTCCGAAGGTGCGACCTCCACGGATATCAACGCCCTGGAGACGCCGCAGCAGGCCCGCGTCCGCGATGCCGAGGCCTTTGTCTGAACCCAAGCAACCACGAACGCCCGCCCGCATCTGCGGGACGGGTCAACAACCAAGGGGACGTCCCATGAACAAACTACTCGCTGCCCTCGTGGCAACCACCGCGCTCGCCGCACCGGCGCTGGCGCAGGACGAAATCACCGAGTTCCGCCTCGGCGTGCTGGGCGGTGAGAATGCCCAGGACCGTATGGCAACGAACCAGTGCTTTGCCGACAAGATCGCCGACGCGCTCGGCGTCGAGGTGAAGGTCTTTACCCCGGCCGACTACAACGGCGTGATGCAGGGCCTTCTGGGCGGCAGCATCGACGCGGCCATGATGGGCGCGTCCTCCTACGCAGGCACCTATATCGCCGACCCCGAGGCCGTCGAACCGGTCCTGACCACCCAGAACATCGACGGCTCCATCGGCTACTACTCGATCGGGTTCGCACGCACCGAAAGCGGCATCGAAAGCCTCGACGACATGGAAGGCAAGACCTTTGGCTTCGGTGACCCGAACTCGACCTCCGGCTACCTGATCCCCTCGGTCGAGATTTCCGAGGCAGGCTACTCGATGGAGCCGGGCGACTACTTCTCGGACGTGGTCTTCACCGGCGGCCACGAGCAGACCATTGTCGCGGTCAACAACGGCGACGTCGACGCCGGCGTGACCTGGGCCGACGGCCTCGGCAACTGGGAAGACGGCTACAACAACGGCGCGCTGCGCAAGGCTGTCGATGCCGGCCTGGTCGACATGAACGAACTGACCCAGATCTGGCAGTCGGAGATCATTCCCAACGGGCCCTTCGTGATCCGCCAGGCGCTGCCGCAGGACGTCAAGGACACCGTGACCGAGATCCTGGCCGACATGTGGGAAGAAGACGCCGAGTGCGCCTACGGCGTGGCCGCAGGCGAGGCGAAGGACTTCGTTCCGGTGACCCACGATCATTACAAGTCGATCGTCGCCGCCCGCGAGTCAGTGATCAACAACTGATCTTTCACATCCGAAAGGGCCCGCCGTTTCGCGGGCCCTTTCCCTTTTCCGGGACCTTCCATGGCAGATCAGACCGCAGCCCCCGCATACGGAAGCGCGACGGCGCATATCCGCGAAAGCTACATCGCCCAGACACGCCGCAAGCGCATCTACGGCGCGGTCCTGCTGGCGATCTTCGTCGCGCTCATGGCGGGCGGCTTCATCACCGCGGACGAACGCAACGCCGGCGGCTTCTGGGAGGGGCTTCACCAGATCTTCGACTTCCCGGCCGCCGTCCTGTCCGAGGCGGGCGCGAAGATCGGCAGATTGCCGGAAAACCTGCTGGAGTATCTTCCGGCGCTGATCGAGACCATAAATATCGCCGCCGTCGCGACGCTGGTCGGCGCCTTCGGGGGTGCCGTGCTTTCGATGCTCTCGACGCGGGGCATGGCGCTCTGGCCGCGGCTGATCCCGCTGTGGCGGCGCATGATGGACATCATGCGCGCGATCCCCGAGATCGTCATCGCCCTGATCCTGATCTTCGTGCTGGGCGGCGGGCCGGTGCCCGCGATGATCGCCATCGCCTTTCACACCGTCGGCGCGCTGGGCAAGCTCTTCTCCGAGGTGAACGAGAACGCCTCGCTCAAACCCGTGGACGGGCTGGCCTCGGTTGGGGCCACCTGGACGCAGAGGATGCTTCTGGGCGTGGTGCCGCAGGTTGCGCCGAACTGGCTGAGCTACGCGCTGCTGCGCTTCGAGATCAATATCCGCGCCTCGGCCATCCTCGGCTTCGTCGGCGCGGGCGGGATCGGCTACGAGCTGAAGAACGCCATGGCCTGGGGCATCGGCCGCTACGACCAGGCGGCGGCGATCTTCCTTCTTCTCTTCATCACCATCGTCGCGGTGGACCAGATCGGCAGCGCGCTGCGTGACCGCCTGACCCACGGCAGCCGGAAGGACCTTCTCGCATGACCATGCTTTCCGCCTCCGCCCCGCTGACCGCCGACGATCTGAAAAGCCGCGCCGAAGGCATGTTCCGCACAAAGCGGCTGTGGTCCTTCGGGCTGCCCGCGCTGGTGCTGGCCTACCTCGTCTATGCCTTCTTCGCCTTCGACGTGCCGGGCCTGATCGACCGTGCCCGCCCGGAAAACGGCGCGATCCTCGTGCGGGACACCTACAGCTACAAAACGCATGTGGAGCGGGACAACCGCACCGGGGAAATCACCTTCGCCATCGAGGGCGAACGGAAGGGCGAGTACCCCGAAGGCACGTATCCCGAGTGGGTTTCCGTCGAGGGCGACGTGACCACGGTCGCGCTGCCCAAGGGGCACGAGGTGCGCTATTACCCCGACCACGTGGAATACGACGTGCCCGGCTACGGCACGATCTCGGCCAAGTCCGAGGGGCGGGGGGTCGAAGCGACCTATCCGGACGGGCCGATGCCCGATTTCATCTCGGCCGCGCGCAACCGGGTCATGGTGACGACCGACGCGGGGCGGGTGACGATCACCCGCAACCGGACCGAGGTCTTCCGCTATTCGATGGGCTGGGAGCTTTTCTTCTTCACCCTCGACAGCCCCTATCACGGCATGGCGCCGGGCGAGTTGCTGTCCCGCGCCACCTCGGGCGAGGCGGGGGCGATCTGGGACGACTTCTGGCACAACGAGATGTGGCGCCATTCGGACGTGGCCTGGGCCATTGTCGAGACGGTGCTCATGGCCTTCCTCGGCACCTTCGGCGCGGCCATCGTGGCGCTGCCGCTGGCATTTCTTGCGGCGCGGAACTTCACGCCGCTGGTGGTGGTCCGGCAGGTCTGCCGCCGGATCTTCGATCTGTGCCGCGGCGTCGATGCGCTGATCTGGACCATCGTGCTGGCGCGGGCCTTCGGGCCGGGGCCGCTGACCGGGTCGCTGGCGATCCTGCTGACCGACACCGGCAGCTTCGGCAAGATGTTCTCGGAGGCGCTGGAAAACGTCGACGAGAAGCAGATCGAGGGCGTGCGCTCGACCGGAGCCTCGGCGGTGCAGCGCTACCGCTTCGGGGTGATCCCGCAGGTGACGCCGGTGCTGCTGAGCCAGGTGCTCTACTTCTTCGAATCCAACACCCGCTCGGCCACGGTGATCGGGGCGATCACGGGCGGGGGCATCGGGCTGATGCTGACGCAGGCTATGATCACCCAGAAGGACTGGGAGGAGGTCACCTACTACATCATCCTGATCGTGCTGGTGGTGATGCTCATGGACTGGCTCTCGGGCATCCTGCGGCGGCGGCTGATTTCCGGCGGGGGCGAGGGCGGCCACTGAGGGTGTCCTGGCATGTCCCGGCCGGGAAATTTTTGCGATTCAAGGATTTCAATGGCTTACAGAGGCGGTTTAACCTCCTGTCAAGAATCGCCGGAAAAGACCCATGACCAAGCTCGACCCCAAAGGCCCCCTCATCCACGAGGATTGCTCCATCACCGACAGCCAGTTCGGCGCATATACCGAGATCGGCAAGGGCAGCCGCGTGGCCTACAGCCGCCTCGGCGCCTACAGCTATTGCGACCGCATGTGCGACATCGCCAACGCCGAGATCGGCAAGTTCGCCAATATCGCGAGCTATGCCCGCATCGGCGCCACGGATCACCCGCTCGACCGGGCAAGCCTGCATCACTTCATGTACCGCTCGGCCTCCTACTGGGAGGATGCCGAGGACGATGCCGTCTGGTTCGAGAAGCGTCGGGCCCGCAAGGCGCGGATCGGCCATGACACCTGGATCGGGCACAACGCACAGGTGAAGCCCGGGATCACGCTCGGCCACGGCGCGGTGGTGGCCGCGGGCGCCATCGTCACGCACGATGTCTCGCCCTACGAAATCGTGGCCGGTGTGCCCGCCAAGCACGTGCGCGACCGTCTGTCCCGCCACCTTGCCGACCGGCTGATCGCGCTGGGCTGGTGGGACTGGGAGCACGACCGCCTGCGGCAGGCGCTGGAGGATTTCCGGAGCCTGAACGTCGCCGCCTTCCTCGAGAAATACGAAGGCTGACAGGCCGTCGACTGAGCGCGAAGCCCCCGGCGCTCGCCGGGCGGGGCTGACACCCCTTGTTCCGGGCGGTGGGAATGGCGATCAGGGTCGCCAGACATGAACCCCAAATGGCACAGAACACACCCGCCGCCCGCACAAGGAAGCCCCGATGACCGCCGACCTCGAAACCCTGACGCAGCGCTATCCCGGGGCCGAAACCTTCAGGTTCGGCGACAATGCCGCGCTCTGCTCCGAGCTGCTTGCGCTTGTCCGGTCGGGGCGCAAGCGGGCGACCTGCGGGGCGCTGCGCGACTACGAGGGCGGCGAGGCCATGCCGCGGATCGGGCGCCGCGACATTGCGCTGACCTGGGAGGGAACCCCGGCGCTGGTGATCGAGACGGTGGAGCTTGTGCAGTGCCGCTTCGACGAGGTGACCGAGGACATGGCGCTCGCCGAGGGCGAGGATGACAGCCTCGAGGACTGGCAGGCCGGACACAGTGCCTATTTCGAGCGCAACGGCGGGTTTTCCCCCGACATGATGATTGTCTGGGAGAGGTTCGCGCTGGTCGAGGATTTCGGGTCGACCAGCTGACCCGCAGCACTGCGAAATAGGGGGATGGCGCAGGCCACCCCCCGGTTCGTCGAAAAATGACGGATCAAATGACTCGTTACGCGGCTTGGGGTACCTGAAACGGTCAGCGGGCCCGGAAATCGCCGGATGGCCCGCGCGGTCACACTCACAGGGCCTTGCCTAGCGGCTCCGGATGACAGCGGCGTAACGGTTCGGACAAACTTATTCGGCAGCCATGCGCAGCGCGCTGCGCTGCCCGAGGAAGCGCGCCGCAGCCTCGCCGGCAAGATGCGTGATGCAGCCACCCGCGATGGTCGCCTCGATCCCGCGTGTGGTCGCGTTGACGATGGTCAGGTCGGCGCGGCGCCCGTAGTCGATCACGCCGCGATCGGGCAGGCGGATGATCTCGGCCGGCCGTTCGGAGATCATGGCCCAGGCGCGCGGCAGATCCATCAGCCCCTCGTCGGCCAGCCGAAAGGCGGCCTGCGCCAGCGCGGGATAGTAGTAGTCCGACACCAGCGCGTCGCAGAGCCCTGCGCGCAGCAGGTCGCTTGCGGCGACATTGCCCGACTGCGATCCGCCACGGACCACGTTGGGCGCCCCCATGAGGATCGGGTCGCCCACTGCGCGGGCCAGCGCCGCGGCGGCGCGGCGGGTGGGGAATTCGCAGATCTTGGCACCGATCATCGAGTAGAATTCGCGCGTTTCGCCGTCGTGATCGTCGTGGCTGCCGTAGGTGATGCCCAGCGTGTCGAAGGCCTCGGCCAGGCGGCAGAGATAGCGCGGCACCTCGCGTTTCTGCTCCGCGGCGGCGCGCAGGGTGGCGAGGTGCTGCTCGGGCGTCCGGCCCGCGGCCCGGGCCCCCTGCGCCAGACGCGCGGGGTCAAGCTCGACCGTCTGCAGCGTCTCGTCCAGGTGGTTGTTGAAGACCACGTAGTCGACGCGGTGGCGCCGGACGGCGGCCAGCAACCGGTCCATGGTTTCGGCGGTATGGGTCTCGCACCGGATCTGCACGCGCAGGTCGGTCATCGCCTCGCGGCGGTAGGTGCCGAGCGCCTGCAGGAACATCTCGGCATGTTCGGGGCTGCGGTGGCCGCCCTCCCAGCTCCAGCTGTGGGCCAGCCAGGCGGTGGTGATGCCGTTGGCGGCCGCTTCGCGGTCGGTGCCCCGCAGGGCGGTGGCCACGGGGAAGGGGGCGGAGGGCCGCGGCGCGAGTTGGCGCTCGAAGGCATCGCCGTGCAGGTCGATGATTCCCGGCAGCACGTAGTAGCCGCGCAGATCCACCTCTGGCAGGGGACCCTTCGAGATGCGCCCCTCCTCGATCGCGACAGAGCGCTGCTGCAAGGCGCCGTCGCGCAGCACCGTGGCGCCGGTGAGACGCAGGGAGGCGGGATCTGGGGTCATCTGTCTGCTCGGACCTTAGGGTGTCCGGGCGATATAGCGCCGGTTTGTGTAGGGCAGGTGACAGCCGTACGAAAGTGTCAATAAAACAAGGCCGTCCGGAGCGGGGCTCGTCCTTGGCGGGAAAGGCACCCTGCAGTTTCGCGTCACTACCTGGCCCGGGCGGCGCTCAGTCGGTCTCGTCGCCCATGACCAGCGTCACGCGGTCGCCGGCAAACCACGTGCGCCCGTATTCGACCGGACGGCCGTCGGGATCGACGTTGATGCCGACGCTGCGCAGGATCGGCGCGCCCTCGTCGATGCGCAGGTGCAGGGCCTGCGTGGCGCTGGCGGCCTTGGCGGTGAGGCGGGTGGAGGTCCGGGTGTAGTCCGGCACGCCGCACCGGGAGAGCGCCTCGGTCACGGAGCGGGTCTCGCGCAGGTGATCGGGCAGGCCGGGCAGGGCATCCGAGGGAAAGACGCTGCGGAAGGTGGCGATGGGCACGCCGTCGGCGAAGGACAGGCCGTCGTAGGCGTGCACGGTTGCGCCTTCGGGAAGCTGCAGCGCCTCGGCCTCGCGCGGGTCGGCGCGGCGGGTCTCGAGCGCGAGGATCTCCTTCCCCGGTTCCTGCCCCGCGGCGCGCAGGTTCTGGTGAAAGCGGGTGCGCCGTCCGATGGGATAGTCGGTGGGGCGCGAGGCCACGAAGACGCCCGCACCGCGACGGGCGTGGGTCAGGCCGCGGTCGTGCAGCGCCTCGAGCGCGCGGCGCACGGTGTGGCGGTTCACGCCGAAGCGTGTGGCAAGCTCTGCCTCGGTCGGGAGCTTGTCTCCCGCGCGGTAGCGGCCCCCGGCGATGTCGGCGGTGAGACTGTCGGAAATGGCGGTCCAGAGCGCGGTGCGGCCCATGTCACGGAACCTTCATGCTTTCGGGGCTTGCCGGGCTGCCGGCGAATCTGTATTTGTCTAGTTGTATAGAAAAACCGACAACTCCGCAAGATGTCGGTTTTCCCCAAGACAGGAGGTCGCGATGGGCGCGGCGCTGGAACGCAAGGACTGGATGGGGCTGCTGGCCCGGGCGCCCGCGGCGCGGCTCAGGGCGCTGTGGTCCGATCTGGACGCGGGCGGAGAGGTCACCTGGCTGCGGCCGCCCGAGGTCGGGGCCGTCATGGTGCGCGGCCGGGCGGGCGCCGCGGGCGCGCCTTTCAACCTTGGCGAGAT
>CAYNKL010000121.1:0-12648 GCA_964397775.1 uncultured Rhodobacterales bacterium | reverse complement strand
TGGTCAACGCCTACATGATCCAGATCACCATGCCGCTGAACTTCCTCGGCACCGTTTACCGCGAGATCCGGCAGGCGCTCGTCGACATGGGCCAGATGTTCGACCTGCTCGAACAGCCGCTCGATGTCTCCGACAAGCCCGGGGCCACGACCCTTCGGGTCACCCGCGGCGAGGTCACGCTCGACGACATCCGCTTCGGCTACGACCCCGACCGCCAGATCCTCAAGGGCGTTTCGCTGGCCGTCGGCGCGGGCGAGACGCTGGCCCTCGTCGGCCCCACTGGCTCGGGCAAAAGCACCATCGGCCGGCTGCTCTTCCGCTTCTACGACGTCTCCGGCGGTGCCATACGCATCGACGGACAGGACATTCGCGACGTGACCCAGGACAGCCTGCACGCCGTCATCGGCGTCGTCCCGCAGGACACGGTGCTCTTCAACGACACCATCCGCTACAACATCGCCTACGGTCGCGAGGGCGCCACCCAGCACGATATCGAGGAAGCTGCCCGCGCCGCCCAGATCCACGACTTCATCGCCGGGCTGCCCAAAGGCTACGACACGCAGGTCGGCGAGCGGGGCCTCAAGCTCTCGGGCGGGGAAAAGCAGCGCGTCGGCATCGCCCGCACGCTGCTCAAGGATCCGCCGATCCTCCTGCTCGACGAGGCCACCAGTGCGCTCGACAGCGAAACCGAGGCCGAGATCCAGGAGGCGCTGCGTCGCGCCGCGCAGGGGCGTACGGTCATCACCATCGCGCACAGGCTCTCCACCATCGCCGACGCCGACCGCATCGTCGTCCTGCAGGACGGCGAGGTGGTCGAGGAGGGCACGCACGATGGGCTGCTCGGCCGCGGCGGTCGCTACGCCGCGCTCTGGACCCGCCAGCAGGCCGAGGCCGTGGCCGCCTGAGCCGGGGGCAGGGGGACGGGTCTGGCCTGAATTGGTAAAGTAATATGACCACCCTTGTTTCCGATCGGAAACTTGCCTAGACCTTTGCCCAACCGATAAACCTGTCCGGAGTCGTCCATATGAGCACCCGCGTTACCCGAAGCGACCTTTCCGTCGATCCGATCCTGGCCGACTTCATCGAGGACAAGGCCCTTGCGGGCACCGGCATCGACGCCGACACCTTCTGGCGGGCGCTCTCGACGCTCGCGCACGACTTCGGGCCCCGCAACGCCGAGCTGCTGGCGACGCGCGACCGCATGCAGACCGAGCTCGACGCTTGGCACAAGGCCCATCCGGGCAAGATCACCGACATGGAGGCCTACAAGGGCTTCCTGTCCGAACTGGGCTACCTCGTCCCCGAGGGCGAGGATTTCCATATCGAGACGATGAACACCGACCCCGAGTTCGCGACCACGCCAGGGCCGCAGCTCGTGGTGCCGATCACCAACGCGCGCTACGCGCTCAACGCGGCCAATGCCCGCTGGGGCAGCCTCTACGATGCCTTCTACGGCACCGATGCGCTCGGCGCGCCAGCGCCCTCGGGTGCCTTCGACACCGCGCGCGGGCAGGAGGTGGTCAAGGCCGCCAAGGCCTTCCTCGACGCGACCTTCCCGGTCTCGGGCGGCAGCTTCGCGCAGGCCACGCGCTTTGTCGTCGACGGCGGCAGCCTGAAGATCGACGGCCATCCGCTTCAGGACGCAGGGCAATTTGTCGGCTACCGCGGCGATCCGACAGACCCCGAAGCCATCGTGCTCTCCAACCACGGCCTGCACGTCGAGCTGGTCATCGACCGCGAGCATTTCATCGGCAAGGACGACCCGGCGGGCCTCGCCGACGTGCTGATGGAGGCCGCCGTCTCGGCCATCATGGACTGCGAGGATTCCGTCGCCTGCGTCGACGGCGAGGACAAGACGCTCGCTTACACCAACTGGCTCGGCCTCATGAAGGGCGATCTGCAGGAGCGTTTCGAGAAGGGCGACAAGACCGTCACCCGCGCGCTCAACCCAGACCGGGTCTGCACCGCGCCCGACGGGCGCGAGGTCACGCTCAAGGGCCGGGCGCTCATGCTGGTGCGCAACGTCGGCCACCTGATGACCAACCCCGCGATCCTGCTCAAGGACGGCTCCGAGATCTACGAGGGCCTGATGGACGCGATGGTCACCACGATCTGTGCCATCCACGACCTGAAAAAGACCGAAGGCCCGCGCAACTCGACCGAAGGCTCGGTCTACGTGGTCAAACCCAAGATGCACGGCCCCGCCGAGGTGGCCTTCGCGGACGAGATCTTCTCCTTCGTGGAAGAGGCGCTCGGCCTGCCGAAATACACCGTGAAGCTCGGCATCATGGACGAGGAACGCCGCACCAGCGCCAACCTCAAGGAATGCATCCGCGCCGCCAAGCACCGCGTGGCCTTCATCAACACCGGCTTCCTCGACCGCACGGGCGATGAGATGCACACCGCCATGGAGGCCGGTGCCATGGTCCGCAAGGGCACAATGAAAGGCACCGCCTGGATTTCCGCCTACGAGGACCGAAACGTCGACATCGGCCTCGCCTGCGGGCTGCGGGGCAAGGCTCAGATCGGCAAGGGCATGTGGGCGATGCCTGACCTCATGGCCGACATGCTCAACGCCAAAGTGGGTCACCCCAAGGCGGGCGCCAACTGCGGCTGGGTCCCGTCGCCCACCGCCGCCACCCTTCACGCGCTGCACTACCATGAGGTCGACGTGCTCGACCGCCAGGCCGAGATCGCCGCAGGCGGCCCGCGCGCCTCGCTCGAGGATCTGCTGACGATCCCGGTGGCGGACGGCACGAACTGGCCCGAGGACGAGATCCGCGAAGAGATCGAGAACAACGCGCAAGGGATCCTCGGCTACGTGGTGCGCTGGGTCGACCATGGCGTGGGGTGTTCGAAGGTGCCCGACATCCACGACGTGGGCCTCATGGAGGACCGCGCCACCTGCCGCATCTCTTCGCAGCACCTGGCCAACTGGCTGCACCACGGCGTGGTCTCCGAGGAAGAGGTCATGTCCACCATGAAGCGCATGGCCGAGGTAGTGGACCGCCAGAACGAAGGCGACCCGTCCTACCGCCCCATGGCGCCTAGCTTCGACACGGTGGCCTTCAAGGCGGCCTGCGATCTGGTCTTCAAGGGCCGCGATCAGCCCTCGGGCTACACCGAACCGGTGCTGCACGCCCGGCGCCTGGAGCTGAAGGCGCAGGGCTGAGGTCTGGCGGCCCGCGTATCGCGCGGGTCGCGCAGGTTGAGGTATTGCGCCCCGCCTTTGGCGGGTCGCCGGGGGGGCGCACGCTGCGCGCGCGCCGGTTGGGGCTTTGCCCCGCGGCCCTGCGGGCCGCCCCCCAAGGTATTTGGGGCGAGAAGAAACGCAGGCCGCTGCCTTGCCGGATCGGCGGCGGGGCCCGAAGATGTCACCAAGGTGCCAAGGGCGGCCCCGCCGGCCCGCTGGCGCCGGAGCACGCAAGGAGTTCGACCGAAGATGACTCTATCTCTCGATACCGCCCGTACCATCATCGCCGAGACCCGCGCCAAGGGCCGCGCGCTTGGTCTCAAGCCGCTCTCGGTCGTCGTTCTCGACGCGGGCGGCAACGTCCTTGCCTTCGAGCGCGAGGATGGCGCGAGCCCCGGCCGGTTCCAGATCGCCCACGGCAAGGCCTACGGCGCCGTCATGCTCGGCATGCCCGGCTCCGCCCAGATGGCCCGGGCCGAGTCGCAGGCCTATTTCATGGGCGCGGCCAACGGCGCCTTCGGCGGCCAGCTGATCCCTGTCCCCGGCGGCGTGCTGGTGCAGGACGGGCAGGGGGACACGATCGGCGCGGTCGGCGTGACGGGCGACACCTCCGACAACGACGCGGCGGCGGCCGAGGCAGGGATCGCGGCGGCCGGCCTGTCCGCACTGGCCTGATTTCTGCCCGCAAAACGGGCGTCTGTGGCCCCGCGCAGGTACACTGCGCGCCCGTCCACCTTTTTCCGCGCCGCGATCTGTCCTAGATTGAGCGATGAAGAACAGGAGCAGACCTCATGACCCGCCCCGTCGTCGGCATCATCGGCAACCATCACCTCATCAACGAGGAGTATTCCGCCCACGCGGGCGGCGCGATGAACTCCGAGGCGGTCGCGCAGGTATCCGACTGCCTGCCGCTGCTGATCCCCGCCGATCCGCGGCTCGTGTCGGTCGAGGAGCTGCTCGAGGCCTGCGACGGCTTCCTGCTGACCGGCGGCCGGCCCAACGTCCACCCCGAGGAATACGGCGAGACCTGGACCGAGGCGCACGGCGCCCACGACCGCGCCCGCGATGCCATCGCGCTGCCGCTGGTGCGCGCCTGCGTCGAGCGCGGCCAGCCCGTCTTCGGCATCTGCCGCGGCTTCCAGGAGGTCAACGTCGCCATGGGCGGCACGCTCTACCCCGAGATCCGCGACCTGCCGGGCCGCATGAACCACCGCATGCCCCCGGATGGTACGCTGGAGGAGAAGTTTGCCCTGCGCCACAAGGTGACCCTGACCGAGGGCGGGGTGTTTCACAGCCTTTTCGGGGCGCCCGAAGTCATGACCAACACGCTGCATGGGCAGGGCATCAAGGACGCCGGCATGCGCATTGTCATCGAAGGCCGCGCCCCCGACGGGACGCCCGAGGCGATCTATGTCGAGGGCGCCTCGGGGTTCACCCTTTCGGTGCAGTGGCACCCCGAGTGGGACGCGGCAAGCGACCCGGTCTCGCGCCCGCTGTTCGAGGCCTTCGGCACCGCCTGCCGCACCTGGGCCCGCGACAAGGCAACGCCCGTTCGACAGAGCGCCTGAGCCTCAGGTCACGAAATCGACGCTGTGGCGCAGTGGCAGGGTGCGCAGCCGCTCGCCCGTGAGGTCGAAGAGCGCGTTGGCCAGCGCCGGTGCCGCAGGCGGCACAGCGACCTCGCCAATCCCGCCGATCCGAGCCTGCCGTTCCAGGAGGCGCACCGAGACCTCCGGCATCGCGGTGATCCGCAGCGGTTCGTAATCGGGAAAATTCCTCTGCTCCACGATCCCGCGGGCGAAGGTGATCTCTTCGCCGATGGCCGCGGACAGCCCAAAAGCCAGCCCTCCGGTCAGCTGCGCCTCGATGTTGCGCGGATCGAGCGCCACGCCCGGATCCGCCGCCACCCAGGCCCGGGTCAGCGCCACGCGGCCCTCGCGGTCGGCCACCTCGAGCACCACCGCCACCGGTGTGCCGTAGGAATAGCACAGCGCCACACCGCGCCCGGTGCCCTCGGGCCGCGCGCCGTCCCAGTCCGACATCTCGCGCACCGCCTCAAGCACGCCGTAAGCGGGCTCCCATTCCTCGCGCGTGAGCGCCATGCGGAAGTCCAGCGGATCGGCCCCGGCGGCATGGGCCATCTCGTCGATGAAGCTCTCGTGGAAGAAGCCGTTGTGACTGTGCCCGACCGAGCGCCAGTAGCCCAGCGGCGGCTGGATATCGGCGGCGTAGCCGCGCACGCGGTAGTTCGGGATGCGGTAGGGCTGATTGGCGAGCCCCTCCACTATGATGCCGTCGGGCCCCGAGGGCGCCGTGCCCATCCAGCGCCGCATGACCTGCCGCGTGACCGAAGGCGCGCTCACCTGCGCGTCGAACATCACGGCCTTTCCGCCGGCGATCCCGCCGCGGAGCCGCGCGATGGCCCCGGGGCGGTAGAAGTCATGCGTCATGTCCTCCTCGCGCGACCAGGTCACCTGCACCGGCGTGCCCGGCACGGCGCGGGCGATGCGCGTCGCGATCACGGCAAAGTCCAGCTCGCCGCGCCGTCCGAAGGCGCCGCCCATGTAGGTGGTCGTGAACTGAACCCGGTCGTCGGACACGCCCGCCGCCTCGGCGCAGGCGCGCGCGGCGAACAGCGGCGCCTGCGACCCGGCCCAGATCTTCAGCCCCTCCGCGTCGATCAGAGCGGCGGCCGTCATTGGCTCCATCGGCGCATGGGCGACGAAGGGCACGCGGTATTCGGCACTGACCTCGCGATAGCCGTGCACCGTATCGGTCCGCCCGTCGTCGCGCAGCGTCGAATCTACCTCGCCGTCAAAGGCCTCGGCCGTGGCCTCGAACATCGCCTCCGTGGTCGAGGGATACCCCGAGGCACCCTGCCAGCGGATCTCCACCGCATCGGCCGCCTGCTGCGCCAGCCAGGTGTTCGTGGCGATCACGGCAATCCCGTCACCGAGGTCGACGATCTTCTCGACCCCCGGCATGCGCTCGGCCGCGCGGCTGTCGAAATCGTGCATGCCACCCCGGTGCGGCGCCCGGCGCACCGCGGCAAACCTCATGCCCTCCTGCCGCACGTCGATGGCGAATTCGGCAGTCCCGGTGCACTTGGCCACCATGTCGACGCGCGGCAGGCTGGTGCCGAGGTATTTCCACTCCGACCGGGGCCGCAGGACGATCTCGGGCGTCTCGACACCGACAGCCGCCCCGGCCAGCGCCGCATAGGGCAGGGCGCGCCCGTCCGGTGCGATGACCTGGCCGTTTTCGGTGGTCAGCTGTGGCACCGCGATCCCCAGCCGCTCCGCCGCGACCTGCTTCAGCGCCTCGCGCGTGGCCGCCCCCGTGGTCCGCAGCCGCTCGTAGCCGTCCTTCATCGAGGTCGAGCCGCCGGTGACCTGCAGATCGAAGAAGCGCCCCGCCTTGCCGACAAGCTCGCCGAAATTATGCGCCAGCGCCGAGGTGTCGTAGCTGCTGCCCGCCACGGCCTCCTTGCCGAGCACCGTGTTGTAATAGGCGGCGGCGGGCGGTCCGTGGATCACGCGCACGTCCTCCCAGGCGACATCCAGCTCCTCGGCCAGAAGCGCGGCCCAGGTCGTCTGCACGCCCTGTCCCATCTCGGCCCGGGGCGCGATCAGCGTCACGCCGTCCTCGCCGATGACAACGAAAGCATTCATCGCGGTCTCACCCGCGTCGGGCCGCAACGGGTTGGCGAGCGGGCGCGAGACGTACCAAGCGCCGAAGGCGGCCCCGCCCGCCACTACAACGGCCCCGAACAGAAAGGTGCGGCGGGCGATCTTGCCGATGCTGGCCATGGCTCAGCCCTCCTGCGTCTGCGCGGCGGCGCGGATCGCGGCGCGGATGCGCGGGTAGGTGCCGCAGCGGCAGAGATTGCCAGCCATGGCATCGTCGATTTCCGCATCGGTGGGGGACGGCACCTGCGCCAGCAGCGCCGCGGCCTGCATGATCTGCCCGGACTGGCAGTAGCCGCACTGCGCCACCTGGTGGTCGATCCAGGCCTGCTGCAGCCGGTGCAGCGCCTCGGGCGTCCCGAGCCCTTCGATGGTGGTGACCTCGTCCCAGACATCGGCAAGCGCCACCTGGCAGGACCGCACCGCTTCGCCGCCGATCCGCACGGTGCAGGCCCCGCAGGCGGCCACGCCGCAGCCGTACTTCGTGCCGGTCAGGTTCAGCGCGTCGCGCAGCACCCACAGAAGCGGCACCTCCGCCGGAAGATCGACCTGGTGAGAGGTGCCGTTGACGGTCAGAGTGTGGGCCATGCGGGTCTCCCTTCGCGCGCCAGCTCAGGCGAATGATGCCGTGGCGCCGAGGCAGGTCAAGCGTGGCCTTGGCGGCGGCGGGATTTCCGCCGCGCGCCGGTCAGGTGACGGCCTTGCGGGTGCGGTACGCCTCCCTGTCCCAAAGGGCGTCGCGCAGGATCCGCGCCAGCACCTCGACCGCCGCATCGATCTCGGCCTCGCCAAGGTAAAGCGGCGTGATCCCGAAGCGCAGGATGTCCGGCGCGCGGAAATCGCCCACGACGCCCTCGGCAATCAGCGCTTGCATGATGGCATAGCCCTCCGGGTGCCGGAACGAGACCTGGCTGCCCCGCTCGGCGTGGTCGCGCGGGGTGGCAAGGTCGAGACCGGGGCAGCTTGCCTCGACCTTCGCGATGAAGCGGTCCCCCAGCTCCAGCGAGCGGGCGCGCAGATCGTCGAGATCGACACCGTCCCAGACGTCCAGCGCGGCGTCGAGCGCGGCCATCTGCAGGACAGGGGGCGTGCCGACGCGCATCCGTTCGATGCCCTTGCCGGGCCGGTAGCCCTGTTCGAAGGCAAAGGGCGCGTCGTGGCCCAGCCAGCCCGCCAGCGCCGGTTCGGCCACCTGTGCATGCTCGGGGGCGACGTAGATGAAGGCGGGCCCGCCGGGTCCGGCGTTGAGGTACTTGTAGGTGCAGCCAACGGCGAAATCCGCGCCGCCCCTGGTCGCGCCGATCGGGAAGGCCCCGGCGGAATGCGCAAGATCCCAAATGCTTAGCGCGCCAACTTCATGTGCTTTTGCGGTCAGGCGTGCCATGTCGTGCCGCCGCCCGGTGCGATAGTCCACCTCGGTGATCAGGGTCACGGCAACCTCCTCGGTTATCGCCCCCTCGACCGCCTCCGGCGCCACCAGCCGCAGCTCGTAGTCGCGCCCCAGAAGCTTTACCAGCCCCTCGGCCATGTAAAGATCGCTCGGGAAGTTACCGGAATCGCTCAGGATAATCCGCCTGTCCGGCCGCAGCCGCAGTGCCGCCGCCAGCGCCTGAAAGACCTTGATCGACAGCGTATCGCCGATCACCGTATGGCCGGGCTCGGCCCCGATCAACCGTCCCACGCGATCCCCCAGCCGCCGCGGCATCTCCATCCAGCCCGCCTCGTTCCAGCCACCGATAAGCTGCGTGGCCCACTCGCGCTGCGCGGCCTCCATCCGGCCCGGCACCGCTGTGGGCAAGGGCCCCAGCGAATTGCCGTCGAGATAGACCACCCCCTCGGGCAGGTCGAACTGGCTGCGGGTCCAGGTGAAATCGGTCAAGGCGGTCCTCCGGCGTCTATGCTGCAGAAAAGGTCAAACCCCCTCGCGCGCGCCCGGTCAAGCGCTGCGACCGCCGGCCCCCTTGGCATCCTGCCTGCCGCGCCCGAAGGTCGGCGCCAAAGCAAAGGGGAACACGATGATCAAATGGGTCGACATGCCGCCGGTCTGGCTGCTGGGGGCGCTCGCGCTCGCGCGCCTGCAGGTGCGCTTCCTGCCCGCAGGGCTGAGCTTCGGCCCGGTCTGGGCGGATCTTCTGGGCGGCCTGCTCGTCGGCGGGGGCATTGTCCTGGCCGCGCTGGCCATCACCGAAATGCGCCGCCACCGCACCACGGTCATTCCGCACGAGGCGCCCGACCGCATGGTCACCACCGGCATCTTCACCCGCACGCGCAACCCGATCTACCTCGGAGACGTCATGATTCTGGCCGGTCTCATTCTCTACTGGGATGCCGTACTTGCCCTTCCGCTGGTGCCTCTATTCGTATGGGTGCTAGAACGACGTTTCATCGTCCCGGAAGAGAACGTCATGCGACGCAAGTTTCGGGCAGATTTCGCGCGATATGCGCAACAAACGCGAAGGTGGCTTTAAGAAACCGCCAATCTGAGGTTGTGTCTCGGGGCCGGACTTGTGAGGAACAGGTCAGACTTCTAGACATTTCCAAAAGCCCCCGCGCCTGGGGGCATCCTTGTGAAAGGGGGGACGCACGTGAAGATAGGCACGCCGAAAGAGATCCTGCCGGGAGAGGCGCGGGTCGCCATGACCCCGGACTCCGCGCGGCAGCTTCAAAAGCTGGGCTACGACTGCGCAATCGAGACCAACGCCGGTAAGGCCGCCGGTTTTGCCGACAGCGCCTACGAGGAAGCCGGGGTCGAGATCGTCGAGAGCGCTGACGCGCTCTGGGCCGGGTCCGACATCATCGCCAAGGTCCGGCCGCCCACGGAGGACGAGCTCGGCTACCTTGACGAGACCAAGACGCTGATCTCGCACTTCTATCCCGGCTCCAACGAAGAGCTGATGAAGCTTGCCGCCTCCAAGGGCGCCAGCGTCATCGCCATGGACATGATCCCGCGGATCAGCCGCGCCCAGAAGATGGACGCGCTCAGCTCCATGGCCAACATCGCCGGCTACCGCGCGGTGATCGAGGCGGGCAACAACTTCGGCCGCTTCTTCACCGGCCAGGTGACCGCCGCGGGCAAGGTGCCCCCGGCCAAGGTGCTGGTCGTCGGCGCCGGCGTCGCAGGCCTCGCCGCCATCGGCACCTCCACCAGCCTCGGCGCCATCACCTACGCCTTCGACGTGCGGCCGGAAGTGGCCGAGCAGATCGAAAGCATGGGGGCAGAGTTCGTCTACCTCGACTTCGAGGAAGAGCAGACCGACGGCTCGGAATCGGGCGGCTACGCCAAGCCCTCCTCCCCGGAATTCCGCGAAGCCCAGCTCGCCAAGTTCCGCGAACTCGCGCCGGAAATGGACATCGTCATCACCACGGCGCTGATCCCCAACCGCGAGGCGCCCGAGCTCTGGACCGAGGACATGGTCAAGGCGATGAAGCGCGGCAGCGTCATCGTCGACCTCGCGGCCGAACGCGGCGGCAACTGCAAGATGACGGTGAAGGACGACAAGATCGTCACCGACAACGGCGTGACCATCATCGGCTACACCGACTTCCCTTCGCGCATGGCCACACAGGCCTCCAGCCTCTACGCCACCAACATCCGTCACCTGATGACCGACCTGACGCCCGAGAAGGACGGCAAGGTCGACCACAACATGGAAGACGATGTCATCCGCGGCGCCACCATCGCGCACGAGAAGGAAGTGACCTTCCCGCCGCCGCCGCCCAAGACCAAGGCCATCGCGGCGCAAAAGCCCAAGCCCAAGGAAAAGGAGCTGACGCCGGAAGAGAAGCGCGCCAAGGAAGTGGCCGCCTTCAAGCAGCAGACCAAGCAACAGGTCACGCTGCTCGCCGTGGGCGCCGTGCTCCTGCTGGCCGTGGGCCTCGTGGCGCCGGCCTCCTTCATGCAGCACTTCATCGTCTTCGTGCTCTCGGTCTTCGTCGGCTTCCAGGTCATCTGGAACGTCAGCCACTCGCTGCACACGCCGCTCATGGCCGTCACGAACGCGATCTCGTCGATCATCATCCTCGGCGCGCTCATGCAGATCGGCTCGGGCAGCTTCCTCGTGGTGCTGCTGGCGGCGCTCTCGGTCTTCATGACCGGGATCAACATCTTCGGCGGCTTCCTCGTCACGCGGCGCATGCTCGCCATGTTCCAGAAGTCGTAAGGGGGGACAGAAACCATGGAGTTCGGATTCACCACGGCGGCCGATGTGGTCGCGGCTGTCCTGTTCATCCTGTCGCTTTGCGGGCTTTCGGGACAGGAAAGCGCAAAACGTGCCGTCTGGTACGGCATCGTCGGCATGGGCCTCGCGGTCCTCGCCACGCTCATCGGGCCCGGCTCGGGCCTCTGGCTGCTCTCGGTCGTGCTGATCGCGGCGGGCGGCGGCATCGGCGTCTACGTCGCCAAGAAGGTCGAGATGACCGAGATGCCGCAGCTCGTGGCGGCCATGCACTCGCTGGTCGGCCTCGCGGCGGTCTTCGTCGGCTACAACGCCCACTTCACCATGGGCGCCGTGGCCGAGGCGCAGGCCGCGGGCGCGGACGTGGTCGGCACCTTCGCCGAACTCGTCGCGCACAAGTCGCAGGTCGAGCTCAACATCCTCAAGGTCGAGCTCTTCCTCGGCATCTTCATCGGGGCCGTCACCTTCACCGGCTCGGTCGTGGCCTACGGCAAGCTCGCCGGCAAGGTCTCCTCGGCCGCCACGAAGCTGCCCGGCGGGCACATGCTCAACATCGCCGCAGCGGTGATCTCGGTGCTGTGCCTGTTCTGGTACTTCGGCTCGGGCGGATTCTTCCCGCTCTTCCTAATGACGCTCTGCGCGCTCTTCATCGGCTACCACCTGATCATGGGCATCGGCGGCGCCGACATGCCGGTCGTGGTCTCCATGCTGAACAGCTACTCGGGCTGGGCGGCGGCGGCCATCGGCTTCTCGCTCTCCAATGACCTGCTCATCGTGGTGGGCGCGCTGGTGGGCTCTTCGGGCGCCATCCTGTCCTACATCATGTGCAAGGCCATGAACCGCTCGTTCATCTCGGTGATCCTCGGCGGCTTTGGCGGCTCGGCGGGCCCCGCGCAGGAGGTCGAGGGCGAGATGGTCTCGACCGATGCCGATTCCGTCGCCGGCGCCCTGGACGAGGCCGACAGCGTGGTCATCGTCCCGGGCTACGGCATGGCCGTGGCGCAGGCGCAGACCAACGTTGCCGAGCTCACGCGCAAGCTGCGTGCCAAGGGCAAGGAGGTGCGCTTCGCCATCCACCCCGTGGCGGGCCGTCTGCCGGGGCACATGAACGTGCTTCTGGCCGAGGCCAAGGTGCCCTACGACATCGTGCTGGAGATGGAAGAGATCAACGACGACTTCCCCGACACCGACGTTGTCATCGTGATCGGCTCGAACGACATCGTGAACCCCGCCGCCCAGGACGATCCCAACAGCCCCATCGCCGGCATGCCGGTGCTCGAGGTCTGGAAGGCCAAGACCGTTTTCGTCTGCAAGCGCGGCGCGGGCACCGGCTACTCGGGCATCGAGAACCCGCTGTTCTTCAAGGACAACACGCGGATGTACTACGGCGATGCCAAGCAGAGCATCGGCGACCTGCTGACGCGCATCGACTGATCGCGCCACAGCGCGGATCGAAACACCGGGCCGGCCCTTCGCGGGGCCGGCCTTTCTGCTTGCCGCCCCCGGGTCGCATCGCTGCCCACAGCCAAACGCACCCCTCCGCCGCTTCTTCTTGGTCCAAATATCCCGGGGGTGAATTGAGCCCGCGAGGGCT